>NZ_JAPWBB010000001.1:0-319409 GCF_041433235.1 Neisseria sp. 27098_8_112 | reverse complement strand
TTATTTTTTACTAATTTATGTACCCCCATATATGCCCACAAATTAAAATCATCTTGAGCAATACTAAATACAACAAAAATGTTGTATTTAGTATTGCAATCACAACATTTTTGTTGTATTATGACCTTACTGTATGGAAAGGAGGTGAATGATGAAATACAGCGAATTCAGGAAATGGCTGCTCTCTCAAGGTGTAGAGTTTACCACGCTAAAACGCGGAAGCCATCAATTAATAAAACTTGGTAATAAAACATCAGTTTTCCCAAACCACGGTAGTAAAGAAATTGGTACGGGATTGGTTCAAAAAATCAAAAAAGACTTAGATCTTAAATAAATAAGAAATAAAAAGGAGCAAGCTCGGAGGAGCTTGCTACCTAATAACTATACTGGATTACTAAATGAAAGGTGCATATGTTAGCTTACCCCTATATTCTAACGCCAGACGATAATGGTACTTTATTAGTAACATTCCCAGATATTCCGGAAGCTGTCGCAGTCGGAGAAGACGAAGATACAGCAAAAATCGAAGCAATTGACGGCCTGATTTGCGCATTAGAAGGATATTTTGAAGACAGGAAAGCTGTCCCTCTGCCTTCAGAAAATGATGGTGAGCATGTTGTCGTTTTACCGGCATTAGAAACAGCTAAAATCCTGCTACTTAATGAAATGGTACAACAAAATGTAAAGAAATCCGAAATGGCAAGAAGATTAGGCGTACACATGCCGCAAATTGACCGCTTACTGAATTTGCGTCACAATACAAAAATTGATTTTTTGGAAAAAGCCGCTGAAAAGCTTGGCAAAAATCTGAATATCAGCTTCTCTTAACCTACTCTTTCCATACAGTACGCTTTTTTTATAGAGTAAGCCCCCGCAAGGGGGCTTTTTCATTCACCAGAAACAATACGGCCATAAGCCTGCCATTCAGCCAGATCATTTCTTTGCTGGTCTGCTACTTCTGCCATTCCAGCATATTCAGCCGTGCATTTTCCGAATAATGCCCAACCTTTGGCAACTGATTCATCAGATGCGCCGGCGGTGCTATCGGTTGTGGGCAGGTTTCGGCGGCCACCTTGATTTCGGGCGTACTGCTGCACGCGGTCAAGCTCGCTGCGAAGGCTATTAATAACAGTTTTCGCATGGATTCTCTCCTTTTCTATTTTGGCTTGCATCGCAGCAAATTCAGCGGTGCGCGCCCGTTCTTTTTCCAATGTTTCAGCAACATGCCGGCCTTGGGCAACAGCAAAATCTTGGCTGATTTTTGCCGTAGCGACTGCTGCACCACGCTTTTCAGCATCAGGAATGGCGACACCATAAACAAAGCCAAGCCAACACACTAAAACCACCACCAACACAATTAGGGCCGTGATGATTCTGTTTTTAAGTATCCACAGAATCATGGCACTAATCCCTGTAAATAAACGGTTTTCCCACCGCGTTTAACGGCAGTCATAACCTGATTACGTTGGGCGCCATTGTGTCGGAAACCGATGTGCACCCATGCACCATCCCCACGCTCCGGAAATTCCAAGATCAACTGGTCAAATACCAGCTTTCCAACATCGCGCATTTCAATCAGCTTTTTCGCAAAAGCAAAAGAAGTCATGCCGATAGCGTCACAATCAGCTGCCGAACCGAAACGATGTGCCGATGTTGGGCTACCACCAACCAACTTATTCACACGCTCGCTGCGAAAACAGCTTGTAACGATGATGCCACGGCCAACGTATTCACGAATTTTTTCCAACTGCTCAGCTGTCTTGCGGATATTCTGCATTTCCTTTTCAGTCGGAATATTTTCAACACCCATACGGCGGGCGGTTTCGCTACGCGTTAATTCACGCAAACTAAAATTTTGTGTTACTTGTGTCATATTCTACCTTTCGAAATAAAAAGGCCGTCTGAATATTCAGACGGCCTTTGCTAGTCTTTACTATCGATAAATTTTTCAGCTGTTTTTCTGAGCCATTTTTTCATTAGTCCCGGGGCAATGGCCTGCACGGTATCCATCGCATGACCTGTTAAAATACCGACAAACGCGCCGGCAATCGCACAAGTCCATACTTGGTTTAGCATTAAAAACCGTTCCGCTACTGCCGCCGCCGCAACCGCCGAAATCAAAGCTTCAAACAGGCTTGATACTGGCGCGTCATGGTCTTTCATGCTTGACCACACGCTACCAATGACGCCGCCCCCTATCGCGAACAGATAGCCGATTTGAAAAAAATCGTGCATTATTCCCCCTTTTGTTTCCGTTTGAATTTATCCTCCGAAAACAAGAATTTAAGTGAGTTATTTCCAGCAAGTAAGCAAAGGAACGCCAAGACGGGCGGAATAACCATACCTGTATGCGCCGGCGGATAGGCCGCCCAAAACGCATACGCCGTTAAATACCAGATAAATGCCGATACCAAAAGCATATAACCCGACAGCACTTCCCCCTTGAATGTCTGCCAGTACATCGCTGCCAGTTGCAGCACTCCGACACCGCCAAATACCAATATCAACGTAAACTCTGAAATATCCTTAAATTTATAGTATATCGGCCAGCTATAAATGTCGTTCGGGGAAAATGCGAAGACCAGTGCATAACCAATCATCGAACACCCACTTACAAATTCCACCGCACGCGTGCCTGTACCAAACAACCACTGCTGGAACCGTACGGGAAGAAAACGCCATTCAAGAATATATTTAACCCATTTGAGTGAGTTACTCATTTTTTACCTCCAAGAAAAAAGGCCATCTGAAAGATGGCCTGTTACGCAAGTTTGCCGGTAACAGCATAATGAATGGTTTGAATCCCAGCGCTGAAATAGTTTGAGCGACAAGTGAAGCCGTTTTTATCTACGAACAACAGATACAAGAAACGGTTTTCACCCGCGCCCATCAACGCAGGCTGGCCGTGAAGCGTGGGCTTTTCGGCTCGCTTATCATCGTTACCGCCGCCGAAGCCATCGCCCCAATGACGACAGCGTCAATCGGCATACCTAAAAAATGACCTGCCGCGGCCGTACCCCCTAAAGTGTACATGGCGACAGGCGTGACCAATGACTCGGACATTTCCCCACTCCCGTTATTTACCTTCAACAAGCTCTGCCCCTGCATAAGGGCTGTTTACATTTTCCGCCGATGCGACAGACGTCAGCGCCCAGTCAATAAAATCAACCCCGCGCGGGGGCGCGCCGTTCAACGTCAACTGAAACGAACTGACTGCACTTTTACCTTGCTCAAAGCAAGGCTTGTTATACCAACTTCCGATTGTTACCGAATAAATTTTATAGGCGTAATCTAAAGACATAGACGTAACCGTATGAAATTCGACCGGCACTCCGGTTTGTTCGTCTGCCATACTCTTTTGCATTCCAACCAACTGTCTTTCAGTCATAGGAATCCTCCTTAAAAAAAATGCCGCCTAAACCATTTAGACGGCAAAACATTAAAAATTAGGCGATTGGCACATCACCCAATTCTCCGGTGCAGGTTCGCGGATCATATCTCCATGATTAGCGGCCTGCGGTATTAAAATTTCCAACGAATAATCAGAATGACGGTATCCGCAACCACCCCAAAAAACAGCCTCACCATATCGACTGGTATTGTAGTTCAGCAGATTTCCCAACTGATTCATCAATGCAAAACTGTTTTTGAACTCATTTTCCTGTCGCTGCGCCCACTCATTTCCCATCTGCTCATACCATGCGCCCGCTGCGTTACTTCTTGCTAAAGATTCAGTTTGCAACTCTTTAGCCAAAGCATCTTCAGCTTTCTGAATATGCTCCTGATAATACTGAGTCTCAGAAACAGGATTTGCTTTACTATAAAAAACAATATCGCCTGCGCGGACGACCTTTGAAATTTCGAGCATCTTATTATATTGCCGATAAGAAACCGCCAAATTTTCCGACATCCGCGCATTAAATGCCGACAACAGCCCAACCTTGAACGACTGCCATTTCGATAAATTAAAACGCGGATCACCATCCCATGCGTCTTTTAAATAATCGGAATATTTGTAATTCAAAATTGGCTGATACCGAGGGATATTATCCAAATTCCAACGAAATACCTCGTCAGGAGTAGGCGACGGAGTGCGGACTCCATGAGCCTGCCAAAGGCTATGGACCCCCGCGCTCATACCCGGTTTAATTTTCTGACCAAGCAAAGCGTCCACAGACTCAAAGCCCATTATCCCAACAGGCTGGCAAACCCGATTAAACAGATACCCGCCGGTGACAACATATTTATAACCATTACCAGACGGCATCTTTTGCACGCTGCTTGCATCAGGATTGATACTCCCAAGCAATTTCAAAGGCTTCATGCTGCTACTGTATTGCTCGTACTTTAGCTTTAATTTCGGGCTGCCTTCCAAATAGGTTGTAACCCTATCCCTTAAGGCGGCATCTTCACCACTGGATAACGTCGCAACAACGTTCGCCAAGCTTTCACGCGGCTGCCTTTGATCGACGCGCGAAGTAAAGATCCACCGCGCACGCTCCACCTGACCAGTAATCAGATTCGACGGACGAGCAGGCAAACCGAAAGCCTCCGCAGTTGCCGAGCTATCACCTGTCGCCATTACATAATTCAGTAACGGCGGCGAAGGGTTGTACATATCCAACCCAAACTCTTCGAACACATGCACCGTCGAACATCGACACAAATACTGATATGGCAAACCTGCGGTTTCGTAGAAAAAGATTTCAAGCTCCGTTCCACCCGTCATTTCAACGACCATAAATCCCGCGCCAAGTGACACACTGCTATATCCGCTATGCTCATGCTCAACGGTTGCCGTACTCCGAAAGGACATAGTTACAGGCATTCCCGACACAGGATTACGACCGGACTGCAAACTGCGTAATACAAAATTCCGCTGCTCCTCCTTAGTCAACGTACCCTGCATCTTCTTTCTCAATAACGCCGCATTTTGAATATCACCACCCGATTTTAGCGCATTGCACATTAATTCAGCCATTTCCCATTTTTCACGGTCATAGCCGTTGCCCCAGCCGTGTATTACCGACGGAACAATACCTTTTGCACCCTGAAAAAACCATTGATTACTGTACAGCGGCAGCAAAAAACGAATGCCCCGATTCAGCGAATTGTAATAGCCAGGATTAGGAATATTACCAACCGGATTATTCAAATTCATAGGAGTAGAACGACCGAGATGATGACTAAACGGCAAATTTTTACTGGCATCATCAATCGTCAACTCCCGCCCATCTTCAGCAACAATCCGCAACAAAGATGGGTGAGTCCCCTGATTGAACGGATATCTCAATTTCAGACGACCTATGTATCTCGGAACGAATACCCCGTAATTACACAAATCAACGCCGTTGTCGTTGTAAATCGACAAACCCCAATCATCAGTTGAAATAGCCATACAAAAAATTCCGACCAGCAAATGCCCCACCGCCAAAATAAATATCAGGCCAGTAGCGGGAATGATAAAAATTATGCGCCCAACACAGCATCCCATTTTTAATAAAAAGCGGAGATAAATGCTCCACCTCCGGCGGAGCATTGAAATGAGATTGCGGCATCAGGAAAATACCCTTAAAAAAATGACGACGAGGGAACAGCATATCAATCGGAACCATGCCCGTCTCAGAATTGCCAAGATACAAAACACCCTCAACAACTAACGAAGATTCCAGATTCAAATCAATTTGCCGCCCATCGCTGTCAAAACAAAAAAGTCCGTAATCCATTACCACAATCCCGGGCGATAGCCCAACAAAATACGCAAACCACCTGACGAATCGCGAGCAACAAAACCATGCTGGTTCATTACCACGCTACCGCCACCAGCCGCCGCCGACGATTGAAAATCTCCATTCGGATTGACACTGAACGTCCCCATCCGCAACGTACCCGCCAAAATCGTCGGCGACTGAATCGTTTGACTTGCCGCAATATGCCGCCCATGAATCGTACCGTCTGCAATCAAATCGCCATTCAGACCAAGCGTTGACCGTCCGTTTTTCACATCCACTACCATCGCAGGCACAATCTGATTACTGTTCGGATCGACGAACATAACCCTATCGGCCATCATCATGATATGACCTTCGGCGGTCTTGCTGTCCGCACCTACTGCAATACCGGAAATCGCCCGCCGTCCGTTACCAAATGCCTGAGTCTGTAACGAATACAGGCTCTTCATATTGCCTTCCAAGTCGCTGACGACCTTTTTAACTTCGGTTACGACGGCCGTTTCAATTTTCAGCGTCTTGACTTCCTGCTTGACCTGCTCGGAAATTGCCCGACGGTCTGCCTCACCCAAACCTTTAGGCTGATTGACCAAAGCAAACAAATCACGCGACAGCTCGTCTTGAGTGATACGACCCCGCATTTGCGCCAAAATCGGAGCAGGGTCAGGGTCCGACCTACCAGCAACAGCCGTGGAAAATTCCCCGGTATTACCGGCATTATCGACAATACGCACCCAAAAATAAAAAGCGTCCGTTACCGAAACACCTGCAAGCGTGTAGGTCGTTTGCGGATACGCAACCGTCGCCAACTTAGTTGCAGCCGCCCGGTTATTTTCACGCGCATACCAAATCTCAGACGACACATTCTTCATAACCGTATCGGGCAAATACCAATCAAGCTGTACCGCGTTCATCTTAGCCGTTGCCCGAACACCGCTTACCGTGTAATCAACACTCCAGCCTTTCTCAATCGGTGCAGACAACACCCCGCGAGCATTGCGCCCGCGAATTTCCGCGCGATATTGACCATTTGGCAGGTTTTCTAGCGAAATATCAGCCGTCTGAGCATCAGGAATATGCCGATACAGTTTATTATTGCGGTAAATCTTAATATCGTAAGTTAAAACCTGACCGTTTGCGGCCAGGCTGTCCCATGTCATCACAACTGTCCCATCGTCGGTATTGACAGCCGCATCGGTCAACACAGGGGCAGTGTTGTGCAGCGTGGTAATTTCATGGTCAAAATGCGCAAAACTATCCACCGCAGCATATTTTTTCGGGTCATGCAGCAACGCGGTAACGGTATAAGTACCCGCGTCCGTATTCTCTTTGATGCCGATGGCACGGTAGAGGCGCGGCTTGACTTTGCCGGATAAAACCCACGTATCGCCAGCCTGCAACGGCACCTCACGCTCCAAAGTAACCTTATTGCCTGCTGCCGCAGTTATCTTCGCTGATTTCAGACTACCGCCTTCAGAATAAAACACCAAGGCTCCGACCGCATCGGATACAGGTCGATCCAGCGTCAGCACATTGCCCGAAATGGCGGCAACACGTCCAGACAACTCTGCACCCGCGTATTGATTGTCCATAATCTGCACGATGTCGTAAGGCAGATGCTTCAACCCCTCACGCCCGATTTCAAACGTTACGGCGTTCTGCTGCCGCAACTCAGTTTGCAGCGTCCATGCGCCGAAACGTGCCGCCTGCCCGCGCGAATCGCAGCCGAACGCAGTAATCTGCTTGATATTCAAACCATAGCGGGCGATGGCTTCGTTGTCGGCTACATATTCTGTTTTAGCGCGATAGCCATCGTATTTGTCTATATACTGCACATGAACAGCAGTATGAATGGACTTCAACGCTGCACCCGCATAATTAAACAGGCCGTCTTTAACATTGGCATTGGTATATTGCGCCACCGGATCGGCGTCGGCATCCATGACGACGGATACTTGCTGTCCGTTCCAAACCGGTAAACCGGTAAAGACGCTGGCAAGATTGTTCAAAAATTCACCTGCCTGCATCAGGTCGGTAATGTAGGCATTGCAGACGAAACGCGGCTCTTTGCCGCCGAAGCCGTCATCGACCGGCTCGTCGCAATATTTCCCGATTTGGTACAGGCTCCATTTATCTATGTCTGCCACATTCAGACGACGTGCCAGCGTGGAAAATCGCGGCTGGGTCAGCACATCGTAAAAAACCCATGCAGGGTTGTTTGTCCATGCGGTTTTGAAACTGCCATCCCATGTTCCACCCGTATATTGACGGGTTTCAGGATTGTAATTGGACGGCACTTTAACCAAGCGGCCTTTCATCAAATAATTGCGACGCGGAATCTGATTCCCGAACTGCGCCGAATCAATCGACAATGCCGCAAACGCGGTATGCGGATAGCTAAATTTCGCATCAACGATTTCAACGTAGGACGAAAAATAGGTATTGTTGCTGACCTTGTCGGTCTTGGAATCAGGCGAAATTCGGAAAACACGGATATTGAACGGCACTTGCGGCACCACATCAAATTCGACATCCTGATAATATGTCCCGCTGGATTTTTCATTGAAACGCACCTGATTTGATGCCTGCACACCATTGCTGTTTATCAACTCAACACGCATTAAGGTATCAGCAGGCACGGTGTCGCCGTTGTCTTCAACCTGCGCATTCCGCTCGACAGCGACCGTAATCCGCAAACGGCTGACCAATTCGTCGGTAACGGAGCGAACAATCGGCTGATTCTGCTTCACCGCAGCCGAAACGGCTACGGTGCGCTCGGATGCATCGAAACCCGGAACATAGGACTGGTCTTGCTCGCCACGCTGGAAATAACCCGTAACTCCATTAAAATTGTAGCTGCCGTCCGAATTTTGGACAGGAGTGTCATCAAAATACACGCTTTTGAACGGCGCATCATCGCCGTTGGCAAACCCCGAAACCACACCTTCGGACACCGCATCAATAATCCGCAGCGACTGGGCGCTGGATAAACTGTTTGGGGCTTCATAAGGTGTCCGTTGTCCCCCGCCCGATTTACCGCCCATATTGTTTCCTTTCCTGATTCAAAATCTTACTTCACGGGATTCAGAATACCAATCAAACCCAAAAAATACACAAACAAAAACAGACACGCCGCGAAGTTTGCCCCTTCGCGGCGTTTCGATTTTTCAGACGACGTTTCAACCTGAAAACGCCACCTTATAATTGCGCGCCCGCACGCTGTCATCTGAAAAGTCGGTACGGTATTTCTGCCCGTTCGGCGCGGTTGCTGCTACGCCTTGAACGAATGTCTTGGACAAACCCAAATTCAACACCGCACCTGACGAAGCCGCCGTCGATGACGGTTCGATACGGCGGGACTGCACACCCTGCGATACAACACGGCTGCCGCAGTAGCAAAGCCCGTAAGCCAACGGCACAGGGCGACCCTGTGCCGCTGTATTGGCAAGGTTGGAAAAAGCAGAATTCTTACTCTCTTCCACCCCCTTGCCGTCGGCATTCAATTTGGGCTGTTTGGTCAACATTTGGGCGACACCGCCAGCCACCATACCGATACCGACGGCGATAAGCTGTGCACCACCGGCCCAACTCGTATACGCGCCGACTACAATCAAAACCACTCCGATAATGGTTTGGATCAACCCGCCATTTTTACCTGCACCCTGTACGCGCGGAACAATGTGCAATACACCGTCAGCAGGCCGTCTGAACACGCTACCTATCGTTTCTTCAGACTGGTCTTTTCCGTCAAACCGCACCTGATACACCCCGTCCCGAATCCGCCGACGCAAGCCTTTGATTTGGGTAAACAGAGCATGCAGGGCTTCAGCGGGCGTCTCGACGTGCAAAACAAAACGGCGGCCGTACTCGCGCAGGCCGCCGTACAGACAAACAGTAATCATGCTTGCTCCATAGAGGTAAAATCATTCTCAAGTGCCTGCATCATAGCCGGCTCGAAATCGGGATGCCGCCAAACGCTGTGCGTAACATCCGCCCAATAGCGGGTATAAGGCACACGGCAGCTCAATTGATTGTAGGCATGGTGCAGCATCCAGTCGTTGCCCAAATACAGAAGGGCATGGGACGCATGCCCGCCCGTTGCCGTCAAGACCACATCACCGGCGCAAAGGCCATCTGAAACACGGGAGAACCCGCAGTTTTCCAAATGTTTTTCCCAAAAGCCTGCCGCCGCATCCTCATCTATATCGCCACGCGGATGGTCGGGGAAAACCAGCCCCATCAACATGAAGGCATCGCGCACCAGCGTGCCGCAATCCGCCTTGCCGTATTCGAAGACACGCCCGCGCAAATGCGGAACGGGGCGGAACAGTTTCAGACGACCTTGTGTAACCAAAATCCAAGGCAAGCCCGTTTCGACCTGCATCCGTCTGTCCGCACCCGATAAAAACGGCTCGCCGCGCGGATGGGAATGCACGACTGCCACAATCTCGCCGACGCGCTCCGCCGCCATCCAGTCGTCAGCGGAAATCTCAAAGGTTTCATGCGGGCTTTCGGCGCAATTGGACAAAGGCAGAAACTCATAGCCTTCATAACTGAAAACCAAAACCCCGCACATTTCAGACGGTACGGCTTCTTCAGCACACGCCAGCATTTCGCGCCGTACTTCTTCACTTAACAAATCCAAATCCATCATGTCGTTACCTTGTCGCTAGACGGGAAACCGCCGAACGGCAAAACCGCCGTCGCGCCAAACCGCGCCCTACATCCCGTCAGTGTTTTGCTGCATACGTCTTTGGACGCATCGTCCGTGGGCATATCGAAACGGTCGGCAACCGCACGCCCCGTATAACCGCATCCTTCGCCGCGATACTGCCAGCAGCAGGTATTTGCCAGCATAATACGGGCGGGAATGACCGAACCATCCGATTCAGACGGCGCGGCAAGTTCGAAGGTTGCCGTTTCTGCATTCAATGCCGTCATCCGTTCAACCAAATATTTGCCGACGACTTCCTGCATCGGGTCTGCGGTCGGATTGCGCCCGGACTGGAAATTAACCGCATCTAAAAACTTGGCATAGGTTTGACGGCGCACAACCAGCACGCCGACGAGCTGACCGAACTGATCCGCCGCGCCCGTAATCAACCCCAATAGATTCGATACCGTCAGCGTCGGACGGTTGCCCGCCCCTTGCGAAGTTGATTCAAAGCCGTCCGCCTTAATCGGATAAGGCTCATATGCCTGTCCCTGCCAGACAACCGCCGTACCCCGCTCGTTGACCTGATTGCAGAAATAGAAAACCCGACCGCCCAGCGGCCGCAAGTCCACTTGCCACAAATCGACCAAAACATCCTGCTGCACGGCAGACAAGGCTTGCAGCATCACACCCGACATGGCCTTTATACGCGGATTCATGAAAGCACCTCCTCAAACGTACAGCTCAATTCGTAGGCTTTGCCACCCTTCGCCGTTTCCTGATATTCCGCTACCTTGACCAATACAGGCACGCCATCGGGCGGTCTCCAATTAAACGGCTCAACACCGCGCCGGGCATCAAAAAAGGCTTTGATTTCTCCCATCAAAGCCTTTTGTCCGACTATCTTGATCTCCCAGCTTCGCAGCTTCGGTTTCAAAGATTTAGGCTGCCGTTGCTCGTAGCCGTCGCCAAAGCGAACGGAACGGACATCGAATTTATGTACAGCCTTATTATCCGAAGCAACACGCCATCGGAATGTTTCAGTCATGATCGGTTCCTTTCAGACGACCTATTTATGGTAAGTACCGTTTTCACGGTACACATTCTTGACATACCACTGTTCCACCATGCCCGGTATGGCGGCGGCAAGATGCTTCGCCATCTCCGTATCGGCACTGCTGTCCGATTCGGTGCTACCGTCCCGATTTATAGTGATGTTGACCTGCATGCCTCCAGCCCCGGCCGAACGGGCTCCGGTCAAAACAGACGGCAGTCCTACTGCACCGCCGCCGGCATAACCATTCAACCGCAGCCGCTCGACTGCCGCAACGCCGCCGTGATTACGTACGTCCCGCTGGGAAAATACGACTTCGCCCTTGTGGACAATGCCGGCAGGCTCATACTTCCCGCCGTATCCGGTATAACCGCCACCGGAAAACAACGCGTCGAACTGCGTACTCCCACCACCGACAATACCGCCGTCGGCATAACCCAACGCCGACTTCATTGCATTGACAATCGCCATTTTAATCAGCATTTTTGACAAATCCTGCAAAATGGAAACAGTCAGGCTTCGAAAATCAAGTTTGCCTGTGGCAACAAAGTCTGCCAGCGCATCCCCCATTTTGTCGAAGGTTTGTACGGTGGCATTTTCCATCGCCTGCCTCATCGTTCCGAATGAATCGATGTAGCTTTTCAAGCCGGACTCGATACCGCCGCGCCAATCATTGTCGCTGTCTGCACGCGCCTTCTGCATTTGAGAAAGATTGCTCATCCCTTCCGCCTTGCCGCGCTCCAATAAATCGATACTTTCCAACGGCGCACCTTCTTCACGGGCTTTCGCTATCTGTCTGTCCCACAGTCTCGCCAGCGTCAGTTTCTCGATTTCTTCACGGGTTTTGCCGATAAGCGAAATTTCAAACAGCCTGTCATCCAACTTGTCTTTCGAATCGTCGGTCATTTGCTTCACTATATCGGAATATTTTTTGGAAGCAGCCGTCAAACTATCCTGCGCGTCGGCCTTCTCCGCCAGCTCGCGGGCATCGGCCTGCTGCTTCAGCGTCCAATCGCCGAAAGTCGGGTCGGACAACAACTTCAACTGTTCGCCGATGGCGCGGTTGCCGTTTAAAATTTCCAGCACCCGCTTCGCTCCCGCCGCCGCCGCCCGACGGTTAAAATCCTCCTCCCATTTTTCGTAGCCGGAAAGAGGTTCTTTCTCCACTCCCTTAAACAACCCGAGGTGCGCCATATTTTTCACCTGGCCCTCAACACCGCCGGCAAATCGCGCAGCCGCCTCTTGAGAACGCCAGTTGAAATGCCAGTGATCGCCGGTTGCTACCGTACCGTTTTTATTGCGCTGTCCGGCAAGTTCCAGTTTAAGGTTAAAATCCTGCCCGTTTTTAAACCCCAACGACTCAAGATAACGGGTCATTTGGGCGACAACTTCCTGTTTCTGCTTCATCCCCATACTGGGAGAAGGAGTAGCATCAAATGCCAATCCACTGTTATGCAGGCTGTTTTTCCCAATGTGGTATCGATCTCGGAAGGCGCCGAAACGGAACAGACGGTCTCCCAGCATCTGCTGCATGGCATGCGCGAAGGCATATGTTCCGCCTAGCGCTTTGCCGCCCGCTTCGGCTCCCGGTTTAATCCTCAAGCCGTTCGAAACAGTGGGGTAGCTCGTTTTATCCGTTTTTTCTTTCTGTTGGCCGTGTCTTTTATCAGCATAACTCTCGTCAATCCACCGTGCGTTGCGGGCGTGCTTGTTAATATGCACCTGCCGTTCTTTCGGATCCGTGACGCCATCCAACGCCTTTTCAAGCGCCTTATCGTTTTCCTGACGTGCACGCTTCCACTGCTCGTCGCGCGGGGCATACCGCTGTGCAATGGCATCCTGTTTCGCCACGCCTTCAGTTCGGTCTTGGTTCTGCTTCTGTTTCTTCCGCAAAGCTTCAGCAGTGGCTGCATCCTTGTCGATTTCGGCAAGCAACCGGGCACGCTGCGCATAGGCTTCCTGCAGCTTACGCTCACCCTTTTCACCCCAAAACAATTGCGAAGCCGGATGTTTCTTGCTGGTTTCGATTTGGGAAATAAACGAATTCAGCGCGGCAAGTTCATCCAGCTTGGTCTTGTCCCTACCTATGGATTTAACAGCATCCCATACCTCCGACGCACTGGCTTTAATATCCTTCCACGCCCGCTCAATCAACCCAAGATTGCCCAGTACGCGTTTTGCCATATCCTCCGACTCTTCGGAGAATTTCCTCTGCACCAATGCAACCGCGTCCTGTTCCCGGCCTTGCGCCTGCAAAGCCTTGACCTGCTCGTAAACATCGGCAGTCATTGTCCGGTAGGTGGCTGATAGAGACACCACGGCTTTCAGCGGGTCTTTGGCAATTTCAGTATATTTCCCAACCAAATCGTCAATACTTTGTCCCGTTGCCTGCGACTGGAGGGTAATACTCCGGGCGAACTGTTCGTAATTGTCCGTTGCAACCTTGCCGCTTGAGACCAAGGCCGTAATTGCAGCACGCGCATCAACATAGCCGCCCGTCGCTGCCCCGACCGAAACAGCGATTTCCTGCATCCTGTCTGCAGTAATCCCTGCTGCATCTCCGGCAAGTATCAAGGCCTTACGGTATTCGCGCGATTCCTCTGCACCCTGATACATCGCATAACCCAATGCCGCAATGCCACCGCCCAACCCTGCAACAGCAAGGCGCATAGGGGAAATGACCGTGGCCAGCCCCTTAAGCATACCACCGAAGCCGCCATACATATCACGCAACTGCCCACCCTGTTGCATCATGATCAGAAACGGGCTTTGCCCGCCTGCAAGCTGGGTAACGATGTCGGTAATTTGTGCCGGGGTTTGCCGTAAGGCGTTATTGAACTGCTTGACAGACTGCGTAGCACGATTGGTCTGCGTATTATGCCTGTCCAATTGGGACAGTAGCGGATTAAGCCGTGCAATATCGATACCGCGCTGACGGGCAAGCTCTTCGTAATACTCTCGGTTTGCCTTACCGCCTGCAATCTTAACGGCTATATCGCGACGGATGGCATTTTCCAGAGAAGCCAAAGACCGTTCCGTCCGCTTCGATGCCGCCGACACTACCGTCGATGATTTCTCTGCTCCGTCGCCACTATGTACCAATCCGTCAGAAATACGCCGCCCCTGGGAAGATGCTACATCCCCCAACGACTTGATGGACTGTTTTGCCTTTTCTACGCCGCTGACGACACTGCCCGTTTCAGCGGTAATATAAATCTTGGTTTCGTTATTCATGCTCGCCTGCCCACATTGACAACACTTCAAGCTCCATCATACGGACTTTCTCCAACAGTGCTTTCCGTTTCTTCGGCTTGATATTGCCGCATTCCATAACCGCTGCAACGGCGGAATAATCCAACCCCGTCGCACCCGACATTCCGATACGCCACTGTGTCGATACTGCAATAAACAGTTGCACCGCCCGCCAGTTGCACGGCCATACGCCAAAAGTGGTCTCCTCTTCTGAAAAATCGTCCGCCGAAAATCCAAATACATTCAATTCCGCCGCATCAGGCTGCTTCTCATAAAGCGCACGCGCGGCGGCAATCAGTTTCCCTCGCGGGCATTGAAGACTTCCTCAACATAGCCGTTGACGACGGCAAACACTGCCATCGGATAGCTATCCAGCAGGATTTCGACATTCTGACGGTCGAATGCTTCTTCCAAATCCCAGCCTTGAACACAATCCAAGACGGTATCTGCCGTCCAGCCGTCTTTATGCTTTTCGGTAAATTCTTTCATCGCCTTGCGGCCGCGTGCCTTAAATTCAAATTCGACGTCCGCAGGTTCTGCACCGGGAACAGGGATTTTCACGATATGTCGGAAAGTTGCATCAGGCTTCAAAGTGAGTTTTGCCATTTCAATACTCCAAATAAATAAGGTTGCCCGAGTAACTCGGACAACCTTTATATGTCGATAAAATCAATAACGGTTTACTTCGCCGGAAATGGCGTAGGACAACGTTACAGCCATTACTTGGTTACGAACCAATTCGGGGGTTTTATTCATGCTGGGATAACCGTTATAGCAAATCAGCCCACCACCTTTCAAAACCACTTTCAAAGGCCACTTGCCGCCTTTATCGCTGCATTTTGCAGCCGCCTTGTAGCCGGGCAACGAAGTATCGTCAGCGATCTTAATCGACATTGACATAGCTGATTTCGTGGATGGGATTTGCTGGTCAAAATCATCCTCCAAAAAACCAAAATCTACATATTGCTGCTCGCCGCCACTGGTCGAAAATTCTACAATTTGCGAAACCTGCACCCAATCGGTAATTTTCTGAACAGCACCAATACCGCTGCCTGCCGGAAACTCATCTGCATTGGAAGTATCAATGCCGATCAGCTTGAATGTATCGGTTTTGACATCGCCAATCTGGAAAACGCGTTCATTCAACTTTCCCCAGCCGCTTTTAAACAAAACCAAATCGCCGTTGGCAAACCCGTGTCCTGCTACCGTCAGGACGCATTCGGCAGCATTAGTTGCCACCGTAGCTTTTTTCTCCGCCGCCAAAGCGGTCGCAATGTGAACGGTCGCACCGTTCGGTAATTTCACTGCCATACTTTAACTCCAAATTAAAGGCAATCTGAAATCAGACTGCCGTATCAAAATAAATTGCCTGCCATCCTTGCTGATAATAGACGGTAACGGCTTCGCCGCTTTCGTCGGAATCGATATTCAGCAAATCAGGCACCAGATTTTCCAAATCACCAACACCCAAATCGGAATGTTCGGCAAACAACTGCCCAATCAAAGACAGCATCTCTTCCGCCAGTTCGTCCGCACCGGAAGCAGCCTGCACGCAAACCAACGTAACCAGCCGCACCGTATGCCGGTAGGTAGGCGGAAAATCAAACGTTTCCTGTTCGGTTCGGCGATTGTCAACGTACACCACAACACACGGCAACTGCGATTGCGCAGGCGCGAGACCACGCCCGGAATACACGCGCTGGAACTTCGTTTTCAGCACATCTGTCGCCGCATTGCGGATTTCAGTAAGTCGGCTTGTCATGTATTGCCCTCAATTGCACAACAACCATTCCGCAACCGTCAAAATCGGTTTCCGCCACCGTGTAACGTTTTCCGCGCACGGTAACGACCACCGACTTCACGTCTTCCGACAGGTCGTCTTCAGTAACGATGATTTGCGGGTCGGCATTGGCAACGGCAACGCCAAACCCGCTATCCGTCATAAATTCACGGTCAAATATCGCGTTTACCTCTTTACCGTCAATCATCACGGTTTCACCGAAATCAGCAGGATTGGTAAACACGTTCAGCGGCTCGTTAAACACTGCCGTCCTCACCGCCCTCACCGGATGCGTTACCGCCATCTTCAGCTTCGCCGCCATCAACACCAGAGGATTTAGTCTCTTTGGCAGGCGCTTCGCCGCCATCAGCACCAGAGGATTTAGCCTCTTTGGTAGGCGCTTCTGCCGCCCAACCTTCGCGGATATAGACAGCCGCCGCAGATTCGTCCACCGAATATTTTTTCCATGCGGCAAACATCTGTTCACCATCAAAAAAACTACGGGTCGGGATAATTTTGATTTTTGCCATTTTTTAATACCTCAATCAATAAGGTCGTCTGAAATTCAGACAACCTTGGGTTTCACAATCAAGCAGCCACGATGTCTTTGATGGCAGCAAAGGATTCGACATGACGGACGGCAATATCCACATCTTGCAACGTGGTGATGCGTACCGCGCCCGCAGTAGACTTGGTGTACGGATCAACAATCACATCCAAAACGCCCCAGTGCGCAATCATCAGATCAGACCAGTTACCAAAAATCAGCGGGCTGCATTTGTTGGCCGCCGTACCTTTGGTCAGGTTGGACGGAATTTGGTTTGATACCGCGCAACGGTAGCCGTTCAACGGCGTTGCGCCGTCCTGCCAGATGTAGCCGGACACGCTGTAGGCCTTCAGCTTGGTTTTCAGCAGACCGCGCACGCGGGCATTGGTGATGTATGCCAAATCACCGATGTCGGCATTGGCGGCGGCAATGGCACTTTCCAAAGCGACGATATGCTCCCATTCGGGCGCACCGCCGTTCGCATCGATTTCCACCGCGCCGATGCCGGCAGTGTTCAGGATGCCGGTCGGTGCGTTGCCGGTACCTTTGCCGTTGATGGCCGCCAAGTCGATACCCAGCATCATCGCTTTCAACAATTCGCTGCGGGCGAACTGTTCGGCAGACAGCGAGGATTGCAAAATGAATTTGCGGCTCAATTCGGTATTGGCGGTAACGGTTTTCGGTTTCAGGCTCATTTGTCCGAAAGTGGCGTTCGATTCGGACGCGCTGCCGTTTTCATCCACCCATTGGACGGTGTTGCCGGTCAGGTGTTTCGGAATAGTGATGTCGCCGACCAAGCCGTCCAGTACGGTAGCGCCCAACTGGGCAACGGCAAGTCGGTTGCGCAGCAGTTCGATAAACAAGTCTTCGCGGAAGTCGTTTTCGATGGCGTTGCCGCCGTTTGCCGCATTGCCTTTGCTGTAAGCTCGGGCAATCAAATCAGTCGGTACAAAGAAGCCTGCCGCTGCGCGACCATGCCGTTTTTCCAACTCTTCCGACACTTCGCGTTCCAAGCCTGCTTTGTCCCATTTGCCGGTTGCAGCGGCAGACATGGCGCGCAGAAGGGAAAATTCACGCTGTTCTTTATCAGTCATGCCGATTTCACCGGCAGTAACGGTCGGCTTCGTCTGCATGTTTGCCATGATGGCGGCGCGTAATTGGGCTTCACTACCGCCCTCTTTAATAACCTTTTCGGCTGCTTCGATACCGCCGTGGGCGGCGTAACTGCGACCAATGGCCAACAGTTCGGAAACGCGCGCGCGTTCGTTCTGCATACCGCGTTCGGCGGTGTTGTTGGTATCGGTTGATGCGGCGGCAGGGATTGCAGCGGCAGGAGTTTCCACCGTAGTGGGCGTTTGATTTTTATCCATGTTTCGATTTCCTTTTTCAGGGGTTGGGTTTACAGGGTTTTCAATAAATGGTTCCACCGATCTGCCGACACCAACTGTCGGGTCAGCCGGAACGGTTACAAAACTGATTTCATACGGCATCCAGCGGGTAACGATGTAACGGTAGTCCTCATCGTCAGCATCGGGATTGTCCAATACCATATGCTCCACTCGGTAGCCGACGCTGATATGGCGTAGGATGCCGTCTTGCACATCTTGGAATTTTTCCGTTGCCTTCGTACCGCTGCCAAAACGTACCAAGGCACGGCCGCGCTTGTCGGCATCAATCCAAGCACGTTCGATGACGCCGATTTGGTCGTCCCAGTCATGATTGAACAACACCGCGCCACCGTCGTTCAGACGACTTAAGTCAACGGCACCCGCCGCATGACTTAATACTTCATCGCCGAACCAGCGTTCTACCGGCTCTTCGCTGGAAAACGCCACTTCGACCGTCCGTTTTTCAACATCCACGCTTTCACGCTGAAACACGGCAAAGCGGCTCATTTGCTGCATTTGCGCCTTATCAGGCTTCATTTTCTTCATTCGGGTTATCCTCCGATTCCGGTTCTGCCGCCGATGCGGCCGGTTTTACGTCGGCAATGATTCCTTTTTCTGCCAACATCTGGTTTTCCTGTTCGATTTGGGTAATAACATCTTCAAAATCCAAACCCATTTCCGCGCAAATATCGCGGCGGGATTTGACCGTCAGCGCCACCGCCTCTTTATGCGCATTAATATCTTTCAGCGGGTCAACCCACGACCAGCGGCGCCCCTGCCAGTTGCAGGCCTTGAACTTGTCCAGCTTGCCGGCAGGCAGCGATTTGCCGGACGGCATCTTGATTGCGCCCATTAGCAACGCCGTCTTAATCCAGCGGTCGAATACGTCATACAAGAACGCTTCGGCAAACCAGTTTTGCAATGTCATCCATGTATCGCGCTCCTCCAGCGTCCCGCTGCGGATACTGGAAAAGTTCACGCCCTCAAGGTCGTTCGCTAAACTGTGATAAGCCACGTTCAAACCGCTGGCGATACCGCGCAGGCTGGCTTTGACGAATGCGTCGTAATTGGCGTGGGGGTAATCCGGGTCGAACGGCGTAAAGTCGTAACCCTGCGGCAGTTCGTGGAACGTACCCGGCTCGACCGAATCGATTAAATCGATGCTGCCGCGCCCGTTATCGACTTCTTGCCCGTCAATCGGCGGCATGAAGTTGTCGGCGTCTTCCGTCTGTTTGAAAAAGCCCATTTTCGATGCGCCGACACGGGCAGCGATAATGGCCGCTTCCTGATAGCCCGACAGGTTTTGCAGGCCGATGATGGCCGAAGCCACCCACGGAAAGCCGCGCCGCTGCTCCGGGCGGTCGTGCAGGAAAATATGGCTGATTTGCTCTGCCGGCACCCGTTCACGTAAATTGCCCGTATTCGTCTGTCCGTATGATTCGCCCGGATGCGCCGTCCGCAGCCAGTACGCCACAGGACGGGAATAGCTGTTTAGCTCGACACCCATGCGCACGGCGTTGCGCCCGTTTTGCTGCGGAACGTTGTATCCCGTATCCAAACGGTCAATATCCAGCACCTGCAACGCATAGCCGTAATCATTGTCAAACCCTGAAATATGACGAATCAGCACTTCGCCGTCCCGCGCCACGCTGCGAATCAGCAGCCGTTGCAGGTCGGTAAAAGACATCTGGCCGGTAACGTCGCACACGCCGCGCCTTGCCCAGCGTGAAAACGCTGCCTCGATGGCCTTGTTCGCCAAGGCATCGGGCTTGTCGGCGTTATCCAGCAAAACACGCATTTGCAGGGTAAAACCGTCGCGCCCGATAACGTTGCTTTCGACCATGTTCAAAAACTTGCGCATGTAGTCGTTGTCGCGAGCAAGGCTGCGGGCGCGGGCGCGCAGGCGGTCAAGGTCTGACCGCGCCAAAGCGTCCGCCGACCAGTTTTGCGGCTGCCATGAAGCCAGAGATCCGCCCGGACGCGCCCCTGCAAAGCTGCGGCGGGCTGTTTTCGGGACGGCTTCCCGCCTGCCGAACAAACGCGCAAAAAAACCGCGCTTTTGCGGCGCGGCATTTGATTGTTTTGCCATAGCTCATCCTAAAATCGCGTGATGATACGGCCTGAACGGCGCGGGGAAACACCCGCCGCCGCTTCCAGCCGCGTAATTTCCCGCTGCCAGAACCGTATCTGCTTCAACAAATCGGCAAGGCTGGAAAACTCCATTTCGCGGTCTTTGATTTTGTACCGCTTGGTCATGCCCCTGCCTGCCGCATGTTCCTTGTAGGCTTTCCGAAGGCTGTTCAGAATCTCTCGCGCTTCTTCAAGTTCTACCGCATAGTCATTACCGTTCATTTTCAGACGGCCTCTTTTGCATAAAATTTACTGACGCCTTGCTCAAAACGCTCTTCCACCACGCCTTCCTCAATCAGCGTATCAATATCGCGGCGGGCAAAAATCCAGCCGCTCCACTTCTGCTTTCCATACACCTCATTGGCGACACCGGCTGATGTGCAACCCGGATGCGTCCGAATGTGTGATAGAACCTGTTCTTTTTCATTCATAGTCAATACCGTATAAAGGCCGTCTGAAATCTGCTGTTCAGACGGCCTGAATCAATAATTGGTAACGAAGTTACCGCCCTTACGGCGTCTGGTTGCCGCAAAACCGCTGCCGCTGTCCGCCTTCGTTTTTTCCTGCACCTGTTCGGTGGGTTTCGGTTCGGCAAACAATTCCGACTGCAACAGCGCGTTTTCGTATAACGCCCATTTTGCCGCCGACATGGTATGCGTGCCGACCGAGCGGGCGGCGTGCAGGGCATAGACTTCGCAGTCCAATGCCTCGTTTCGTACACCGACCTTTTTCTGCCAAACCTTTTTGTGCTTGTTCATGCGGCTGGGTACTTTAACTTCGCTCAACAACTGGCCGCAGTAGTCGGCGCGGACATCTTTGTAAAAGTGCATCCGCCCCGCCCCGCTTCCTTCCAGATTGATGCGCGCATGCTCGTCTATCAGCAAGTCCTTCGCGCGCGATACGCCGACGCTGTACACCTGCACGCCGAATTTGTCGGCCTTGGTGTTTTTGTGCTTCAAGTCAATCGCCCGCGCCCGACTGAAAATCTCTTTATCGGGGTTGGTGCTGCCCTTGACCGCCATCACATTCACCGCTTTCACGCCACGGCAGCCGCGCACAAAGTGATACACCGCGTCGGAGGTATTGCCGTCCGAACTGTCTATCGATACCGCCGCGATTTTCATTCCCGCACCGGTTTCGTGCTTGTAGGCCGTCTGAAATATCATCTCAGCCAGTTTGCGCCACACGTCGGATTTGACGTCCACCGTGTTGCCGTGGATTTCGCCCCACCAAACCAGCCAGCTTTCCTCGCCGCGCCCCCATGCGCGGATGATGACTGCCAGCCGGTCATGTTGCACGTCCACGCCCATAGTCAGAATCAGGCCGCCGCGCGGAACGGTGTTTTCGGCGTAGTCTTCGCCGCGTTCTGCCAGGTCGTCTTCCTTCACGCCGTCATTGGTCATTTCGAACGGGATTCCGATGGACGAATTGACGAAGGCAATCATCGGCGATATATCGCCGTTGTCCGCTTCGTATTGCGCGGTCAACCATTTTTTCACCAGTTCGGAAAACACACTGCCGGGGAACGGGCTGTATAGCTCGTTCAGGTAAAAACCTGCCGTGCCGTGAAAAGGCGCGGTCGCCTGCCACCAACCGCGACGCACATTACGGTTTTTCTGCATGTCGTTCCACACCGCGCCGCAGTTCGGGCAGGTGTAATGCGCCGTTTCCGGCAGCTTTTTGCCGAAAACGGGATGGTTGCCGTTCGGGTCTTCGTTGCAAGAAAGGTAATCGAAGCTCAACACATGGGCTTCGCCGCATTCGTGGCACGGCACCATACCGACGCGCTTGTCCGACAACTCCATTTCGGCGGCAATTGTCGAGACGCCCGCAATAGTCGGCGTACCGCCTAATACGATTTTCGGTCGGCGGTAGGTTTTGGTACGCTCCTTCGCCAGCTTGATACTGTCGCCCTGACCGCGTAGGTTCAGGTTACAGTCGTCCGGCTCCTCCACGCACACAATCGGCACCGGCGACGATTTCACACTGGCGGGGCTGTTACTGCCCACCAGCTTCAGAAAACCGCCGGGGAATTTCTTGAACAACTGCCGCTGCCCTTGCGCACGGATACGGGTATCGACTTTCTCGCGCAAGGCGGGCGTCGCTTCGACCATCGGAACGAATTTTTCGTCCATGTACTCTTTAGCCGCCCCCTCTTTCGGGAACAGAACCAATATCGGACTGGGTTCGGCATCGATGGATTTGCCCAAAAAGTTACCCAGCACACCCGAAGTCCACGCCACTTGCGCCGATTTCTGGCAAACAACCACTTGCACGGACGGGTCGTCCAGCGCATCAAGCGGGCTGTTTTCCCATGCCAGATACGGCGTTACGTCCAAAACGTATTTGCCCGGTCGGGCGGCCTCTATGCTGGAAAGATAGCGGTACTTGTTCGCCCAGTCGCGGGTTTTAATCTTGCGCGGCGGCGCCCATTTCCGGCACGCCTGCCGCAACACCCGCGCCACCGTTTCAGCCATCCGCGCCTGCATGGTTGCGGCTGTCATCTCCATCGTTTTCTGCTCCGTAATTCGATAATTTTTCCAGCGCCCTGTTGATGTACGCCGCAATGGTATCAGGGTCTATTTCCACGCCCGACGTCGCCGTCAGTTCAGCCGCCAACTGCTCGGGCATTGTTAAAAATTCCGTCCGTGCCGCTAAAACATGGTCGCCCCATGCGCGCTCAAACATCGCGGCCGGCGCAAGCTGTCCTAATTTTTCGTCCCGCTCCAATTCAGCCAATTCAGCCTTCACCCTATCCAGCCGATCGCGCGGCTTTTCCTTGTTCAGCCGTTCCAGTTCCCGCTGAAACATCCAGCGGATAACCGCAACGGTATCGTATTCATTCGCAAGCCCGTTTTTATCTGCATAGGCCGCCACCGGCAAGCCTTCTTTCTGCCAGTTGGTCAAAGCCTGTTCCGTAACGCCGACAATATCGGCAAGCTGTCTTTTATTCACTTTCATGTCAGTTCCTCATTAACCCAGCAAGCAACCCATACAAACCTGTCGCTTAACAGAAATCGCGGCTCGAATTACCCGCGTGGCTGAAAGTCCAGGAAGTACCTTATCGGGCTGTGGCGAATGCTTTTTCGAGTTCTTCGGCAAAGACTGCCTGCTGATTACTGACGACAGCTTGTTCAGCAACCTCAAAATACCGGAGACGTTTTTCATACTGTGCCGCTGACACATACACAACCAAGGCTTTTACTTTTCTTTTTTGTCGTTTATAAATTCCCGGAGACAGTTTGCCGCGTCGTTTAAGTAGGGCGAAATGCGTACCGTCGTTCAATCCGCGCACCATTGCCCGAAACGCAGCCAGCGTGATATTGCCGAAACGGTCAAGCCTTACCGCATCTGACGGCACAATCCGATACCCCGTGGGCATCAATCCCCGCGAAACCAGAAACGCCTCGATACCTTTCGCCCGACGGCTTCCACCATAAATTTGCGCCGTCAGATATTTGCCCGCGCTTCTATCCTTTGCACCGTCCTTGAAATCGACCACGGCGGTCAATTCCTCCTTGGTTGCATACTGTCTGACAAACAGACTGTTCAACGTCCACGGCTTCGGGTTAAAGAACGAATCCCTCATTTCATCTTGCAGATTGCCGATTGCCTGTGCAGCAAGTTTGTTCACCGCATTTTTAGCGGCAAACGGGACTTGTCGGCGTTGGACATCATCCAAGCGTGCGACCATTTTGCTGACATCGACACGAATTGCCGGCATGACATCTCCAAAAGAAAGGCCGTCTGAATGGCGGTTCAGACGGCCTATACGGGTAATGACAATAAAAAACTGTGGTCTCGTTACGCACGTAAACCACAGTTTGTCATAATTAAACATTAAATGTTACAACCCGTCAAGACAACTTTCTCAATAAAAATGCAATTTCAGGATTGGCCTCAAGTTTCTTGATTGTCCGGTGCAATGTTACACGGTAGTTTTGATGACTGACAACCGCCCCACACTGCTGCGATACATTAGCCGCTTTTTCCAACTGACTACCAACCGTTAAAAACTCAACCCGCACCACCGCCGCGGGCACCGCCGACAACCTAGACACATACCGATCAACAGTCATCGCAACCGCATCGCCATCAATACCATATGGGATTTGCGAAAAAGCGTTTGAACTACCAGGCAACGACACCCCAGAAGCCATCAACGCATTTAATTTACTCGAACACCGACCTGAAGAATCAAACCGGCCTAAACACCAATCTGCCCAATATTCCAACAGTCCATTAATTGTCATTCAATCCTGTATCAATCTCGCCATACAGTTACCCTGTAGCCCCATCAATTAACGCAGAGCTTTGTTTTATATGAATGAAATTATATCAAACCAAGCAACAACAACCAACAAAAATTAGATTGTCCACATTTTTCAAAATTTTTATCTGGTTTGTCCATACTTGTCCAGGGTGTTGTCCATAGCAAAAGCCTTATATTTATTAGTTTGTCCAGTTTGTCCATACTTTTTAAGTAAGTCCGTATGTGGAAGTAAAAAATAAAAATAAAAAACCATGTATACACAAAAAAGCGCGTAATGAAAAAATCATTACGCGCGTATAAGGTTTTGACCTATGGACAATCTGGACAAACTGGACAAACCACGGTTTATAAGGCTTTCAGAAGACCCCATAATATGGACAAACCATCAAAAATATGGACAAACCAAAATTACAACGACAACTTTTCTAAAATGCGGCTAAATTCCGCCACCTGATTGCCGTAATAATCCATCTTACTGACAGCATCCTCCGAATCACGGGCAGTATTATCTGTGTTGGGCTGTGGGAAGAGCTGCTGCATTTCCGGGCGCAACCAATTATGTGGCACCACAAAGATACGCAACCGCTTCTTGTCATATCCATTCATTCTAACCCAAGTTCTCACATCTTGTAAGCGCTTGGCCATATTTGAATAAAAATTCTTCTGGGTCATACTAAAAGTCTTAGTATCGTAGCACCATTTCTTGTAAACCTTCCACAAATCCGCCGCTGCACAAGTAATAAAGGGCACATCAATATCACCATTATACCAATCATCCAAAAACGCCTCCCAGCCCGGCTTATTCAGATTAATCATTCGGCGTTTAATCGGTGTCATCAACGGCTTAGAATGCGGATTAAACGGTACACGCTCCCCCTGATCATTGGTGTACATCAACGGCAAAGCACATAAAAACGCAGCAAATTCCTCAATACCGCCATTTTTCAATTCTGCATCCAAATTAGCATACATATCATCCGTGAATTTCCGACTACAACCTGATACCATAAAACGACGGTCATTTGATTCAATCGGTATCGAACGCTCATCATTCGAAAAAATGATATACGAATTATAATCCGAATGTTTTTCAGCATCGCGCCCTTTGCGCTCCACCATAATCACATCACTCGTAATCATATTTTTAAGCTTACCGATGATATTCATCCGCTCATCAGACGGACTAATCTCTTCAAAAATTGTAACCAACGCAAACAACAAAACCGCATTAAAGCGAGATTCCAGCGCATTTTGGTCAAGTTGGCGCAAATAATCACCAAACAAACCCTTAACAACACGCTCACCGAACGTCGATTTACCCACCCCCTGAGTTTCAGAGATGAAAACCAAAGCTGTTGCAGGCTTACGTTCAGGCCAGAGGAAGCGGCAAGCCAACCAATTCAAAACCCACTCAACAGATGCATCAGCCTTATTACCATTGCCGGCACATAAATTTTCAATCAAGCCAATGATATGCTTACACCCGGGGAAACGCGCCTTCAAATCATCAATCGACACATCCTTGGCCGTCTCAACCTCCGGAAAAACCGCAGGCACAGGTAAACCACGAAACATATTGATATAATTGACTAAATTATCATCATTAAACGATACTCCACACGGCAAATCAGGCTCAAAAACATAATTTGAGATCGGGCATACCATTCGTGCCGGAGATTTCAACCAATCATCAAACTGCTCCGGCCACGCCGCCTTTACCGCCGCCAATGACACAACCGAATCCAACTTAATATCAAAAGCATCAGTTGTCCCATCCAAATAAATATAGCGGTTAATCATATCCGCAAACATATCATCAATCTTGGCCAACGCCTCCAACTTCAACCGCTTACCAATGATTTCAGCCTCAAATTCCTCAACCTTTTGCCGTTTAGCCTTATAAGACCAACCAAGCACCGCCTCTTTGCCGAAAATCTTGCCCAACTGACGAAAACTAAAAATTTCCCCTGTTTTCAAAGAGATAACACGCTCCTTCAAACCGACTTGAGCAAAATTATCCATCAATTCCTGCATGACCAAACCTTCACGGCTACCCACAGACGAATGATCAACATCCGCCCCCGCGCCGCCCCCTTGGTCTTGTGGGTGCGGTGCATCGCACCCACTCATATTATCAGAAGGGCGCGGGAAGATTGCCGGGTCGGAATCATCCACAAAAGGATACGTCCGCAAAGCGGACATCACCGCCCGAACACTGGTAAGCGGCTCAGTATCCACCAACACATCAGCAATATCGTAACCACTTGGCCAAACGCCAGGACGTGGAATATCCGCGATTTCGACCGAACAGCCCAAATCAACCAATACCGCCGCAATACCCAACATCGCCGCCATACCCGGCTGTTCCAAATAATCCAAATACGGCATATCCCATTCGCTCAAACCCTCCTCAGCATCTTTTTTGGAACGTTTTCGGCGCTGACTATCACAATCCGGCCAACACACCACCCTACGGCCGGCAAGCGGCTGCCAGTTAGATTTTTTCCAACCATTTGCACCACCGTGCCAAGATACCGCAACATAATCAGCCAAATCATGGCAATTTGCTGCCGCGTCCCGACATTTCTCCCCCTCGACCAACAAAACAGGCGCATTCGGGCGGCGTGCCAAATCATCCAAACCATACAACGGCAAAGGCTCAAGCACACGACGATTCCGCCATTCCTGCTCGCCCTTGCCATTCTGGCACCATGCAAACGGCAGGTCTTCCTTATGCCCGTCAGTACCTATAAAACGCTGGATAACCATCACCGGACGGCCCTGCTCGTCACGATAAACTGCCTGCCGGTCAACCCTCTTATCCCTAGCGCGGAATTTAAACGACGACGAACCACGCAAAAAGCCCAATTTCGCCTCATCC
This sequence comes from Neisseria sp. 27098_8_112, assembly GCF_041433235.1. Classification (NCBI taxonomy): domain Bacteria; kingdom Pseudomonadati; phylum Pseudomonadota; class Betaproteobacteria; order Neisseriales; family Neisseriaceae; genus Neisseria; species Neisseria sp. 27098_8_112. Next base: position 291,721 of record NZ_JAPWBB010000001.1, on the reverse strand, counting down.
ACCGGCACAATCGGCGTCCACGTTTCCCGCGACCGACCAGATTTACCATAGTTCGGAGTACCATCCCAAAGAACACGCTCCACCGGCTCAAAGCCACCTATATTCAAACGTTCGGCCACAGCACGAAGCGCATCGCCCTGATTGCCATGCGTAAACAAATAAGCATAAAGGCTGATCAGATCCCCGCCGGCATCATCAGTCGCATAATCAGCCCATGCGCCCGAATGCGTATTCACCGCAAATGAACCCAAATGACGGTCCGCGCGTGTCGGATTCAGCGCAAAAAACTCATGCCCCTTATACTTGCCACCGGGCAACCATTCCGCAAGCAAATTATCCACCGCATTCAAAGCAGCATCAGCAACAGATTTAAAGTCTAATTTATTCATTTCAGACGGCCTTATACAAAATTTAGGCGTAAAAAAAGCCTGCCCCCCCCCCTCTAATGGAAAAGGCAGGTGGAAAAACATCCCGACATGGCGTATCGGAATCAGGGGTATTTCAAGACACAGTCACCAAAGGCGACAGAATTAACGCAACGCCAAGCCGGCACCGCCGCCCTCAGCTTCCAAATCAGCCCAAAACCTTAACCAAGGCTGGGCACGCGCAATTTTGAAATCCAGCGAACGGCGCTCCAAAGCCAACTGCGACGCCAGCTTGCGCGCCTCATCGGCAGTACGCGGCACCGACAACTCAAACGGAATCACCGATGGCGGCAGCTGGTTCGGACAAACCGCCGATGCAGCCGTCCGACCCGATACCAACGCATCAAAAGCACGGACAACCTGAAGATGGAATTTCGGACTAATCCACATCGCATAGCTGTAAACCAACTCACGGCAGGCGAAAGTCCCTTGATTTTTTCCAAAACCTTTAATGGTTTTAATAAGTGGTTGATTTTTCATTGAACCCCATATCTGGGGTTCACTAAGTGGTTGATTTTTCATTGAACCACATATCTGTGGTTCACTTTGTTCAAACTCCAACTCTCGAATGAGTTCAGATGTTTGCAATAATCTAAGCCACAGATAAGGCTCATATCGTTTTTCACCGCCCGAAGCCTTATGCAAATCATTCAGGCAATACAAACCATCTGTAAGGCGAATGGTCTTATCGGCAATTACAATTTCATTCATTTTTAATCCCAAACATAATTTGCAAAATCATTAGGTCGCAGTTCTTGAGGTGTCATCACACCTTTTTGAGCAACTTTCTTAGAAATTAAAAAACCAAATGGCCTTCTTAACGACATCCGCTTACGCATATAACCAAGACTAGTTCCACAATCGAAAGCAAATTTCACTCTCTCTTCCTTGCTTAAACCTTTTAAATACAAACGTAGCGGGCTGAAATCAATTTCTTTCATACAACTCCCTTCTTAAATTTCCGCCATTTTACCTATAGGTAAATATAAAATCAATACCCATAGGGAATTTACCTCAAGGTATAAAGAAAGGAAAATAAAAAAATGGATAAATATGAATACCGCAGACTTCGTCTGCTTGAACTTAAAGATAAAAAATGTGACGGCAAAATAAGCGAACTAGCCGATAAGCTAGACCGCTCGGCTTCTTATGTATCTCGGATGCTGTACGAAAAAGACAATCCGCATAGAAAACGGATTGGGGATGATATGCTTGATATAATTACATCAGCATTTAATGTAAGCAAAGCATGGCTTGATGGAGAAGACAGCCAAACAATAGGTAGTATTACCACTCAAAAAAATGACAGCACAACATTAAATCTATACGACGTAGCCGCATCTTGTGGACAAGGACACATTAACCCCGAATTCCCCGACCTCCTCCGGTCGATAGAATTACCCAATAGCGCCCTACAAGAATTGCTTGGCACAGCCAATCTGAAAAACGTCAGCCTATGTCCGCCCGACGGCGACAGCATGGAGCCGACCATACCGCGCCGATCCATTACCCTGATAAAAACCGACATCGCCGAATTTACCAACAGCGGCATATACCTGATTACCTTCCAAGGCTATACCTACATCAAAAGGCTCGCACGCGGGAAAGGCGGCGTTTTGCACGTCACATCCGACAATCCCGCCTACACAAAATCCAATTTTGATATATTGCCGGACGAATACGACCAATTAACCGTACACGGAAAATTCTGGAAAGTCCTCCCCCTCGACTTTTTAGACCTGTAATCCGGACATAATCACAAAAGGCCGTCTGTTGTCAGACGGCCATCTTAAAATCTAAATATTACAGATTTACACTAAGTGTAAATTTGATATAATAGGAAAATCTTAGAATGCAGCTAAAGTTTGAAACAAACTATTTATACTTGCTGTTCACCGACCCATATTTTCAGGATAAGCAGATAGGTGTAAAAGCAACAGGTGCATACAGGTTAATTGTGAACTATCTTTTGTCTGTACAGCGCATAACCGATTTGCACCAAGCTTCATTTTTAAACTTGTCGCCGTGTAATGACAGTTCAGGCCACTATTCCATAACCGTCAATTCAAAATGTAATTTAATTATCCACATAGAAAACGAACAAATCGTATTGCACCGACTAGAGTTAAAAGACCACCCAAAATGAATACACAAATTTTACCCGCTCAACCGATACACCCAGGACAAGTTCTAAAAGCCGAACTTTCCGCTAGAAATCTGACACAGTCAGATTTAGCAGAAATCATTCAACGACCCGCCAAAACCATAAACCAAATCATATCCGGCAAATTGGGCATCACCCCCGATACTGCCATGCAGCTGCATCAAGCATTGGGTATTTCTGCAGAAACATGGCTTAATCTTCAAGCCCGATTCCAGCTATCCCAACTCGAAGCCGACAAGTATCAAGAGATTCCGTTAAGAGCAGCCTTGTATCAGAACTATCCGATTAAAGAAATGGTAAAACGCGGCTGGATTTCTGCCGGCAAAACATTTGAAGAGTTAGAAAGTGCTGTAAAAAACTTCTTCAATCTCGAGACAATCAACCAAACACCGCAATTCCAATTTTCTGCCAAGCAAAACGCGGCTGCCTACCAACAAACAATCAGCACAACAAACTTGGCATGGCTTTTTAAAGTCAGACAGTTGGCAGCCGAACAACTGACAACGGGAAAATTCAGCAATGCGGCTGTAAAAAAAGCCATTGACGAATTGTCCGGTCTGCTTCGTTCGGCAGAAGAAGTCCGCCACGTTCCCAAAATACTGTCTGCATGCGGCATCCGATTAATCTTTGTCGAAAGCTTGCCCAACAGCAAACTGGATGCCGCCTGTTTTTGGCTGGACAATCAAAAGCCAGTTATCGGCATGACCTTGCGCTACGACCGCATAGACAATTTCTGGTTTACCCTCCGGCATGAATTGGAACACATCCTAAACGGAGACGGCAAAAACCAGGCTGTCATTGATGAAGATATCGGCATTCAGATTGACGGGCTACCCGAATCGGAACATTTGGCAAACAAAGCAGCGGCAGATTTTTGCGTCCCCGCCGCCAAACTTGACAGCTATATTGTCCGCGTAGGTGCCTATATTTTTTCCGAAAGGAAAATTATTGCCTTTGCAGGTGTCAATGAAATACACCCGGGCTTGGTGGTCGGGCAGCTTCACAACCGCACAGGAAAATATCAGCAATTGCGCAAACATCTTGTTCCGGTACGGAATTTCATTTTAAACGGCTCAACCTATGACGGCTGGGGTTTTGCAAATAGGAGTAATGATGAGTAACGCCACAAAAAAACAAATCACAGAAATCGTAGAACAATACAAACAGGCCAAAGGCATTGAAGACGGAAGAGTAGATGTTCATGATTTGGCAGGATGGGCATTGGACAACAAACTTTACCAGCCCAATATGCGCGATGAAATCCAGCTTGCCGCCAATACATTTTCACGCCACTTCAGAGAAGAGCTGCGCGCAGACCCTAAAGGACGCAGCTATCGTGCCAAACACGCGGTAAGAGAAAGTGTTAATGGCAAACAATTGACGCTATGGGCTGATTTAGATGACCCCAACGTCCCCGTAGAACATTTTCATAAAGCATTTTCACAGCGCCGACAACAAATTGTCGGAGATTGTGTCCAGCTTAAAACCGACGTTGACGTATGCAATGATAAAAAAGGCAGTGATATTCCACTTTCTCTCAACTTTGAAGACGACGTAGCAGAAGCTGAATATCTGCGTGACAATCCAGATGCTGCAGCCTAAGTAATATTTTTTACCAGCCCGCCACAAAGCGGGTTTTTCTTTTCCCTATACTTGGCCGTCTGAATATTCAGACGGCCTTTATTTATATAATATTTTCCCTGTAGGTAAAATAAATATCCAAAATAATCAATTAAATGTATTATTATTTACCCTTAGGTATTGTAATTAAATTTCCCCTTGGGTATTATCTCGACATCGAAGCAAAAACAAAGGAAACCGCCATGACTTCAGAAAAATATACCGACCGCGCCCTACGCGCCAAACAAGTCGCCGAAAAGCTGGGGGTCAGCATTCCCTTTGTCTGGGCGAAATGCAACCCCGACAACACCCGCTATGACGCCACTTTCCCCAAACCCTTCAAAATCGCCTGCAACGTAACAGTATGGCTTGAATCCAACATAGACGCATGGTTGGCCGCTCAAGCCGCAAAAACCAACAACCCAAAAGGAGCCGTCGCATGACTACCCAAGTCCAAGAAACCTACCTATTGCGGATTGACGTAAACGCTAACACCACAACCAACTATCTGACCTACTACAGCTGCATCATCCGCAACGAATCCGGCGAAAAACTCGTTAAAACCGGCGGACACCGCGAACCACAGCAAGCAGTCAAAACTGCATTAAAAGAATTAGTACAAACCATCCATTTAGGGAGCATGTGAAATGCAAAATAATTTAGAGATTAAAACAGGCCGAACCTATTCAGCCAAACGCCCAAAAATCATCCGCCTCCCCTTTGAAGGAGATTTTTATAACGATCGACAAGTTATTTATTTTGACGGCATCACTGTTCAATACGATAGCTTAGAAGTCAAACCCGGACAAAATTACCCCAAAGTCCCATTAGAAAAATTTCAAAAATGGGCAAATGAAGATATTACCGAAATTATGCCCAAAGGCTCATGGAGAAAGGCTGATTAAATGAAACGTAAAATCTACCGCACAAAATATGGCCGGCTCATGCTGAAAATTCAAACACAGCATCGCAATAACTACCAATCGATATTCGTGCTTAATATCCCGAATTCACATTTCGAAGCAAGTGGGACAGTTAAATCGATCAACTCCACATGGCAATTCAAATTTCCAAATCGCTCAAAGCAAGACCGAATTTTTAAAGCATTAACGCAAGACCGCGCCGAAATGGTTGCAGAATCATTAATGGACGCAATCCCCGATATTTTTAAGAAAGGCCGTCTGAAATGAAAATCCGATACACACTAATCATCGCCATCCTAGCCGCCGCGCTCGGTTATGGTTGCGCCCCAGCCATTGCCCACCACGAAAATACAGCCGCCCAAGAGTGCAATCCCGATCATGGCTGCATCGATTTTGACGCTCATCCCGAATTAATCGGCGGCGGCATCGTATACGAATAAAACATGCCCACCATCATTAAATTGGCCCTAATCATCATCCAAATCATCATCGAACGCATTATCCGCCATCGGTTCAGCTACTGGGCCGATGGCACACCAAGGAAACAGCATGCAAAAGAGAAAACGGCACCAACCCAAAACCTTTGACGGCATACCACCACACATGATAGCCATCATGAAAACCAGCCGTCGCAGCCTGACCGTCAACGAAATCGACAAAACCATTGGTCCACTACTGAAGTACATCGACCACCTGAAAGCAGGAACAGCCAACGAGACCGACTTATGGGCTGCATGCTGTACCAATTACCTCATGGTTGAATTAGTCCTCATCCTACAAAGTACCAAAATCCAAGCCGATGACACCGTACAAGAAATCGCCCGCATCAAACTAAGCATCGCCCGCGATTATTTTGTAAACCACGTCAGCGACACACTCGAAGCCCAACAAATCCGAAAAAACAACATTGGCCGCTTCGTAGCCACCGGCGACGAAATCAAAATACTCGAATCCGCCACCGAACAAGCAATCGAAATATTAAGCCTGGCCGACTACGGCCACTTAATCCAAGCCCACGCTCAAACCGCGCCGCTACTGAACAAACTAACCAACGACATAAACCACAGAAATCAAAAACAGCAACAAAAACCAAACTAATGACAACACAAAGGCCGTCTGTATGTTCAGACGGCCTGTTTAACCTTAAATCTTCTTAATACTTTCTTCCCACTGCAAACGCTCCTCCTCAATCGCCCGCTTTTCGGCCTCTTCTTTTTCCTTTTTCTCGTCCTGAAGCCTATTCTCTATTTTCTCCACTTCATCGGATACATTGCTGTCATAAACCATAACGGATATTGCATTATCAGGGCATCTTCTTCGATCATACAAATATAGTTTTCTCCCACTTAACGGATTTCCTGACAAATCATCTAAAAAGTTTTTGAATATGCCCGCATTCACGCCCTCTATGGAGGGTAATAAAATGATAAATCTCTTCGCCTCTTTTACATGAATGCAACTTGAGCTGTTTATCGCTTCTTCCTCGACAGATTCAATACCGTACTTATCCGTCAAAGCCTTAGCAATATGGAAAGCCTCATTCCTATCTTCAACAGCCCTTGCAACACCACCCATATCTCCAAGGTTATACGCATCAAGCGTATAATGTATTGCTATGTAGTACAACCTGCCTTGATGAAACTTCATCAATATTTCTGGAGCGGTAAAATCTTCGGTCAAAGCCAAATCTTCATACAACCATCCGTAAGACGACGGATAAAGATCATCTCCTTTCAAAAGCCTCGGTTTCTTACCCTGCTTCTTGGCAATCATTTGTTTGACGTACTGCTCGGAATCACCAATCTTCAAAAAACCGATACCGTCCACCAATGGTTGCGCAACCGTAGCAGCAGATACCAAACAACCAACTACCAAAGCTGCAAAGCGTTTCATCTTTACTTTTCCTTGCGTGATTTAATCGAATTTCATCATGCCAAATTATATTTCCCTTGACAAGCATTTTCTTTCTGCTTTACATTCCGATTCACGAGGTGTCGAAGCCTCTAAATAGTTCAGTTTTGTACAAGGCCGCATCACGGCGGAATCGTGATTTTTTTGCGTCCGTAGTTTTCTTGGTTTCCTTTAGTTTGTTTGTTTCGATACGCCAAGTTTCCTATGGCCGCGAGGGCGACTAATACAATACCCGCTTTGGCGGGGAATACGTCCACCCTAACCTTGTACAGGGCTTCGAACCTCGCGGCCGCCCGTTCCGGGCACACTCGAAAATTAAGTACAAGGAAACTTCAAATGAACCAAGTTCAAAACATCTCTTTCCACGGCCAAACCGTGCCTGTTTTTTCCCAAAATAACCAACACTACGTCGCCATGAAGCCGATCTGCGAAAACATCGGTTTGGACTGGGTATCACAACATAAAAAAATTCAGCGCAACTCTATTCTAAAATCACGAATGGTCATGATGACCATTCGTGGCGAAGATGGCCGACCCCGCGAAACTACCTGCCTACCCATCGAATACCTAAACGGCTGGCTGTTCGGGGTAGACGCAAAGCGCGTCAAACCCGAAATCCGCGAACGGCTATTACAATATCAAGATGAATGCTTCAAGGTTTTAAACGCCCATTTCAACAAACCCATCAACCCGCCGCGCATAGCCTTACCATCAGTGACCGACCAAATGCCCAACCGCAAAGAATTGGAACAGGTCGTCATGATGTTGGGCGACCGCCTGAAAGAAATCCACAACTGGGGCAGTAGCAATTTGGACAGCTATATCGAACGTCAGGCAGGGAAACCCTTAAACCGCTGTACTTATCAAGAAATCGTCGCCCTTATCCGCCGCATGCACCGCGATACGCAGGACCCATCAGGCCGCCCGATTGTGAAAGGCTCGGCAACCACAAATAGAATCAACAGCGAAACCCTGCCCGATGCCGTCAACACAATGGAAACGTCCAATAGCCTAATTCTGTCTGCTGTGGCCGCAACAATGAAAGGCGGCACAAAATGGCGTAACAAAGCCAATCAGGCACTATACGAAGCAGCCAATCTACATGAAGTGCTGCTAAACATCCTGGAAGGAAAACGCTACCGAAACGAATGCCCAGACATCACGGAAACACAAATCGTTACCGCATTGATGGAGGCAGGAAGGCAGCACAACTTTATCAGCTTCCTGATTACTGAATAAATAATACAGCACAGGCCGTCTGAAATTTCAGACGGCCTGTTTCATAATCTCAACGCTGATAAAACATCTTCCAATTACTAAAGAAATCAGTTATCCCTTCCCCATGCAGCCGCGCTACTGCCTGATCATAATCCCGGCGCAAATAATCACTATACCATTGCGCCAGTTCACGCCGCTCATTAAATCTGAATTCTTGAGCTGTCAGATAATGCGGTAAAGAAGAAAACCCCGCCCTCTTTAACGCCGATTTGCTCACATGCCCAAGCGCCAAATCCATCGTCAGAATATCCTTGCCGTTCACCAGGCAGATATTCGTCATCAAGTGTCGGAAGCCGTGCATGGTAGCATTCGATTTACCGGCATGCCGGCCATCATAACCACACCGCTTGATCGCCTGATGCCCAAGCTTTACGCCGACAGTACCCGATACACTATCATCCCTCATGGCCGGAAAAACAAATTCATGCCGACCCGTTACCTCACGCAGCTCAGACAGCAATGCCACCGACCAATCAGACAGCGGAATCAAAAAATCATTCCGCATCTTCATATCTTCGCCTGGCATAAGCCAGACTTTACGATCCAAATCCACATTTTCCCACCGGCTGGCCACTATCGACCCACTCCGTGGCGCAATCAGCGCGGTAAGCAATACCAGATACTTGGCCAAAGCCGTAATTCTTTCATCTTTCAAGAGCGAATAAAAAAACAATGCCAACTCGCTCTCAGCCAAATGCCCTTCAGGCTTGGATTGATAAGGAGTAAGCAAACCCTTGGCCGTTTCGACAGGATTACGCCTATCACTGATAACTATGCCCTTACGAACAGCATAATCCCACACCGCTTCAGCAATCTGCATTACACGCGTTGCCCGCGCTGGTATATTCTTGGCATTCAGCCATTCCACAAACTCAGACATATCCAGCGCCGTAATGGCATTAATATCCGTATTCTTTCGGAAAAATTCATTGATATGCGTAAGGCTAGCCCTGTCGCCATCCAATGTATTTTTAGCCAGCTTGCCTACTCGCGATTCATACCATGCCGCGCCCAAATCGACCATACTTTGCCCACCGGCCGCCACCCGTGCCGCCTGTTTTGCAGACCTTTTCAGCGCCCCCGGGTCTATCCCATCATAAAGCTGCCGCTTTGCCTCAAAAGCCGCATCACGCGCCGCCTTAAGCGTCACGACCGGATAAACACCGATAGACAACACCTTTTCACGGCCACCGTACCGATATTTCAGCCTCCAGTATTTCCCACCGGCAGGATGCACAAACAAAAACAGCCCGCCGCCATCGTAAAGCTTATATGCCTTATCCCTTGGCTTGGCCGTGTCAATTTTCCGCTGCGTCAAACGGTTGGATTCCGCCATTTTTCCTAACCTTTACAAAATATACCCCAGAAAATCCCCCCTAATTAATGTTGCTTTGAGTGGTTTTCCGTATATCGCCGTATATTACAGGCAAAATAAAAACCCGCTTAATATACTGTTTATAAGCAGGTTTGTACACTTCTATATACGGCTGTATATTGTGACCGAATTTAGAAACCATTTTCCATCATAATTTCGCCGGGGATGCGGTTGCGGTGCATAGCGTAGCCCAAATCCATCAGGGCTTGGAAAGTGTCTTTGACCATTGCCGGATTGCCGCAGACCATAAAGCGCGTATCGGCTTTGGTGAACTTGAAGCCGACTTTTTCTTCCAAGCCGCCATTCTTCAGCAATTCGGGAATCCGTTTGCCGCTCAATGCGCCTTCCGTTTCCTCACGCGTGGTAACTGGAACAAAAGTGAATTTATGGAAATATTCTTCAATCAGCGGATGCCCTTTCAAATCAGCAAGGCGCTGGTTGAAAATCAACTCGTCGGCATAAGAGACGGAATGCGCCAAAACCAAACGGTCGAAACGCTGCCAAATTTCAGGCTGCTCGATAATGGAGAGGAAAGGCGCAATGCCAGAACCCGTGCAGAGCATGACCAAGTCTTTGCCGTCGGGGAATCGCTCGGGCAAGAGGAAACCGGTAGCCGTTTTATCCAGCAAAATGGTGTCGCCCTCTTTCATCGCAGCAAAACGCGCCGACATCGGGCCGCCTTCGATTAACACCGCGAAATACTCAAGCGTATCGGCGTATTCGGCAGACACGACAGAATACGCGCGCCAAATAAAGCCCTCGCCGTCACGGAAACCAAGGCGCGAAAACTGTCCTGCCGAAAAACGGTAGGACTCAGAGCGGCTGATGGCAAAAGTCATCAACTTGGGCGTATGGTGTTTGATCCACAAGACTTTTTCTTCGGTAAACTTGGCTTCTGGAGAAGCTGCCATAATAGGTTTCCTTGATATTCGGTATCAGTTTCAAATAGGGCTTATTATAAAGATTCAAAAGGCCGTCTGAAATATTTATTTTCAGACGGCCTTTAATATCATTCACGGCGCAAACGGATGCTGATGCCTTTTTGTTCCAAAATCAAATCGTTACCGTCAAAACGATAGTTCCACACGCTTTGTTTGCGCAAAAACGCATCTTCCAGCTTCATATCTTCACACAGCATCATGCTTACCACAATATGGCCAAAATCAATTTTGTCCGAACCAATCGTATTGGCTTGAAACATCATACCGTTACACCCCATCTTGCCATACGCCTTAGGCATCTCGCTCAAATCCAGATAGGCATCAGTACCGGCCAAATCTTTTTCAGTAAATTTATTGAAAGCAACAACACGCCATTTGGCGGCTAAAGTAGGTTGCGTCGTTTGTTGAGTTTGTACCTGCACTTTAGAGGCTTGTTCAGGCTGAGATGCTGAAGGAGATGTACAAGCTGCCAAAACTACCATACTCATTAATGCGCCGAATAATGTTTTCATATCCATTCCTTAATCATTGCTAAAGGCCGTCTGAAAAACTATTCACCTTCAGACGGCCTTTAAGCCTTATTTACAAAGTCGTATCCAATGCTTTGGAAATATCGTTCCAAATATCGTCCACATCTTCGATGCCAACCGAGAAACGCAGCAGGCCGACTTTGATGCCCATTTCCATTTTCACATCATGCGGCACGCCGCTATGGGATTGGGAATAGCAATGGTTGACCAGACTTTCCACGCCGCCGAGGCTGGAAGCCATTTTGACCAGTTTCATGTTTTTAATCACGCTATTGGCCGCTTCACGCGTGTCGTTTTTGAGATAAACCGTAACCACGCCGCCGATGCCTTTGGGCATTTGTGCTTGGGCGAGTTCGTAATGTTCGTGAGACGGCAGGCCGGGATAGAACACTTTTTCAATGGCAGGATGGGCTTCCAAACGGCGCGCGATTTCGAGTGCGTTTTGGCAATGTGCGTTCATGCGCAAGGCCAGCGTTTTGATGCCGCGCAACACCAGCCAGCAGTCCATCGGACCTGCAATCGCGCCGGTATGCACCATCATGTCGTGCAAAGGCTGAGCCAGCTCTTTGGTTTTAGCAACGACTACGCCCATCAATACGTCGGAATGGCCGCACAAATATTTGGTTGCGGAATGGAACACAAAATCGCACCCCATATCCAACGGCTGTTGCAGATATGGCGTGGCAAAAGTGTTGTCGATACCGACCAGCGCACCGGCTGCTTTGGCTTTCGCGGCAAGCGCTTTAATGTCCACCAAGCGCAAAAGCGGATTGGACGGCGTTTCCAGCCAAACCAGTTTGACATTGTGCGCTTTGAGCAGCTCGTCCAGATTATCCGGATTGCCCAAATCGGCAAAAACAACGTTCACACCCCATTTTTGATAAACATCGACCAATAAATCATAAGCGCCGCCGTAAATATCGGCGACGGCGACAATCGTATCGCCCGGGCGCAGGAAAGTGCGCCATACGGCATCAATCCCCGCCATACCGCTGGAAAATGCGAAACCGGCCGCACCATGCTCCAAATCGGCAACGGTATCTTCCAATACCTGACGTGTCGGGTTGCTCAGGCGCGAATAGCGGTAAGGCACATTTTCGCCAATCTCGTGCAACGCAAACATACTGTTTTGATAAATCGGCGGCATCAGCGCACGGTTGTGTTCGTCGCAATCGTAGCTGGAATGAATGGCTTTCGTGGCGAATTTCATTTGGTCTCTGCCTATGTAGATGTGAATAATCGAAGATTTTATCACTATCTGAAAAATAGAAACAATCAATGCAGGCGGATAAAGCAAGTGATATAATCTCGCATTTGCAAATCGGCCGACACGAGCCGATTCCCTCCACACGCATCTCAACAATCCTATCATGAAGGACATACCACGCATGAACGCCATTGCAGACGTGCAATCCAGCCGCGATTTACGCAACCTGCCGATTAATCAGGTCGGCATCAAAGACCTGCGCTTTCCAATCTCCCTTAAAAGCAAAGAAGGCGAACAATCCACCGTCGCCCGCCTGACCATGACGGTTTTCCTGCCTGCCGACCAAAAAGGCACGCATATGTCGCGCTTTGTCGCCCTGATGGAAAAACAAACCGATGCTTTGGATTTCGATACGCTGCACAAGCTGACCGCCGATATGGTTGCCCTGTTGGATTCGCATTCCGGCAAAATCAGCGTTTCCTTCCCGTTTTTCCGCAAGAAAAGTGCGCCTGTCTCCGGTATCCAATCGCTGCTGGACTATGATGTCACCCTGACCGGCGAAATCAAAAACGGCACATACAGCCACAATCTGAAAGTAATGGTTCCGGTTACTTCATTGTGTCCGTGTTCCAAAGAAATTTCCCAATACGGCGCGCACAACCAACGTTCGCATGTGACCGTCAGCCTGATTGCAAACGCGGATGTAGACATTGAAGAAATCATCGATTACGTCGAAGCGCAAGCAAGCTGCCAGCTCTACGGCTTGCTCAAACGCCCTGACGAGAAGTATGTAACGGAAAAAGCGTACGAAAATCCGAAGTTTGTCGAAGATATGGTTCGCGATGTGGCCACTGCGCTGATTGCCGACAAACGCATCGAGTCGTTTGTTGTCGAAAGCGAAAACTTCGAATCGATACACAACCATTCCGCTTACGCTTATATCGCTTATCCTTAAAAGCCGAGCCGAATAGAAACAAAGGCCGTCTGAAAATTTCAGACGGCCTTTGGCATAGATTGAACGATAACATGAGACTATCGGTCATATATGGGCAACCCTATTTCGATATAATTCAAAAGTATTAGATTTCTCTCGCAATATTTGACATAAATTAAGCCGATTGTTTTTCCATCATTTATAATGACGGTTCCTCAACGGCATCTCCGTAGATACTATGAAAAAATTCCTTTATTTCCTCATTGCATTTTTAGGCTTGAGCAGCTTCGCATTTGCAGTAGATGCCAATGATTTGCTGCCTCCAGAGCAAGCCTTTGTGCCTCAAGTCAATGTAACCGATCAAGGCATCAGCGTGCAGTTCAAGATCGCTGACGGCTACTATATGTACCAGTCCAAAATCGTTGCAGCGACCAATCCTGACAAAGTCTTGGCCGAACCCAAATTCAGCAAAGGCGAAGAAAAAGAAGACGAATTCTTCGGCAAACAAACGGTTTACCACCATACCGCACAGGTTGACCTGCCTTACAAACAAGCCGCGCCGCAATACAAACTGACGCTGACTTATCAAGGCTGTGCCGAAGTGGGTGTGTGTTATCCGCCTGTGGACACCGAGTTTGACGTAAAAGGCAACGGGGTTTACCAGCCTCAAAGCGACGAGCCGGTTTCTGCCAAAGACCGCTTTTTGCAACCGTCTGCCTCTTCAGACGGCCAAATGCCCACGCAACCGAGTACAAACAATCCCGACAGCAGCCGTTTCAAGCTCTCTTGGGATACTTTAAACGCCAACCTGTTGGCGTTTTTTGTCGCAGGTTTGGGTTTAAGCTTTACCGCCTGTATGTATCCGCTTCTGCCGATTGTTTCCAGCATTGTTGTGGGCGATAAAAAAGCCGGCAAAGGCCGCGCGTTCACCTTGTCTATGGTGTATGTACAAGGTTTGGCATTGACCTATACCTTGGTTGGCGTGATTGCCGGTTTGACAGGTGCGCTGTTGACCGTATGGCTGCAACAGCCGTGGGTGGTACTTGCCGCCGCCGCGTTGATGGTGATACTGGCGCTGTCCATGTTCGGCCTCTTTAATATCCAACTGCCAAACTCCGTCCAATCCTATTTCCAAAACCAAAGCAACAAACTCTCCGGCGGCAAAATCATTTCCGTCTTCATCATGGGTATTTTGTCCGCCCTGATTGTCGGCCCTTGCGTTGCGCCTCCGCTGGCATTTGCTCTGGGCTATATCGGCCAGACCGGCGATGCCGTATTGGGTGGCCTTGCGCTCTATACATTAGCACTCGGCACCGGCGTGCCGCTCATCATCATCGGCACATTCGGCGGCCATATCCTGCCCAAAGCAGGCGACTGGATGAACGGTATCAAATACGCATTTGGCTTTATTTTGCTGGCCGTTGCCGTATACCTTGCCACACCGCATCTGCCTTATTTCGCAGTAGTCGGCCTCTACACCTTGCTGATGATTGTTCCCGCCCTTATGCTTTTGGCGAAATCCGGCAAACAAAAAGGCCGTCTGAAAACAGTTGCCGCCGTATTGGGCTTTTTACTGCTAATTGGCGGCTCATGGTTTGGCTGGCAAAGCTTTAATAAACAAACCACTGCCCTGCACCACTTCTTAACGCTGGTTCCGCCATCCGAAGCCGGCCAAGAAACCGACCACGGCAAGATGTTTACCGATGTCGGCGAACTCAAAGCCGCTATGGATGCCGCTTTGAAAGCCGACCCAAGCAAGCCCGTGCTGATTGATTTCTACGCCGACTGGTGCGTATCCTGCAAAGAAATGGCTGCCTACACGCTCAACCAACCGCAGGTACACGAAGCAGTCGATATGCAGCGCTTCTTCCAAATCGACGTGACCGCCAATACTCCCGACCATCAGGCCTTACTGAAAGAATACGGCCTCTTCGGCCCTCCGGGCGTGTTTGTTGTCCGCGCCGACGGCAGTCATAGCGAAGCCTTATTAGGCTTTGTCAAACCCGATGCCTTCATCGAATGGTATCGCAAAAACGAGAAATAGCCGCCTATAAAAAGGCCGTCTGAAAACAGATTTTCAGACGGCCTTTTCCTATGTTCAAAAATTAAAATTCATCTTGATGCCAACGCGTAGAACGCAAAATGCTGGAATCCACATCTTGAATATTGCGGTGACCGGTAAACGCCATGGAAATATCCATTTCTTTATACAGGATTTCCAGCGCACGGGTTACGCCTTCTTCACCATACGCACCCAAACCATACAGGAACGCCCGGCCAATCATCGTACCTTTCGCACCCAAAGCCCAAGCCTTCAAAATATCCTGACCGCTGCGGATGCCGCTGTCCATCCAAACCTCGATGTCGCTGCCCACCGCGCTGACCACATCAGGCAAAGCCTTAATGGCAGACACAGTATCGTCAAGCTGACGGCCGCCATGATTGGAAACGACCAATGCGTCCGCACCGCTTTTCGCTGCCTTTTCCGCATCTTCAGGTTCCATAATACCTTTGATAATCAGCTTGCCGCCCCACAAATCCTTAATGCGCGCCACATCGTCCCAGCTCAGGCGCGGGTCGAATTGTTCGGAAGTCCATGAAGACAGCGAAGACAAATCGCCCACGTTTTTCGCATGACCGACAATATTGCGGAAAGTGCGACGTTCCGTGTTCAGCATTTTCATGCACCATTCGGGCTTAGTCGCCAAATTGATTAAATTGGCGATGGTCGGTTTCGGTGGCGCAGACAAGCCGTTTTTGATGTCTTTGTGGCGTTGACCCAAAACCTGCAAATCGGCTGTCAAAACCAAAGCCGAACATTTGGCATCTTTTGCACGCTTAATCAGGTTTTCCATAAACTCGCGGTCGCGCATCACATAAAGCTGAAACCAAAACGGCGAGCTGGTGTTTTCAGCCACATCTTCAATCGAACAAATAGACATGGTCGACAGCGTAAACGGAATACCAAATTTTTCCGCCGCCCGCGCCGCCAAGATTTCCCCATCAGCGTGCGCCATACCCGTAAAACCGGTCGGCGCAATCGCTACCGGCATTTTCACATCCTGCCCAATCATTTTGGTTTCGAGACTGCGCCCCTCCATATTAACCAATACCTTTTGGCGGAAACGGATATCTTTGAAATCCGAAGTATTTTCACGATAAGTAGTTTCCGTCCAAGAGCCTGAGTCAATATAGTCATAAAACATACGCGGCATTTTACGTTTGGCAACAAGGCGCAAGTCTTCGATACAGGTTATTTTGCTTAAATCACATTTCATTGTCGATTGCCTCTGTTAAGGTAAAGACGGATGGTTCAGGCCGTCTGAACATTTCAAACACCTCATTATTTTACTCCATCAAAACAACTAAATTTTAAGAATAATTTTGATAATCTATATTACTATCAATATTAAATCAAAACATTTTAACCCTGCCATTTGTAGGGTTGATAGCCTTTTTTCAGACGGCCTCAAGTCCAAATTACAGAAAAATAAAGAAAATATTTTCCGATTTAAAAATCAACCCATGCCACCATTTAAACAAACAATCAAACCGAGCCGCTACATACTTGACTGAAACACTCAGATATTAGACAATTCCCCCACTAATAAAAACGCCCACACAGGCAACCACACCATGAGACTGACTACCAAAGGGCGATTTGCAGTAACCGCCATGATAGATTTGGCGATGAACGCGCAAACCGGCGCTGTCAAACTCAGTGCCATTAGTGAACGACAAAGCATATCGCTTTCCTACCTCGAACAATTATTCAGCAAGCTGCGCCGTGCCGGATTGGTTGAAAGCCTACGCGGCCCAGGCGGAGGCTATATCCTTGCCGCACCCGCCGAGCAAATCAATATTGCACAAATCATCTCCGCAGCCGAAGACCGACTGGATGCCACGCAGTGCGGCAGCAAAGCAAACTGCCACCACGGTGCCCCCTGTCTGACCCATGACCTTTGGGAAAACTTAAACAAAACCATCAATGATTACCTCAGCAGCGTTACGCTGCAAAGCATCATTGAACAAAAAAACTGCAGCGACAGCAGTCATGTCGTTACCTTTACACACATTCATTAAACCGACTTGCGGCAAAGACCGCAGGCAGATGACCAAACGAAAGAGCAAACCATGACCGTCAAAACCCCCGTATACCTCGACTACGCCGCCACCACTCCCGTTGACCGCCGCGTTGCCGAAAAAATGATTCCCTACCTGTCCGATATTTTCGGCAACCCAGCCTCCAACAGCCACAGCTTCGGCTGGGAAGCAGAAGAAGCGGTAGAAAAAGCACGCGCAGACATTGCAGCCCTGATTAACGCCGACTCCAAAGAAATCGTTTTTACCAGCGGCGCGACCGAATCCAACAACCTTGCCATTAAAGGCGCGGCGCACTTCTACAAATCCAAAGGCAACCACCTCATCACCGTAAAAACCGAGCACAAAGCCGTGCTCGACACCATGCGCGAACTCGAACGCCAAGGTTACGAAGTGACTTACCTGGACGTACAAGAAAACGGTTTGGTTGATTTAGACGTACTGAAAGCCGCCATCCGCGAAGACACCATCCTCGTTTCCGTCATGTGGGTAAACAACGAAATCGGCGTGGTTCAAGATATTCCTGCCATCGGCGAAATCTGCCGCGAACGCAAAATCATTTTCCACGTTGACGCAGCACAAGCATGCGGTAAAGTACCTGTTGACGTTGAAGCCGCCAAAGTTGATTTGTTGTCTATGTCCGGCCACAAAGTATACGGCCCTAAAGGCATCGGCGCCCTATATGTACGCCGTAAACCACGCGTCCGCCTCGAAGCCCAAATGCACGGCGGCGGCCACGAGCGCGGTTTCCGTTCCGGCACATTGCCGACCCACCAAATCGTCGGCATGGGCGAAGCCTTCCGCATTGCCAAAGAAGAATTGGCACAAGACACTGCACACTACTTAAAACTGCGCGATATCTTCCTCAAAGGCATCGAAGGCATCGAAGAAGTCTATATCAACGGCGACCTCGAACACCGCGCTCCGAACAACCTGAACGTCAGCTTCAACTTCGTCGAAGGCGAAAGCCTGATTATGGCGGTCAAAGAACTCGCCGTATCCAGCGGCTCCGCCTGTACTTCTGCCAGTCTCGAACCAAGCTACGTCCTGCGCGCACTCGGCCGCAACGACGAATTGGCACACTCATCCCTGCGTATCACCTTCGGCCGCATGACCACCGAAGAAGAAGTGCAATTCGCCGCCGAACTGATCAAATCCAAAATCGGCAAACTGCGCGAACTGTCGCCGCTGTGGGAAATGTTTAAAGAAGGTATCGATTTGAACTCGATTGAATGGGCAGCGCATTAATCCGCATTTATAAAAGGCCGTCTGAAAATCAAATTGAGAAAGGTTTTCAGACGACCTAAATATAAAAATTTTATTTCATATTGAACACTGATTACAAATGGAAGAAATAAATACTGTTATTAATATTATTGCAGGTCTTGTCAGTATTTTCTCGGCTGTTAAAGCATGGGGATGGAAAAATGAAACAGAGAAATTAAGAGATGAAATATCTAATCGTAGAGATTTGCATGATATGGTTTTGAATCTACGCTACTGTTATGAAAAAATTGGGAAATTACCTGCTAAACATTTACGAGGAGTGAAAATTGATGCAGAGATCGCAGAAATTGAGAAACTTATGGCAGAAGTATCGCAATTAGCTATTGCTAGTGATGATAAATTTTCGAATCCTATGCTGGGACAAAAGATCAATGGTTGGAAGAATACTCTCGCTAAATATAATCGCTATTATGAACAAGAAAATTCGGAAGAGTCTATCCTGGAAATTAAACATACCTTGCAATCAGATATTGCATCAATGATTTCAAATGGAAATAAATATTTATAAAAGGATAAAAAGATAAAAGGATTTTATGATGTTAGATGAAAGACAGTATTTTGACGTACAAAAACTTCTAGAAAATCAAAAGGAAGAAATTGCAAAAATTAAATTTCATATAAGTATGTTGAATAACTATCAAAATTATGTGAATAATCCGATCGGATCGTTAGTTATTGAGTTTGATTGGTCTGAAGAAGATTTAGATAAAGCCCATGATATATTTGAAAAATATGATAAGAAAATACTTGAAGGAGGACTAGACGGTAATCTACATTCCTTGATGGAAAAAGATTTTAATGAGGATTTAAATCTTGGTTATCAAGAGGTTAAATCTGTTGTATTAGCTTTCTTTCGAGAAAGTCGGTGGGTTAATGTCTGTGTGGAATTTGTAAAATCATATGAATATGAACCAATTGAATTTAGTGAGATTATTTCTTATATCAAAAAATTAAATCAGCAAGCGTAGGTTGGGTTGAAAACCCAACAAGCCTATCAATCTACCCGAAATGTTGGGCTTAACAACCAAACCTACCTAATAAATAAAAAGGTCGTCTTGAAAATCCCAAAAAACCTTTTTAGACGACCTAAAAACCACCACATTAGAATTAAAATCAAGGATATAGAACCATGAACGAACAAGAGCTAGACCTCGACAATCTCGACAACCTACTCGAAGATTTTGACGGCGTTACCGTGGAAGGCGGCGTCGATTCGGAAAACGACGACGGCTGCGAAGGCGGTGCGTGCAAAATCTAAACTTCAGGTCGTCAGAAAACCGGCAAACAAACCACTTAAACCATCAAAAAACATTAAGGAAACCACATCATGGCATACAGCGATAAAGTAATCGACCACTACGAAAACCCTCGCAACGTCGGCACTTTCGACAAAAACGACGAATCTGTCGGCACCGGCATGGTCGGTGCACCGGCCTGCGGCGACGTAATGCGTCTGCAAATCAAAGTTAACGATGAAGGTATTATCGAGGATGCAAAATTCAAAACTTACGGTTGCGGTTCTGCCATCGCTTCTTCCAGCCTGATTACCGAGTGGGTCAAAGGCAAAAGCCTTGACGATGCACTGGCAATCAAAAATAGCGAAATTGCCGAAGAGTTGGAATTGCCGCCTGTGAAAATCCACTGCTCCATCTTGGCTGAAGATGCGGTAAAAGCAGCCGTTGCCGACTATCGCAAACGTCAGGAAAACAAATAACCGGATTTAACGAACCCTTATCGGCAGGTGCCCAAGATTCCCGGCGAGTCTTCGAGAAAAGCAAATCTAATGGTTTCCCCCCTCTTCTTTTGTGAGGCAAAACCAACTGTACAGAAACTTAATCGTTTTGAAGTTGCTACCAAGTTTGGGATTACCTGCCAATCTATCCCCTCTCCTCGCGGGAGAGGGTTAGGGAGAGGGCAATAAGCTACAGCTTATATTTAGTCGTTATACCTGCAAAATCAAAGAAGACGATATGCCTTTTACCGATGAAAAAATCCAATCCCTACTTGCTGTCAAAGGCATAGGTAAAACCATATTGCAGCGTTTGCAGCAAATGGGATTGGATGATATTGCCACTCTGGCGGTTGCGGATTTAGACGATATTTTGGAACAGGGCACACAATTGACCGGCTCAACCTGTTGGAAAAACAGTCCGCAGGCTAAAGCTGCCATTGCCGCCGCAATAGAGTGGGCAAAACAACGTTTTCAGACGGCCTGAAAATCAAGAGGCCGTCTGAAATAAAAAAGCAGGCCAAACAGAAAATGATTGCGAAATGAGGAAAAAAGCATGATTACCATCACAGAAAACGCAGCCAAACACATCAACAGCTACCTGACCAAGCGCGGCAAAGGCTTGGGCGTGCGCTTGGGTGTGAAAACCAGCGGCTGCTCAGGCATGGCATACAACCTTGAATTTGTCGATGAAGTGAACGAGGATGACCTGATTTTTGAAGAACACGGCGCACGCGTTTATATTGACCCGAAAAGCTTGGTTTATTTGGACGGCACGCAAGTTGATTACACTAAAGAAGGTTTGCAGGAAGGTTTCAAATTTGAAAACCCAAACGTTAAAGACTCTTGCGGCTGCGGTGAGAGCTTCCACGTTTAAAATATAAAAAATGGCGGGAAAGTATCAAAACCATCCCGCCATTTTTTGGCTTCTTGCCTATTATAGCTACCCTTGCCTTTTCTTTTTCGTTCTACTTTGTGTCGGAACAAATCGGATTTGACTAAGGCTTTTAAGGCATTGTCTCGTATCTTGCCTTTATTGTGTTGCACCTTACCGGTCATATTGTTTTCCTTTCGTATAAACAGTTTCCGGATTATATCGTAAAATAATCCTCTTCTTTAGATTTTTTCCTTTAATATCATGTCTCAATACTTCAACCTCTTCCAGCTTGAGCCATCTTTCAATATTGATACCGAGGCACTCGAACAAAGCTATCGGGCTTTAGCTGCCCGATTTCATCCTGATAAATTTGCTTCTGCTTCAGCTTTTGAGCAGAAACAAGCCGTTATGATGTCTTCTACAATTAATGATGCCTACCGCACATTAAAAAGTCCTATTGATCGGGCTGCTTATCTCTTGAAAAGCCAAAATATCGATGCTGATGCACCTGAACACACTTCGTTTTCACCAGAATTCCTCATGCAGCAAATGGAATGGCGGGAAACATTGATGGATGCACAAATAGAACAAAACCATGATGCCATCCGGGCACTGGATCAAGAAATTCAAGAAGTACAAAGCAGCCTATATCAAGATTTACAACAAGCATTTGAACAACAGGATTATGAATCAGCCGCACAATGGGTACGGCATGGCCGCTTTCTTAATAAACTTCGCAATGAAATTGCTTCAATTTTATAAAGTACATATGCTGTTACGTTTACCCAAGTTTTATAGCAAATGATTTTATATGTAAAACAAAAACCGTATCAGATAAATCTGATACGGTTTTCTTATATTAACTACCGATTAGCGTTTTTTACCGGTAACAGTAGCAACAGCCAGGTTTTCATTACGTTTCAGGGAAACGCTTTCAACACCTTCTGGCAATTTGACGTCTGACAAGTGCAGAATGTCGCCGGCAACTACTGATGCACAATCCAACTCCAAGAAAGCAGGAATGTTTGCAGGCAAAGCAACTACTTCAACAGAAGTGTTCAACAGAGATACGCGACCACCTTGCAATTTAACAGCTTGAGAGTTTTCAGCGTTAACAATGTGCAGAGGAACACGGATACGTACAACTTGGTCAGCTTTTACAGCTTGAAAGTCGATGTGTTGAACTTCGCGACGGAATGGGTGCATTTGGAAGTCACGAACGATAACGTCTTTAGTCTCACCGTTCAAAGACAGTTTAATCAAAGCAGTATGGAAAGATTCTTTTTCCAATGCGTAGAATACAGTTTTGTGGTCTACAGCGATAGCAACAGGCTCTTGACCTTCACCGTACAGGATGCCAGGGATTTGGCCTTCGCGACGCAGGCGGCGGCTCGCACCAGTGCCTTGGGCTTCGCGAACAGAGGCTTGAATTTCGTAAGTCATGTTTAATACTCCAATTTAGATAAAATCGTCGTCATCGGCCGCGACCAGCTTAAGACGACATCGGGTTATGGCAGCAACATGCCGCCAGTCATCACATCTTCATTGAAAAGATATGAGACGGATTCTTCATTGCTGATACGGCGTACCGTTTCAGCCAGCAAACCGGCAATGGTAACTTGACGGATGCGTTCACATTTTTTAGCTGCTTCAGACAACGGAATCGTATCTGTCACAACTACTTGGTCAATTTCGGAAGAAGCAATTCGATTCACTGCTTCGCCGGAGAATACTGCATGGCTGGCATATGCCAATACACGATCTGCACCGCGCTCTTTCAGGGCAACAGCCGCTTTACACAAGGTGTTTGCCGTATCGATCATATCATCTACGATCAAGCAGGTACGGCCTTGAATGTCACCGATAATATTCATTACTTCAGCCACGTTGGCTTTAGGACGGCGTTTATCGATAATGGCCAAATCAGCATTTAAAGATTTAGCAACAGCACGTGCACGTACAACACCACCGATATCAGGACTGACAACAGTCAGATTGTCGATACGTTGTTGTTTAATGTCGTTCAACAAAATCGGGGTAGCGTAAATATTATCTACCGGAATATCAAAGAAACCTTGAATTTGGTCGGCATGCAAGTCAACAGTCAATACGCGGTCGATACCTGCTGAGTACAACATATTCGCTACCAATTTAGCAGAAATCGGTACACGAACAGAGCGAGGACGACGATCTTGACGCGCATAGCCAAAGTAAGGAATCGCGGCAGTAATACGACCGGCAGAAGCACGTTTGAGTGCATCAGCCATAGTCAAAATTTCCATCAGGTTGTCATTGGTTGGCGCGCAGGTAGGTTGCAAAATAAACACATCGCGACCACGCACATTTTCCAACAATTCAATGGCTACTTCGCCATCAGAGAATTTGGAAACGGTGGCTTCACCGAGTGAAATATCCAAATGTTTGACAACACGTTGCGCCAATTCCGGATTTGCATTACCGGTAAATACCATTAAACTGTCATAAGCAGCCATATCTTCACCTGATTCTAGATTTGATTTACGCTCAGAAAACATTACGCTTCCCTCTGCCCCATGTCTAAGACACTAATTATGCGATTATACGCGTAAAAACGGGTAAAAAAAAGTTTTTCAGCGTTATTTTGCTCTTAGCGTAAAAAAGCGTGTAAGAAAACTTACACGCTTTTATTTGGCTGGGGAGGAAGGATTCGAACCTTCGCATGCTGGAATCAAAATCCAGTGTCTTAACCGCTTGACGACTCCCCAATAAAGGGTGTTGGCTGGGGAGGAAGGATTCGAACCTTCGCATGCTGGAATCAAAATCCAGTGTCTTAACCGCTTGACGACTCCCCAACAAAGGGTTTGGCTGGGGAGGAAGGATTCGAACCTTCGCATGCTGGAATCAAAATCCAGTGTCTTAACCGCTTGACGACTCCCCAACTTACTAAATCATATGAAATAGCGGATGAATATCTAATCCTTCCACACAATAAGCTTCATATGATTGAGAAACCTGTTGGTAAATTGTATGTGCTTCTTGATGAGATCCACTTGCTATAAACAAACAAGCCCCGGAACCAGTCATTAATGCATGACCATATTGGGATAACTCAACATAAGCCTTCCAAACTTCAGGATATTCCTGAAACACAACCGCCTGCATATCATTTTGAAACGGCTGTAACGATTGGAAAGTCGGCATTATGCTGGGTTTGGAATCCCGTGTCAAGCCTTCATGTGCAAAAATTTTAGCTGTTGCCACATGAACGGGGGGCCTAACGATAACATACCATTGTTTAGGGACATCTATTTCAGCCAGTTTCTCGCCCACGCCTTTGGCAAAAGCACTTCTGCCAAAAATAAAAAAAGGAACATCCGCACCAAGACTTACGCCTAAATCAATCAGTTGCTGCCCGCTTAAGCCGCATTGCCACCATTGGTTTAAAATCATTAAAACTGTGGCTGCATCGGAGCTGCCACCGCCTAATCCGCCTCCGGTTGGAATCACTTTATCCAACCAGATTTCAACGCCGTGCAGTACGCTTGCATAGGGCAGTAATAATTTAGCTGCCCGATAAGTCAAGTCTTGCTCAGGCTCAAGCCCTTCGACCGGCGTATGCAGAATAATTTGCCCATCAGTACGCACTTTCAGATGAACGGTATCGTATAAGCCGATCAAACAGAAAATACTTTCCAAATTATGATAACCATCGCTCCTTCGGCCGGTAATCCTCAAATCCAAATTTAATTTGGCCGGCGCAGGAAAGGCTTGGATTTCCTCTGAAACAGACATAGTATCCTCTATTTGCGTGCTGCGCATCGGGTTTGTCCATTCTTATCTAAAGAGTGGTTTACCGTGTCAAACACCAAGCGGATATTAAACTTGGCATTCTCAAGTTGAAGCGTTTTGGGCTGCCCTGAACTATTTAAAGTGCGCGATATCGTCCAGTCAAACTGCTCCAGACGGCCATCAGGCAGAATTTTGTATGGCGCATTGGCAACGCGTTTACCATCTGCCCAAATATGCAAATATTGAACCGGCAAAGCAAAGCCCAAAAGCTGTCTGCTCAATTCCTCAGCCGTTTCCGCCTGATAAACCTTACCCTTACTGTCTACTGCCAATACACCTTCACTGTCTTGACACAGCTGGCCTACGGTATTGCCCAATGGGGTATTCACATCAATGGTTTGAACCGCGTTCTGATAAGTCCAGTCGAAATTGGCATAAGAGCCTTTGCCTTCCACTTTGACAGCCAAACGACCATCTGCGCTAAAATCCTGCACCTGCTCGGCCGCTTGCCAACTGTTTTGCTGAGGTAAGTTTGGCTGCGCACAGGCAGCTAAAAGCAATAAGGCTGCAACCGATGATAATTGTTTTAAATTCATGGATATTCCTTCATAGGCCGTCTGAAATCAAACGCTTTTCAGACGGCCTTTTGGTTTTATTTGTGTTTTTGAGTATGCGGTTTGCTGGGCGTTATACCGAATTTGGACATTGTCTCTTTTAATACTCGGAGATTGCTTCCACGTTTCAAGCCGTCATTCCAGATTTCTTTGGCCTTGTCTTGGTCGCCAAGTGCCCATAGGACTTCGCCCAAATGTGCGGCGACTTCGGCTTCAGGTTCTTTTTCGTAGGCATATTGGATATACGGCAAAGCCATTTGGGCATCGCCTTTAAGATAATAAGCCCAGCCTACACTATCATTAATGGCTGCGCTTTCCGGCTCCATTTGATAGGCCGTCTGAACCATTTTGAATGCCTCCTCCAAATCCTTGCCGTTGGACAACAAGGTATAACCCAAAGCATTCCAACCGTGCGGATTGTCCGGATACAACTCTACAACACGGCGCAAATCGGCAATCGCCTTGCCTGACTGATTCAGCTTCTCATACACCATCGAACGCTGATACAGCACATTGGCAAGCAACTCCGGAGAAGCTTGAGTTTTCAAGGATTTTTCGGTGGAATTTACCAAGCTATTCAAAGCGTTCAACGATTCTTGAAGATTGGTATTTTTAGACAATACAAACAAAGCCGTATTCAGCAAATCACCGGCTTCAAAATAACGTCCTCTTTGCTCGGGCATTTTTTGTGCACGTTGCACCAAAGCCCAAGCCTCTTTATGGTTGCCCTGTTTGGCTTCGATGGAAGCAGCCAAAATGGTTTTATCAAACGTATAAGCCGTTGCCGTTACCTTGTCCAGCCATTGTTTGGCTTTGGCAAAATCCTCTGCATCATTGTAAGAAACCGCACCAATCAACGCCGCACGGCTGCGCTGCTCTTCCGTACCGGCTTTATAAGCCTTTTCCAGATAGCTGTTTACCGCAGAAATATTTTCCGTCTTGCTGGCTGACAATAAGGCGGCCTGAATATACAAATCAGGGTTTGGGTTTTCTTCCAACAAAGTCTGCAAACGCTTGAATGCCTTATTATTTTGGCCATGGGCGATCAAATTGGCGATGTCCAACTCCTGCCAAATCGGAGATAAGGTTTTGGTGTCTGTATCTTTGAAGAAGCCGTCCAAAATATCAGGATGCCGTTGCGCCATCAGCCGCAACGTGACAAAAGTCGGCGGCAAAATTTTATTGTCTAACTTAGCCAATCGCTGCAATGCCGCAATAGCGTGTTTCTTTTGACCATCTTTTGCACTAAAAATTGCATCCGCAATCGCCGCTTCAGGGAAGTCTTTATAATTTAGTGCCGTTTTATGCACCTGTTTGACCGCATCGCTGGTCAGATTCGGCTGTTGGGCAGCGGTTTGTGCCAAAAGCAGGAACACGCGCTTTTGCTCATCTTCACTACCGCCGGCAATTACCTTATCCAATCCGCTTAAATTCTTATCGGCTTTGCCTAGCAGCAAATTGCGCAACCAAGTCATACGCTTTTGTGCTTCACCTGGCTCCGGCTCGATTTCGCGCCATTTTTGGTAAATGGCTTCAGCCTGTTCAAAGGCGTTTAAAGAGACCGCCATCTCCAAAGCGCGTTCGGCCACTTCGGGAGATTTGGTGCGATGCAACGTCAAAATATAAGTAAACAGCGCAGAAGCCGCATCGCCCTTTTGCAGGGCCAGTTCTGAATTTAACAAAGTGAAAACCTGCGAGGTGCGGTTTTGTATACCCAACAGACGTATCCGCTCCTGCTCGCGCTCTTCGGGAGAAAAACGGTCGGCACGGCTTTTCTTTTTGATAATCTTAGCCGATTCAAAAACTGCATTTGAATCGCCGGGCGCAGCAAAAGTTTGTGTAGCGAACAACATCATGACAGCCGCAGCTGCTACTCGAATACGGGATGGGGAAAACAACATAACTATCCTTTTTGAGAACCTGCCGGCATCTTCAGACGGCCTTAAGCACTTGCAAAACAGACGCAAAGCTTTATTTATCATTCAGGCATAACTGTAACACATGCACCCTATTTTGTTGACACAGCAACCGTAAACCTTGTGTAATCCTCATCTGCATAAAACGATCAGCACCAAAAATGAATACCGACCACCTTATCCATTTCTTAACTCAAGCTTCACACTTCAGCAGCCGTATGCAAGCAGAGCGCAATCAATTAGTTACTGCCCACACAGTCAAAGAAGCAGCCGTTTTGGTCGGCATTGTCTTGCATGAAGGAGCGTGGCAAATTTTACTGACCAAAAGGGCCGAGACCTTAAGGCAGCACACCGGACAAATCGCCTTTGCCGGCGGCCGCAAAGATACCCAAGACGACAGCCTAACGGCAACGGCGTTAAGAGAAGCTTATGAAGAAACCGCCATTCCGATTGCCGCATGGCAGACTTTTGCGCCGCTACCCTTTTATGACACGCCTTCCGGCTATCGTGTTACGCCTGTTCCGGCAATTTGCACCCAGCCCGTCAACCCTAAAGCCAATCCCGACGAAGTAGCTGAAATTTTTTATCTGCCTTTAGACTTCGCCTTAAACCTGCAAAACTACACATTCCGTCAACTTCATCACAACAATCAAACCCTCGCCCTCCCCGCCCTGCCTTTCCGACACTACGACATTTGGGGGCTGACAGCCATCATCCTATATGGACTGGCAGAACGTTATCAGCAATATTGCCAAGCTTTTAAATAAGGCAAGGCCGTCTGAAAACCAATATTCAGACGGCCTTGTTTGATTAATCCTCTTTATGCAGCTTCTTCATAGCATTCGACAAATTCTCCAAACCATTTCATCTCATCGCGCAGGGCAACCACTTCGCCAATTACCATTAAAGCCGGACGTTCTGCTTCGGCAGCCAACAAGCCCAAATCTTTCAGACGGCCTGTCCGCACGGTTTGATGCGGTAAAGTCCCATTGGAAATCACGGCAACAGGTGTAGAAGGCTGCCTGCCATAAGCCATCAGTTTTTCCGCAATTTCAGCCGCTTTAAGCGTCCCCATATAGATTACCAGCGTTTGGCGGCTTAAAGCCAAAGTCTGCCAATCGGGCTGATTGCCCTCATGTTTGCTGTGGCCGGTTACAAATAAAGCACTTTGGGCGCAATCGCGATGAGTTAACGGAATACCGGCATAAGCAGTAGCTCCAAGCGCGGCAGTAATACCCGGCACAATGCGGTAGGTGATTCCAGCCTGATGCAGGGTTTGCACTTCCTCCCCGCCGCGCCCGAACACAAAAGGATCGCCGCCTTTCAACCTCACCACGCGCTCGCCTTTTTGAGCGTGTTCAACCAACAGACGGTTGGTTTCTTCCTGCTGAACATGGTGTGCACCCGCCCGCTTGCCTACACTGATTTTCACCGCATCTTTACGCACCATCGCCAAAATCTCATCCGACACCAAAGCATCGTAAAACACGGTATCCGCAGCCTGTATCGCCTGCAAAGCATGTATGGTCAGTAAGCCCGGATCGCCCGGCCCTGCGCCCACCAAAACCACTTCGCCGCCAAACGGCGTTTCCCGATTCAACTGCGTGATCAACTCGCGTTCTGCCGCTTCGATATTGTTTTGAGCCGCAAAAATACCGAAACGGCTGTCGAACAACTTTTCCCAAAAATAACGGCGTCGTTCGACATGATGAATAGTCTGTTTAACCTTTTCGCGCCATTTTCCTGCAATACGCGCCATCGTACCCGTATGCAGCGGAATCAATGTTTCAATAATCTGCCGCCATTTCCGCGCCAATACAGGCGCAGTACCTCCACTGGATATGGCTATCTTCAATGGCCCCCTATCCACCACAGCAGGCACGATAAACGAACACAAGTCCGCCGTATCCACCGTATTGCACAATTTCGCCCGTCGCTCCGCCGCTTCAAAAACACAGCGGTTAAATATACCGTCATCCGTCGCCGCAATAACGAAATACACCTCGTCCAACATGGCTTCTTCAAACAAGCCGCCCAGCCAAACTATTTTCCCTTCGTCCGCCCATTGCTGAAACTGAGGATTCAAAGTTTCCGCAACAACGCGCACGCGCGCTCCGGCAGACAACAGGCTTTCCGCCTTGCGCTCGGCAACCTTGCCCGCACCTGCCAGTAAAACAGGACGGTTTCTCAAATCGGCAAACAAAGGATAATGGCTCATGGTCGTGCTCTTGCTTTATCAATGATTGTCCGCCGATATTAAAGGCCGTCTGAAAAAATAGGAAAGAATGGTTTCTGATTTTCTTATGGTGTTTGGTTATATACCTGCCACAACAAAATAAGTTATAGCGGCAAACACAAAACAGGAGCAGAAAATTTCAAAATAAATGATTGGAAAATTGTGTAACGATATAAAAATTCATTTTTTCACAAATAAATTGCGCCCTCTTCATTTTTCAGACGGCCTTTGCCTGCGTATAATATCGGTCTAATTTACAATTCAAACGAGCTTAGTCCAGCCATGACCGAATCCATCCGCCTGCCCGCTTCTACACTCAAGCCTTCCACCGTTGCCCTGCCCGGTTCCAAAAGCATCAGCAACCGCACGCTACTCTTGGCCGCACTCTCCGACAATGTTTGCGAAATTCATTCTTTGCTCAAATCCGACGATACCGACCGAATGCTTGAAGCACTCGACAAACTCGGCGTACAAATTGAATCTTTACCTGAAGGCCGTCTGAAAGTTCATGGCACCGGCGGCCGCTTTCCCAACCAAACTGCCGATTTATTTTTAGGCAACGCCGGTACGGCATTCCGTCCTTTGACTGCCGCACTTGCCGTTTTGGGCGGCGACTATCATCTGCATGGCGTGCCGCGTATGCACGAACGCCCCATCGGCGATTTGGTGGATGCGCTGCGCATTGCAGGCGCGGACGTACAATATCTGGGCAATGAAAACTATCCTCCGCTTCAGATCGGCAAACGCCAAGACAACGGCGAGCGCGTTATTCCGATTAAAGGCAATGTTTCCAGCCAATTCCTGACCGCCCTGCTGATGGCTTTGCCCTTGACCGGACAAGCCTTTGAAATCCACATGGTAGGCGAGTTGATTTCCAAGCCTTATATCGACATCACACTCAAGCTGATGGCACAGTTCGGTGTGGACATCATCAATGAAGACTACCGTGTATTTAAAATCCCGGCCGGTGCCAAATATCATGCGCCCGAACATTTATATGTAGAAGGTGATGCCTCCAGTGCGTCTTATTTCTTAGGTGCAGGTCTGATTGCCGGTACACCCATCCGCGTGATCGGCATCGGCGCGCACAGCATCCAAGGCGATGTTGCCTTCGCACGCGAACTGGAGAAAATCGGTGCGGATGTCATTTGGGGCGAAAATTTTGTTGAAATTTCCCGTCCTGCCGAGCGCAAGATTCAGGCTTTTGATTTGGATGCCAACCATATCCCCGATGCAGCCATGACCTTGGCCATTGTTGCATTGGCCACCAAACAGCCCTGCACCCTGCGCAATATCGGCTCATGGCGCGTCAAAGAAACCGACCGCATCGCCGCCATGGCAACCGAACTGCGCAAACTGGGTGCAGAAGTCGTTGAAGAAGCCGAGGCCATTCATATTACGCCGCCCGAAACACTTACCCCCGATGCCGTCATCGATACTTATGACGACCACCGTATGGCCATGTGTTTCTCTCTGGCTTCGCTTTTGGGTGTCCCCGTCATCATCAACGACCCGAAATGTACGCATAAAACTTTCCCCGACTATTTCCAAGTTTTTGCATCATTAACCAACTGATTGATTATTTAAAGTTTCAGACGGCCTGTTGCATACAAAAAACACAGGCCGTCTGAAAAATAAAAATAAAACTATACTTTTTCTTAATTTATGCGATAATAGCTAAATAAATTCTTAGCGATTCATATTTCCTTTCGGAGAGAAAACATGTCAGACGAAAAAAGCAAAGCCTTAGCCGCCGCCCTTGCCCAAATCGAAAAAAACTTCGGCAAAGGCTCCATCATGAAAATGGACGGCAGCCAACAGGAAGAAAACCTTGATGTTATTTCCACCGGCTCACTCGGCGTGGATTTGGCTCTCGGCGTTGGCGGTCTGCCCCGCGGCCGTGTGGTTGAAATTTTCGGCCCGGAATCCTCCGGTAAAACCACACTCTGTCTCGAAGCCATTGCCCAATGCCAAAAAAATGGCGGCATCTGCGCATTCATCGATGCCGAGCATGCTTTTGACCCGATTTACGCCCGCAAACTCGGCGTAAAAGTCGAAGAACTCTATCTCTCCCAACCGGATACCGGCGAGCAGGCATTGGAAATCTGCGATACATTGGTGCGCTCAGGCGGTATCGATATGGTCGTTGTCGACTCCGTAGCGGCACTTGTGCCTAAAGCCGAGATCGAAGGCGAAATGGGCGACAGCCACGTCGGCCTGCAAGCCCGCCTAATGAGCCAAGCCTTGCGCAAACTGACCGGCCACATCAAACGCACCAATACATTGGTTGTTTTCATTAACCAAATCCGTATGAAAATCGGCGTGATGTTCGGCAGCCCTGAAACCACGACCGGCGGTAACGCGCTCAAATTCTATGCCTCCGTCCGCCTCGACATCCGCCGTACCGGTCAGATTAAAAAAGGCGATGACGTTATTGGTAACGAAACCAAAGTCAAAGTCATCAAAAACAAAGTTGCGCCTCCGTTCCGTCAAGCTGAATTCGATATTCTTTACGGCGAAGGCATTAGCTGGGAAGGCGAATTGATCGACTTGGGCGTCAAACACGACATTGTTGAGAAATCCGGCGCATGGTACAGCTACAACGGCGCAAAAATCGGTCAAGGCAAAGACAACGTCCGCGTTTGGCTGAAAGAAAATCCTGATGTTGCCAACGAAATCGATGCCAAAATCCGTGCGGCAGTCGGTATCAATATGGATATCACCGAAGGCAAATTGGACGATACCGACGGCGAACGTCCTGAGGAATAAGTCTGTTTGAAATTAAAGGTTAAAAAAAGGCCAAATAAAAGGCCGTCTGAAATCTAACCATTAATCGGATTTCAGACGGCCTTTTATTCAATACTGCTTAAAGCCCTAATGCCTGAGCGTGAAATTCAACATGCGAATCGATAAAGCTGGCAATAAAGAAATAATCATGCCCATAGCCCGGACGTACTTTATATTGAATATTGAAACCTTTTTCGCGTGCTGAGCGGACAAACCCTTCCGGTTGCAGGACTTCAGGATACAAAGCATCTTCACTGCCGACATCAATCAAAACAGGCAATTTATGTGAGGCCGTCTGAAGCAGCTCTGTACTGTCATAGCGTTTCCATGTTTCCATGTTTTGACCCAAATAAGCTGAAAACGCCTGCCTGCCGCCTTCCGTATCGATAGGATGACATAAAGGCGCAAAGGCAGAAACCGCAGCATATCGGCCGGGATAGTTCAAAGCCAAATGCAGCGCGCCATGCCCGCCCATGCTGAAACCTGCAATGCTGCGCTCTTTCGTTACCGGGAAATTATGCTCAATCAAATCAGGCAACTCTTGGCTGATATAGCTTTCCATTTGGTAATGCTGCGCCCAAGGTGCTTCAGTTGCGTTAACATAAAATCCGGCACCCTGTCCAAGATAATGTTCCTCACTGTCGGCAACATGCTGACCGCGTGGCGAGGTATCCGGAAAAACCACGATAATATTCCATTGCGCCGCAAAGCGCTGGATTCCGCTTTGCCGAACCAATTCAGAACCATCACTATTTAAGCCGGAAAGAAAATATAAAACAGGCGCGGGATAACCTTTTAAGACTTGTGGCGGCAGATAGACATCAAATACCATATCCGTCTGGCAGGTTTGAGAAAAGTGGTGGTAGCGTTCCTGATGCCCGTTAAACATCTTTCTGCGTTCCAGCAAATGCAATTCTAAATTTTTCATTTTATCCTTGTAAGGAAACAGCAATAAGCAGAATGTTAGCGTAAAACCTGCCCATCGTGTTGTTACCCCATCTTTTTAAGGCAACCAAATCTGCTTTAAACAAGGCTTGACAATCATGCGAAATCATTACGCCGACAGCATTTAAAATCTATACACAATCTCTGTGGATAAATCTGTTGATAAGCTTTGGGTAATCGTAAAATTTTCTTTAGGAACAAACCAAGTCTTAAATTGACTAAAATTTAATCAAATAAAACTTAATAAAATCAAATAGTTATATTTATAAGATTTTACTATAATCATACAGTGAAAATTTATAGGTAAAACAAGGTTATGCGGCTTTGTGCATAAATTAGGGTTGACATCCCTAAAAATCGCCCCGAATCAAAAGCTGCGTAAAACAACGGCCGATTTCATCAGATGCCATTCAAAAGACGCGCGGCCACACATTTTGCGTTACAATACGCACTTATTTTCAAGAAAGAAAAATACGCCATGAAAGCCTCCCAGTTCTTCATTTCTACCCTTAAAGAAGCCCCTGCCGAAGCCGCACTTGCCAGCCACAAGCTGATGATTCGTGCCGGTTTGATCAAAGCCAACGCATCTGGTCTTTATACTTGGATGCCGATGGGTCTGCGCGTATTGCGCAAAGTTGAAAATATCGTGCGCGAAGAAATGGCCCGTGCAGGTAGTGTGGAGCTGCTGATGCCGGTGGTACAACCTGCCGAACTATGGCAGGAATCCGGCCGCTGGGAGTTTTATGGTAAAGAACTGCTGCGCCTGAAAGACCGTCATGACCGTGATTTCTGCATGGGTCCGACTTGTGAAGAAGTGATTGCCGACATCGTGCGCAAAGAAGTCAACAGCTACAAACAACTGCCGAAAAACTTTTACCACATCCAAACCAAATTCCGC
Source organism: Neisseria sp. 27098_8_112 (assembly GCF_041433235.1). Taxonomy (NCBI): domain Bacteria; kingdom Pseudomonadati; phylum Pseudomonadota; class Betaproteobacteria; order Neisseriales; family Neisseriaceae; genus Neisseria; species Neisseria sp. 27098_8_112. The sequence goes on along the minus strand of NZ_JAPWBB010000001.1, from coordinate 257,255 downwards.
GATGAAGTGCGTCCGCGCTTCGGTGTGATGCGTGCGCGCGAGTTCGTCATGAAAGACGCTTATTCCTTCCATGCCGACTATGTCTCGCTTCAGACGACCTATCAAGATATGTACGACGCTTACTACCGTATCTTCACCCGTTTGGGTTTGGAATTCCGTCCTGTTGCCGCGGATACTGGCAGCATCGGCGGTACTGGCTCTCACGAATTCCAAGTATTGGCTGAAAGCGGCGAAGACGTTATTGCATATAGCGACACTTCCGATTACGCCGCCAATATCGAGCTGGCGCCGACTTTGCCGCTTAAAGGCGAACGCGCCGCTGCTCAGGCCGAGTTAACCAAAGTACATACGCCAAACGTCAAAACCATTGAGTCTTTAGTTGAATTCCTCAATATTCCGGTTGAACAAACCCTTAAATCCATCGTGGTCGAAGGCGAAAACGAAGGCAAACTCGTCCTGCTGCTGTTACGTGGCGACCATGAATTTAACGACATCAAGGCGGAAAAACTGGCCGGCGTGAAATCGCCACTGACCATGGCAAGCCCTGCGGCGATTGTTGAACAGTTCGGCGCAAACGGCGGCTCTCTCGGCCCTGTCGGATTTAAAGGTAAAGTCTATGCGGATTTCGCTACCGAAAAAGGGGCAGATTGGGTTATCGGCGCAAACGAAGACAACTACCACTATACCGGCTTTAACTTCGGCCGAGATGCTGCCGAGCCTGAATTTGTCGATTTGCGCAATGTCATCGAAGGCGATATCAGCCCTGACGAACAAGGCCGTCTGAAACTGGCACGCGGTATTGAAGTCGGCCACGTTTTCCAATTACGCGATAAATATACCCAAGCCATGAACGTCAGCTTCTTGGACAATAACGGCAAATCCCAAATTATGGAAATGGGCTGCTACGGTATCGGTATTACCCGCGTTGTTGCCGCCGCCATCGAGCAAAACAACGACGAAAAAGGCATTGTTTGGACCAAAGCAATGGCGCCGTTTGAAGTCGTGATTGTACCGATGAACTACAAAAAATCAGATGCCGTACGCGAAGCCGCCGACAAAATCTATGCCGAGCTTTTGGCTGCCGGTGCGGATGTATTGCTGGATGACCGCGACGAACGTGCAGGCGTATTGCTGAATGACTCCGAGCTGTTGGGCATCCCTCACCGCATCGTCATCGGCGATCGCGCCTTAAAAGAAGGCAATGTCGAATATGCCGAACGCCGTGACAATCAAGCTCAAGCCGTTGCAGTATCAGAAGTTGTCGCCAAGGTTTTGGCCGCATTGAACGCTTAAGTCTTTTTCAATCATGAAAAGGCCGTCTGAAACTGATTATTTCGTTTCAGACGGCCTTTTTCTATTTTAATAAATAATATTTTTTCCGTAACTCTCTAATATTTCTTTGATTTTCAAAATGGTTTCTTTAGGCGGCGGATGTACGCCTTTTAATTTGTATTCGTCGCCGCACAAAGCCCATTTGTGTGCGCCCAATTCGTGATACGGCAAAAGCTCGACCATTTCGACATTATCCATATCACCGATAAACTCGCCCAATAAATGCGCTGAATGCTCATCATCGGTATAACCGGGAACAACCACATAGCGCACACGCGTCGGCTGATTGCGTTCGGCAAGATAGCGCGCGAATTTCAGCGTTTTGGTATTTGGGATACCGACAAGCACTTTATGAATTTCAGGATCGATTTGTTTTAAGTCGAGCATGACTAAATTGGTATGATCGAGCAAATCATCCAAAATCGAATCATAGTGCAAAGCATAGCCATTGCTGTCGAGACAGGTATGGATATCGTGCTCCCGACAGGCCGTAAACCAATCGCGTACAAACTCATATTGCAATAACGGCTCGCCGCCGGTTGCCGTTACGCCTCCGCCTGTTGCACGCAGATAATGACGATAGGTCATGACTTGCTTCATCACGGTTGCCACATCCAATTCTTGCGCCTGCTCGGTATGCAAATCCCAAGTATCGCGATTATGGCAATACAGGCAGCGCATCAGGCAACCTTGCAAAAAAAGCACGTAGCGCAAACCCGGACCATCGACAGCACCGCAAGATTCAATAGAATGAATAATGCCTTTGCCGTTATAGTGACGGTGGCCAAGGTCTTTCAGTTCCGGCTCGGGGGTAATGGCAAAAGTCGTGGACATAGTGTTCGGCTCAAAAATGTTTTTGCTTATATGGATTGTACGATAATAAAGGCCGTCTGAACATTTCAGACGGCCTTGGAGCTTTGTTTCAAAACAAACCAAATGCAAATTTAGCTTCTGGTTTGTTTCTCCACCCGGATTACATGGTTTCTGTGAACGTACGGGTAATCACGTCAAGCTGTTGTTCGCGGGTCAGCGAGTTGAAGCGAACCGCATAACCGGACACACGAATGGTCAACTGCGGATATTTCTCCGGATTGTGCATCGCATCTTCCAAAGTCTCGCGATTCAATACGTTGACGTTCAAGTGTTGGCCGCCTTCCAAAATACCGTCTTCATGGTGGAAATAACCGTCCATCAGACCGGCAAGGTTGCGTTCGCGAGAATGCTCGTCTTTACCCAACGCGCCGGGAATAATGGAGAAGGTATAAGAAATACCGTCTTTGGCAAACTCAAATGGCAGTTTGGCTACGGAAGTCAATGAAGCGACTGCACCGTTGACGTCACGGCCGTGCATTGGGTTTGCACCCGGACCAAATGGAGCACCTGCACGGCGGCCGTCTGGAGTATTACCGGTTTTCTTACCGTAAACGACGTTGGAAGTAATGGTCAGTACGGACTGAGTTGGAGTAGCGTTGCGGTAAGTTTTGTGGGTCGCCACTTTTTTCATGAAACGTTCAACCAAATCGCAGGCGATATCGTCAACGCGGTCATCGTTGTTACCAAATTGTGGGTATTCGCCTTCGATTTCAAAGTCAACGGCAATGCCGTTTTCGTCACGAATCGGTTTCACTTTGGCGTATTTAATGGCAGACAGGGAGTCGGCAGCCACAGACAAACCGGCGATACCACATGCCATTGTACGGATCACATCACGGTCATGCAATGCCATCAACGCGGCTTCGTAGCTGTATTTGTCGTGCATGTAGTGAATAATGTTCAGCGCGGTAACGTATTGGGTTGCCAACCAATCCATGAATTTGTCCATGCGCTCAAAGACAGTGTCGTAGTCCAAAACTTCGTCCATAATCGGCTCGGTTTTCGGACCAACTTGCTCTTTAGATTTCTCGTCCACGCCGCCGTTGATTGCGTACAGCAGAGTTTTAGCCAAGTTAGCACGTGCGCCGAAGAACTGCATTTGTTTGCCGACCACCATCGGGCTGACGCAGCAGGCAATGGCGTAGTCGTCGCTATTGAAGTCAGGGCGCATCAAATCGTCGTTTTCGTATTGGATGGAGGAAGTATCGATGGATACTTTGGCGCAGAATTCTTTAAAGCCTTGCGGCAGTTGTTCTGACCACAATACAGTGATGTTTGGCTCAGGAGACGGGCCCATGTTGTACAGGGTATGCAGCACGCGGAAGTTGGTGCGGGTTACCAGCGTACGGCCGTCCAAGCCCATACCGCCGATGGATTCGGTTGCCCAAATCGGGTCGCCGGAGAAGAGTTGGTCGTATTCGGGCGTACGCAGGAAACGGACCATACGCAGTTTCATCACCAAGTGGTCAATGAATTCTTGAGCTTGGGTTTCGGTAATCACACCGTTTTTCAGGTCGCGTTCGATGTAAATATCCAAGAATGAAGATACACGGCCGAAGGACATCGCTGCGCCGTTTTGAGATTTAACGGCAGCGAGGTAGGCGAAGTAAGTCCATTGGATCGCTTCTTGTGCATTTTTTGCAGGGCCGGAAATATCGTAGCCGTAAGAAGCCGCCATTTCTTTCATTTGGTTCAATGCTTTATATTGCTCATTGATTTCTTCGCGGCGGCGGATCACTTCTTCCAAGTCCACACCGTTTTCCAAATCGGCTTGCAGTGAGTTGAACTGGTTGAGTTTGTCTTTCATCAAGAAGTCGATACCGTACAATGCCACACGGCGGTAGTCACCGATAATACGGCCACGGCCATAAGCATCCGGCAGACCGGTAATCACGCCTGATTTACGGCAGCGGCGGATGTCGGGCGTATAAACGTCAAATACGCCTTGGTTGTGGGTTTTGCGGTATTTGGTGAAAATTTCGCTGACTTCGGGATTCAATTCAACGTTGTACACTTTGCACGCGTCTTGCACCATTTTCAAACCGCCAAACGGCATGATAGAGCGTTTCAAAGGCTCGTCTGTTTGCAGGCCGACGATGGTTTCCAAATCTTTGTCGATATAGCCTGGAGCATGGCTGGTAATGCCAGAGACGATTTGCGCGTCGATTTTATACGGCTCGTGTGTACGGTTTTCAACCTTGATGCCTTCCATCACTTCCGCCCACAGCTTGGTTGTGGCTTCAGTTGCAGGTGCTAAGAATGAAGCATCGCCCTCATATGGCGTGTAATTTTTTTGAATAAAATCGCGGACATCTACGTTGGTTTCCCAGTTACCACCGACAAAACCTTCCCAAGCGGCAGGACGTTGCTGAACATCATTTGACATATCAAGCTCCTAATTTTATTGAAAATATAGACTGTAAATTTTCTGAAAGGATAACATCAATACCCATTTATTTACAGAGGTTTTTGTGAAATAAAATTACAGATTTAGTTTTTCTTGATTTACGTCAATGAGAATAATTGTTACTTGGTACTACATCTCACTTTCCAAACATTCGTACTTAAAAACAGCGTAAAATACAAAATTCAGCCCTGAAGACAGATGTCGTTCAGGGCTGAATGTTTATTGCATTTCATATAAAAGGCCGTCTGAAAATTCAGACGGCCTTTTATTCACTTAATCAATTAAGCAAACGGATGATGCAAAACGATGGTTTCTTCACGGTCAGGACCGGTTGAAACAATGGCCACAGGCGCACCACACACTTCTTCGATACGTTTCAGATAAGCTTTAGCGTTTTCAGGCAGCTTGTCGTACTCTTTCACGCCGAAAGTCGACTCGCTCCAACCCGGCATGGTTTCGTAAATCGGTTTGCAGGTTTCTACCGCATCAGAGCCGCAAGGCAGAATGTCGGTTTTGCTGCCATCAGGCAATTCATAACCTACACAGATATTGATGTTTTCAATACCATCCATCACATCCAGCTTGGTAATGCACATGCCGGAAATGCCGTTAACTTGAATAGAGCGTTTCAGAGCAGCCGCGTCAAACCAACCGCAACGACGCGCACGACCGGTTACGGAGCCGAATTCATGGCCGCGCTCAGCCAAACCTGCGCCCACTTCATCAAACAATTCAGTCGGGAATGGACCGGAACCCACACGGGTGGTATAGGCTTTAACGATACCCAAAACGTAATCCAGCATTTGCGGACCTACGCCTGCACCTGCAGAAGCGGCACCAGCCAAACAGTTGGAAGAAGTTACAAACGGATAAGTACCGTAGTCGATGTCCAGCAACGTACCTTGTGCGCCTTCAAACAACAGGCTTTCGCCCTTGCGGTTTTTCTCGTTCAAAACACGGGAAACATCGGTAATCATCGGCGTAATGCGCGGTGCAACTTTTTCAATGACCGCCATCACGTCTTCAACTTTTACCGGCTTGGCATTGTGCAGGTGTTGCAACTGAACATTGTAATAAGCCAAAACAGCTTCCAGTTTTTCAACCAGTTTTTCAGGGTGCAACAAGTCCACCACGCGAATCGCGCGACGGGCAACTTTATCTTCATAGGCTGGGCCGATGCCGCGCCCGGTTGTACCAATTTTGCTTTTACCGCGGGAAGCTTCGCGAGCTTGGTCAAGCGCGATGTGGTAAGGCAGAATCAATGGGCAGGTCGGCGCAATTTTCAGACGGCCTTCAACGTTTTTCACACCGGCAGCGTTCAATTCGTCGATTTCACCCAACAATGCTTCAGGAGAAACCACGACGCCTGATCCGATGAAGCAGTCCAAAGTCTCATGCAAAATGCCGCTTGGAATCAGGCGCAAAATGGTTTTTTTGCCACCGACGACCAAAGTATGGCCGGCATTGTGGCCACCTTGGAAACGTACAACACCGCTGGTTTCTTCCGCCAGCCAGTCAACAATCTTACCTTTGCCTTCATCACCCCATTGGGCACCGATTACGACAACATTTTTAGCCATAGCCATCTAACCTTATTTCAGATACAAAATTTCAAAATAAAACTCAATCGTTCAAAGCGATTACTTTCCAAACGCCGTCTACCTGCTTCAGACGGCCTGTAACCTCTTCCGAACCGTTATAGCCGATACCGTAATCGATAACGACACATTGTCCTTGTTCGCGCAAAGCATCTACCGCTTCTTGAGCTGCGGGCATGTCTTTTACATCGACAGCCACCACGGATTCCCGTCCGATAGCAGGAAGGCGGCCGATGAAGCTGCGCAAATCAAAACTGAATCCGGCTGCAGGACGCGCTCGTCCGAAGTATCCGCCCAATCCGTCATAACGGCCGCCGCGTGCTACAGCATCATGACGGTTTGAACCATAAGCTGCGTAAAGCAAACCGGTATGGTAATTGTCAACACGCAGTTCCGACAAATCGATATGCACTTTTTGATTTGGGAACGCATCGCATACTGCCTGCAATTCATCCAAGGCCGCACTGACTGCGGACAATTCCGGTAATTTCTCTCTAGCCACAGTCAGCACTTCACGACCGCCATACAATCGGGGCAACAGTGAAAACGCTTTTGCCCACATACCGTCGAGTTTCCACTCTTTGACCAACTGGCTGACGGCCTCGGCATCTTTGTCCTGCATTGATGAAAGCAGGGTTGCCGATTGCTGCTCATTCAAATGCGCGGCATTTGCCAAAGCACGGAATACGCCGATATGGCCCAATGAAAGCAAGACTTCGCCCATATCGGCAATTTTCATGCTTTTCAGCATCAAATCAATCAATTCAATATCCGCTTCAATGCCTTCCAAGCCGTACATTTCCGCACCCGCCTGCAAAGGCTCGCGCATATTGAGCAATCCGTCAGGCCGCGCATGAAGCACCGAACCGGCATAGCATAAACGGTTGATGCCTTGGTTGGTGGAAAGCAAGTGGGCATCAATGCGCGCCACCTGCGGCGTAATATCCGCACGGATACCGAGCTGGCGGCCGCTGAGCTGATCGACGACCAAAATGGTTTTCAAAGACAAACCGGCATCGATATGCGTCAATAAGGAATGGCTGTATTCCATCAATGGCGGTTGCACCAATTCATAACCATGCACGCGGAACAAAGCCAATAGCCGCTCACGGGCGCTTTCCAGTTGTCGGGCATTGGTCGGTAACACGTCGGCAACGTGTTCAGGAAGCTGCCAAGACTTCATGAGAATCTACCTCTGTTTTTTGTAAACATAAAGGGCTGCTTAAATTTAAAACCAAATCAGCCTGACGACTGAAATTTTCCTGAATGCATCAATAGCAAATCCGATGCAGCTTCAACAAAACTGATTTTAAATTTAAACAGCCCCTGAGTAACGGCTTCAAACCGTCGAGTTATTAAAATCAGACTTTACCATATTAAAACGAATTTTGCACCCTGTTTACAGAGAGCGTAAAAAAACATTAAAAACAAAGGCCGTCTGAAAACCAAATGCATAGCTGCATCATTTTCAGACGGCCTTAATTCATGCCTGAACAACCCGACGCTTAGCGCCAGTAACGCCACCAAGGCATATCGTCAGATCGCCATTCGTGTTGCAAGAACGGGCTTTGCGGGAAGTTGGTTTCCAAAACACGGCGTGTATCGGCAGCCAGTTGCGGCTTGTCCAGTTTTTTGTATGCCAATTCCATCATCGCCAAAGCTTCTTCGACGTAACGGGTATTTTGGTAACGGCTAACGATTTTTTGCGCACGGTTGGCCGCTGCGACATAAGCACCGCGTTTCATGTAATAACGCGCCACAGATATTTCGTTACCACCCAAAGCGTCCACCAGTTTGGCCATACGCTCAGTTGCATCGGCAGCGTATTTGCTGTTTGGATAACGTTGAACCAACTCCGCAAACGCCTGATAAGCATCGCGGTTGGCTTTCGGGTCGCGGTCGGACCAGTCTTGGGAAGCCAGCTTGTTCAAGAAAGACTGGTCTTCGTTAAACAGGACCAAACCTTTCAAGTACAGCGCGTAGTCCATATTCGGGTGTTGCGGATGATGGCGTTGGAAGCGCGCAATGGCAGCCAAGGCTTTTTCCGGCTCATCGTCTTTATAATAGGCATACGCCGTATCCAACTGGGACTGCTGGGCATAGCGGCCGTTTGGAAAACGGGACTCTAAAATTTCGTATAACTTGACAGCTCGCGTATAATTGTTGCTGTTCAATTCGTCTTGCGCTTCGGCATAAAGCTTTTCCACACTCCAATCTTGAGTAATTTGGGCGTCTTTATCGATTGTGCCTTTATTTGCGCAGGCACTCAGTGCCAAACCTAAAGAAACTACTAAAAGAATTTTTTTCATGCAGAATACTTCCTTTGATAACGAAGCCGATTATAGCGATGATTTAGACTTTCCGTCATCCCCTGAAACAGAAAGTTGTGTTAATTTGACCGTTCCGCTCGAAATGGCGGGCGGAAGGCTGGATGCCGTATTGGCCAAACTCATGCCCGACTACTCGCGCAGCCGCCTGAGTTCGTGGATTAAAGAGGGTGCAGTCATTGTAAACGATAAGCCCGCGCAACCCAAAGATAAAATGATAGGCGGTGAATTGATTGCCGTTACGGTACGTCCGAGCGAAGAAAACCTTGCGTTCACGCCCGAACCCATGGATTTGGACATTATTTATGAAGACGATACCGTCATCGTCATCAACAAACCGGCCGGGTTGGTCGTCCATCCTGCCGCAGGCAACTGGAGCGGCACCCTGCTCAACGGACTGCTGGCGCACTGTCCCGAATTAAGTCAAGTGCCGCGTGCGGGCATCGTACACCGTTTGGACAAAGAAACCAGCGGCCTGATGGTGGTCGCCAAGACCTTGCCAGCGCAAAATTCATTAGTTCAACAGCTTCAAGAGCGCACAGTCAAACGCATTTACCGTGCAGTCGCCAACGGCATTGTTCCTTTCGACGGCAAAATCGAAACCCAAATCGGCCGCGATCCGCATAACCGCCTGAAAATGGCAGTCGTCAAATTCGGCGGCAAACCTGCCATTACCCACGTCAAAGTGTTGGAACGTTATCTGGCACACAGCTACATCGAATGCTCGCTCGAAACCGGCCGCACGCACCAAATCCGCGTTCATATGCGCGAAGCCAACCATCCGCTGGCCGCCGACCCGGTTTACGGCAACCTGCGCCATCCATGCAGCGACGCGGTTAAAGAAGCCATCAAAGCCCTTGGTGCGCGCCAAGCCCTGCACGCCTACCGCTTGAGCTTTGTACATCCGAAAACCGGCAAAACCGTTTCCTTTGAAGCACCTATACCTGACGATATGTACCACCTGCTTTCCGTCCTGCGTCTGGAAGCCGGTTTGGATTCGTCCCTAAGCAACGAGGAAGAATGGCAAGAGAAATTCGGCATGGACGATGACGATGATTGGAATGAAGACGACTACGATGTCGAAGTCGTTTATGTAAGGGATTAAACCCATTTTTCAGACGGCCTAAAATATTATTTCAGGCCGTCTGAAATCAATCCGTTCCAATATTTCAGCGACTCAAAGATTATGAAAACCATCACAGATACCCTAAACCTCGCCCCGCAAGACAAGAACTTTTTGACTGCCGACTGGCCTGCCCCTGCCAATGTCAAAACGCTTATTACCACACGCAACGGCGGTGTCAGCGAAGGCGTGTACCGCAGCCTGAATGTCGGTTCGCACGTCGGCGACAATCTGGAAGCCGTGCTCCGCAACCGCGAAATCGTACAGGAACAAGTCGGCCTGCCCGTTGCCTACCTCAATCAAATCCACAGCACCATTGTTGTGAACGCAGCCGAAGCGTTAGGCAATACGCCAGACGCCGATGCCTCGGTGGATACAACGGGAACAGTCGCTTGCGCTTCGATGACTGCCGATTGCCTGCCTGTCTTGTTTTGCGACAAAGCAGGGACAGTCGTTGCAGCAGCTCATGCAGGTTGGCGCGGTTTGGCCGGTGGCGTTTTGCAAAACACTATTGCAGCAATGAATGTCGAGCCGTTGGAAATCATGGCCTATCTCGCCCCTGCCATCGGCCCTGATGCGTTTGAAGTGGGGCAAGATGTATTTGATGCGTTTTGCACCTCTACGCCGGAAGCTGTCGATGCGTTTGAAGACATCGGCAGCGGCAAATACCTTGCCGACATTTACGCTTTGGCGCGCATGGTTCTGCACCGCGAAGGCGTGAACATGATTTATGGCGGCACCCATTGCACCGTCTTGGAACGCGATACTTTCTTCTCCTATCGCCGCGACGGACAAACCGGCCGCATGGTCAGCCTGATTTGGCTGGAAAAATAAGCGTTGTATCTTATAGACAAGGCCGTCTGAAATACTTTCCGTTTACGGTTTCAGACGGCCTAAACATTATTCGTTATAATCCGACGATACCGTAACCGGTTTCAACGAAGGAATATCTAATGAAAAAAATCCTATTGCCAGCACTCGCCCTATTGCTTGCCTCTTGCGGTTTCCACCTGAAAGGCACAGGCGTGACTTCTCAGCCGCTGCCTTATCAGAACTGGCATGTAGAAGGCGGAGCCGTCATGCAAAAAGCGCTGGAAAATGCCTTACGCCGTGCCGACGGCCATCCGGTTAGCGAAGCCGAATCACAAATCACCCTGCGCGTTGTCGACTTTCAAAAACGCCGCGATATCTACACCATCACCCGCGCCGCCGCAATCAACGAATACCTGCTGGCCATGACCGTCAAAGTCCAAGCCTTCCGCAACGGCGAGCCGGTTGGCGAACCGATGGAAGTTAAGGTTCACCGCACCATGGACTACGCCGACAGCGAAGTTTTGGGCAAACAGGAAGAGGAAGAAACCATTTGGTCTGAAATGCGCATCGACGCCGCAGATCAAATCGTCCGCCGCCTGACTTTCCTGAAAGCGCAATAATGGCTGCCGCGCCCATTGAGAGCCTGCGCCCCGATACGCCGCTCAAACCGTTGTACATTATTCACGGCGAAGAGGATTTGTTGCGTATCGAGGCTTTGGATACCCTGCGCGCAGCCGCAAAAAAACAAGGTTATCTCAACCGTGAAGTCTATACCGCCGAAAACAATTTTGACTGGAACGAGCTGTTGCAAAGTGCCGGCAGCGCAGGTTTGTTTGCCGATTTGAAACTGCTGGAAATCCACATTCCCAACGGCAAACCCGGAAAAAATGGAGGCGATGCCCTGCAAACCTTCGCCGAACGCCTGCCCGAAGATACGGTTACGCTCATCCTCCTGCCCAAGCTTGAAAAAGCGCAAATCCAGTCCAAATGGTTTTCCGCATTGGCAGGCAAAGGCATCGTCTTAGAAGCCAAAGCCGTTGCGCCACATGCTTTGCCGCAATGGATACAGGGCCGTCTGAAACAGCAGGGTTTGGATATCGAACCTGAAGCACTCGCCCTTTTTGCCGAGCGCGTCGAAGGCAATCTTTTGGCCGCCCGTCAGGAAATCGAAAAACTCGCTCTGCTCTATCCACAAGGCCATTTGATCAATATTGCCGACGCAGAGGCCGCGGTTGCCACCGTCGCCCGCTTCGACGTATTCCAACTGGCGGGCGCATGGATGAAAGGCGATGCCCTGCGCGTTTCCCGTTTGCTGGACGGTTTGGAAGAAGAAGGCGAAGAGCCGGTTTTGCTGTTGTGGGCGGTTGCCGAGGACATCCGCACCCTAATCCGCCTGACTGCCGCACTCAAGCAGGGACAAAACATCCAAAGCCTGCGCAACAGCCTGCGTTTATGGGGCGACAAGCAGACCCTTGCACCGATGGCAGCCAAACGCATTTCCATCAACCGCCTGCTCGACGCGCTCAAAACCTGCGCCAAAATCGACCGCATCATCAAAGGCGCGGAAGATGGCGATGCATGGACCGAGTTCAAACAGCTCGTCACTTCGCTGGCCGCTTGAAACCGTTGCCACGCGTCAAGAAACTTGCACGCAATACGCCCCAAAAACAGAAAATACTGTAAAATAGCGTAAACTCAAATTCAGGCCGTCTGAACCTCGCATTTCAGACGGCCTCTTCCAGCAAAAACAAGGAAACACCAACCATATGGATAATAAAACCAAACTTCGCATCGGCAGCCTGGCCCTGCTGACCACTGCCGTATTAAGCCTCATCATCGTTCTGATCGTCGATTCATGGCCGCTGGCCATCCTGTTGGCCGTCATCATCGTGGCCGCTGCCGCAGGTGGTTTCGTTTGGACTTCACGCCGTCAGCAACGCCAATTCCTCGAGCGCCTGAAAAAATTCGACATCGATCCGGAAAAAGGCCGTATCAACGAAGCCAACCTGCGTCGTATGTACCACAGCGGCGGCCAACATCAAAAAGACGCAATTACCTTGGTTTGCCTGTCGCAAAAATGTTCCGTTGACGAAGCGCACGCCATCTTCAAAAAACGTCCGACCCGTCAGGAAATGAACCAAATGGCTGCCCAACAGGCACGCGGTCAAAAACGTCCACATCGCTAATCCCGACAGTAACAGGCCGTCTGAACATCCCACTCCGTTTCAGACGGCCTGTTTTTATTTCCATCAAACCCATTTCCGTTTCCATCGCATTATGACCCGTCTTCCCACTGCCCCTCTCAAACGCCGCCTCGCCGCACTGGTTTACGAACTTCTGCTGACCGGCGCCGTTACCAGCATTGCCGCCCTTGCAGCCGGTATTGTCGCCATCTTTCTCAATCCCGTTTCCACGCGCCTGTCCATGCTGGCAACCTGTCTGATTTTGTTCTATGCATGGTGGCTCTACTTCCGCGCCAACTGGCACAAAAAAGGCCAAACCCTTGCCATGCAGACATGGAAAATCGGCTTAGCCGATAAAAACGATACCCAGCCGCCCCTGCCGCAGCTGCGCCTGCGCTTTATTTGGGCCAGCATTTTTATTGTTTTCATTCCCCTGTTTGCCTACGCCGGATTGCGCCATCTGCTCAATATCCCTCCTAAAGGCGCATTCGGCGCCGCGCTCATTTGGCTCATCCTGCCATGGGGCTTTGCCCTGTTCCATCCCGACCGCCAGTTCCTCTACGACTTCTTGGCCGGAACAAGGCTGGTGGATTTGAATCAGAAGAAAACAAACGAATAAAATCCAAAAGCGACTCAAGCTCTTAATAAAATAAAGGCCGTCTGAAACTCAAGATAAGTTTCAGACGGCCTTTAATCATGAAATCAAGTAATAATTATTCTTGCCAACGTTTGAACACCAGCGAAGTATTGACGCCGCCAAAAGCAAAGTTATTGCTGACCACATAATCAGTTTGAATCTCACGTCCGCCTGTTAGAATGTAATCTACCTTGCCGCAACGCGAATCGATGTTTTCCAAATTGACAGTTGGCGCAAACCAGCCATTGTTCATCATTTCAATGGTAAACCAGGCTTCCAATGCGCCACACGCGCCGAGTGTATGGCCGAGATAACTTTTTTGCGAACTCATCGGCACAAAACCAAACACTGCCTCAGTCGCCAATGTTTCGGCAATATCGCCTTTTTCAGTCGCCGTACCGTGGCCGCTGACGTAGCCGACTTTATCAGGCGTAATACCGGCGTCTTTCAGCGCAAGCTCCATACATTTCTGCATAGTTTCTTTTTGCGGTTGGGTAACGTGGCTGCCGTCGCTGTTGGCACCATAGCCGACAAGCTCGGCATAGATTTTCGCACCGCGCGCACGGGCGTGTTCCAATTCTTCCAATACGAAAATGCCTGCGCCTTCGCCGATGACCAAGCCGTCTCGAGCGTTGTCGTAAGGGCGCGGCGTCAGCTCAGGTTCGCCGTTGCGGCGGCTGGCTGCATAAAGTGAATCGAAAACATAAACTTCAGACGGACAAAACTCTTCGCCGCCACCAGCCAGCATCATATCAATCAAGCCGTATTTAATCGCTTCGTAGGCATAACCAATGCCTTGGCTGCCGGACGAACACGCGCTCGATGTCGGGATAATGCGGCCTTTCAAGCCGAAGAAAATGCCGATATTGGCGGCAGTCGTATGCGGCATCATGCGCACATAAGTATTGGCGTTGAAATTGCGCGATGTACCCGTAGTTAGAAGTTCGCCCATATCGCCGATGTCTTTGGTACTGCCGACAGACGAGCCGCACGCTACGCCCATACGGCCGTCTGTAATGCTTTCATCACCCAGCAAACCCGCATCCGTCAAGGCTTGCTCTGCCGCATCGACACACAAATGCGACACGCGCCCCATACTTCTAAGCTGCTTGCGCGTCCAGTGCTCTGGAGGGGAATAGCCTTCAATCGGCGCGCCCAGTTGCGCTTCCAATTCAGGAAAGCGTCCGCTCCAGTCCATGTATTTGACCGCATTTTTTTCGGCTTTAAAGGCCGTCTGAATACTTTGCCAATCACGGCCGAAGGCGGTAATACCGCCGATACCTGTTACTACGACTCTTCTGGTATTCAACACAAACCTCCGTTCACAGCAATCACTTGGCGCGTAATGTACGCCGCTTTCTCATCCATCAAAAAGCGCACCGCATGCGCTACTTCCTCGGGCAATCCCATGCGCGCGGCAGGGACGGCCTTTAAGATTTCTTCGACAGGCACGTTCTCATCGATAATATCGGTATCGATAAGGCCCGGCGCCACGCAGTTGACGGTAATTTTTCGTTTTGCCAACTCAACCGCCAAGGCTTTTGCCGCGCCGATTAAGCCCGCTTTGGACGCGCTGTAATTGACCTGACCGCGGTTGCCCGTCAAACCGGATACTGACGCCATGCACACAATCCGTCCGACTTTGCGGCGGCGAATCATCGGCATGGTCAAAGGGTGCAGCACATTATAAAAACCGTCCAAATTGGTACGCAACACCAAGTCCCAATCATCATCTGTAAAAGCAGGAAACGCATTGTCTCGCGTCAGGCCGGCATTCAGCACCACGCCGTAATATGTGCCGTTTGCCTCAATGTCGGCAGTCAAAATTTCTCGGCAGGCTTCGCGGTCGGACACGTCAAACTGCAACACGCGCGCATTTCTACCCAATGCACGGATTTCTTCCGCGACAGCTTCCGCTTCATCGCGGCGGCTGCGGCAGTGGACAACAATATCAAAGCCGTCCTGCGCCAAACCAAGCGCGACGGCTTTGCCGATACCGCGATTAGACCCCGTAATTAAAATAGTTTCACTCATACGTTTTCTCACTATATCGACAGGCCGTCTGAATCTTTGTCTTTTCAGACGGCCTTGTAAACGGTTTAAATGATTTGACCGTCTTTCGGACTGTACACATTTAAAGAAGCTTTTGCCAGCAAACCATCCGGCGGCAACAGATGCTTCACATCTTCCGGCGCATCCGTCCAGCGCAACTCGCAATCAAATACGCCCATGCCGCCCAAATCCTGAATGGACACATGCGCCCTGACTTCCAGCTCAGTACCGACAGGCACGGAATCGGCAAACAAATCCAGCTTGCGCGTTCCCAATAAAAAACCCAAACGGACAGGCTCTCCGGCCTTTAAAGCCTCAATGCCTGCAAACGCGCCTATGCCCTGCGCCATCAATTCCATATAAGCCATAGACGGCAACACGCCGTCCTGCAGCAAAATATGCTTGTCGCCAACCGGCGCACGGCAAACCGTATAGTCATCGCCAAATTCTTTCACACAGTCGATAAGCACCATATGTCCGCTGTGCGGAAGCAGCGAAGCCACATCATAAATCGGGGCACTCGGTATTGAAGGCATAAAATGTCATCCGGGAATAAATTACGTTACAATATGCATTATAACAGAGCCTAGCTTTTACTAACCCATTTCATTACAATGTATGAAAATGTAAAACATCGAAAGACATCATGCCTCAAAACGTTTGCCGTTTCAGCTTCAATATCGCCGCATGGCAGGCCTCCTCCAGCAAAATCAGTACGCCGGAGCAATGGCAGGACTGGGCGCAGGGAAAACTCGATACCGCCTCCCTGCCGGAGTGCAAACCCGCGCTCTCCTTTTTGCCGCCTATGCAACGCCGCCGCTTGGGAAAAGCGGCACGCTTGGTTTGTGATGCCGCATGGAATCTGGCCGACCAATATCCCGAAAGCGTACCGGTGTACATTTCGCACGACGGCGAAAGCAACCGCAGCTTTGAATTATGGCAAGAGCTTTTGAACACGCATACCGTCTCGCCGACCTCATTCGGTCTATCCGTCCACAACGCAACGATTGGACAATGGTCGATGTTGCGCAAAGACATGAGCGAACATACCGCGTTAGCCGTTGCCGCCGATTCCTTTGAAACCGCGCTGACTGAAGCATTCGCGCTTTTGCAAGACGGCGCGCCGTCTGTTTTAGTGATTGTCGCCGATGATCCGTTGTCTGAAGACTATCCCGTCTTGGCTACACGTGCGCCGTTTGCCTATGCATTGGCACTGGTCATCACAAAAGGCGAAGACTATACCTTAAGCTTGGAAAGCACATCCGCAAGGCCGTCTGAAAATCCTAACGATACAACAGTTGAGCCCTACTGGAGTAGCTTGGAGTGGGTACGCTTCCTGCTTTCAGACGGCCGACAACATACGCAACACTATATCGGTAGAAACTGGCACTGGCAGAAAAACGCATGAAGACTTTAGACTATTTCCGTCGCTTTTTTGCCACACTCTTCGGCTTTATCCTTTTCGGCGTTGCAGGCGTATTGTTCAAAATCGCACTTTTGCCCTATACGCTCAAATCGACCAAAGGCGACATCAAACGCCAACTTGAAGCAAGACGCATGATAGGCAAAGTTTGGCGTTTCTTCGTCGGCTACCTGCAATGGTCGGACGTATTGAGCGTCCGCTTCAACGGCTTGGAAAAACTCGGCAGACCCGGCCAGCTCATTCTTGCCAACCATCCCTCGCTTTTGGATGTCGTCTTGCTGATCAGCCATTATTCCGAGCCAAACGTACTGGTTAAAAAAGACCTGTTGCACAACCCCAGCATGAAAAGCCAGATTATCGCTTCAGGCTACATCCCTAACGATGAAAGTATGGAAATGCTGGAAGAAATCGACGCCGTGTTCAAAAGTGGGCAAAGTCTGCTAATTTTCCCTGAGGGCACGCGCACAGGTTGGGACGGACAGGTTAAAATGCACCGCGGCGCCGTATCACTCGGTTTGCGCAGCGCATCAGTCATCACGCCCGTGTGCATCAAGATGACGCCGCCCAATTTTAAAAAGGGGCAGCCGTGGTACAAAATCCCGCCACAAAAAATTCATTATGAAATTACCGTCGGCGACGATATCCTGCCTGAAGAATGGCTGGCAGAAAAACCCCTGCCTATCGCCGCACGACGTTTAAACGAATACCTGCAAGACTATTTTACAAGGAAAACCACATGAGCAATTTAGAAAACCAAATCAAACAATTAATCATCGACAGCTTGGGCTTGGAGGACATTACCGTTGCCGACATCGGCAGCGAAGATCCGCTTTTCGGCGACGACGGCCTGGGTCTGGATTCGGTTGATGCATTGGAACTTGGTTTGGCCGTACAAAAAACCTTCGGCTTCCAGCTCGACGGTGAAAACGACAACCTGCGCGAAAACTTCGCCAACGTCAAAACTTTAGCCGAGTTCGTCAAGAGCCGCCAAGCATAAGGGAGAGACAAGATGACCGAACAAGAAGTACGCACCCTGCTGACCGATGCACTGGTTAACCTGTTTGAAATCGAACCGGAACGCATCAAACCCGAAACCAACCTCTACGAAGATTTGGAAATCGACAGCATCGACGCCATCGACCTTATCGACCACATCAAACGCGAAACCGGCCGCAAACTGCAAGCCGAAGATTTCCGTAACGTGCGCACCGTAGAAGACGTGGTTCAAGCGGTTTTGAAAGTACAACAAGATTCCTGATTCCGCTTTGAATCAGCATATTTTCAGACGGCCTTGTCAATCCGCAAGGCCGTCTGAAAATCAATCACAACTATGAAAATATTAGGAAAACTCCTACTAACCCTCGCCAGCCTTGCCTACCCACTCCTATGGTATTACGGCAGGGAAAACGGCGCATTTTTCTGGCTTGCAGCGGCTATGTGTGTGTTATGGCTGATACGCGCCACTATGCCGCAAACCACAGCCCAACGCATTACGGCAATTATCCTTGCCGCCTTTTTTGCGGCGGTACTGGTTTTCAGACGGCCCGACTCGATGTATTGGTATCCCGTCGCCGTCAACGCGCTGATGCTTGCCGTTTTCGGCGGCAGCCTGTTTGCCAAACAAACGGTTATCGAACGCCTCGCCCGACTGCAACACCCCGACCTTCCCCCCGAAGGCGTGCGCCACACTCGGCGCGTTACGCAAATCTGGTGCGCGTTCTTTGTCTTCAACGGCGCGACTGCCGCCATTTTGGCAGGCTTGCAATATTACGATTGGTGGGCGGCTTATACGGGCATCGTGTCTTATGTGTTAATGGGAATCTTATTTGCCGGAGAGTGGATTTATCGGAAATTGGTTTTGAAGGTTTAAACCATTAAAAATATTTCATCAATTAGACGAATAACCATAATGAAAAAAATCATCCTACTTACCCTGATTTCCTTCACATTTACCGCATGTTCTTCGACATCTAAAACGCCTTTATCCCCTGAAGAAAAGGCAGAAGCCGAATACAAGAAAAATTATACGGAAGTTGCCAGCCACACCATCAAAACGCGCTCGGGAAACCTGACCGTCATTGACCGAATACACAATCGTTATTCTGACGATACTACAACCAGCAGCATGAATTTGATGATTATTCGGAAATCCAATACGGTAAAAGCAAGGGCTGCGCAAACAGCCGCATTTACAGCAACTTTTGCATTATTCATTCTTGCCGGTAGTAGCGGTCATATTGCATATGAAGGTCCTGACCTGCTGGGCAAACACAGTTTAAGCGGGAAGCCCATTAAACCGAATTTTGCGAATCCTGTTTTTGAACAATTCTCCCCCAAAGTTCGCGATTGGGCGGCAAAACGGTCATTTAAAAGCAATAGTGCCAATAAAAAACTATTTGTCCAACCGGGCCGTTTCTATTTGGTTTATGAAAAATTTAATAAACGAGACCGATTCTTTCTGAACAATGAAGTCAGCCTTTTTTTAGACGGACAAAACGGCAAAACCGATCGGTTACTCCATTGCGTCAAAAGAAGTGAAAGCCATTCATTGGAAGAGTGGCAGGCAAATGATTACGAATTGGTACGCCAAACGACAAACAAACAATACGATGAATGCTTGGCTCAATTCAAAGAAGATACCAAGGCAAATACATCAAAATTATAAAACCTTAGAACCATCATGCACCTAACCCAAATCCTATCCCCCGACCTACCCCAACACGACCTTATCGCCACGCATCCGAATTGGACGCGTGCTGATTTCAACCGTGCGGTTTTTCATCTGTCAGGCCGTCTGAAACAGGCAGGCGTGCAAACGGCCGCGTTGTGGTTTGACGATGCCGCGCTGTTTGCCTGTGCCGTGTTGGCAGTGTGGCATTCTGGCGGAAAGGTTTTATTGTTGCCCAATTTGGCGCAAGACAATTTGGAGTGGGGAAAAACGGCAGAAGCGTTTTTAATAGATTCAACAGATAAAAAGCTATCTTCAGACGGCCTGAACATCTGGCACTTGCCTAATGTATTGACTCAAACAGAATCGGAAGAACTGAGCACCTATCCTGAAAACTATCTGATTCCCGACCATGCCGAAGCATGGCTGAAAACATCAGGTTCCAGCGGCGAAGCGCAGATTATTGTGAAAACCGCCGCGCAAATGCAGGCAGAAGCCCTGACTTTGGCAAATACGCTGCCATTTGGACAACACGGTGAAACCGTGATCGGCAGCGTGATTCCGCAGCATCTTTACGGCTTCACTTTCCGCTTCGCACTCGCGTTGACAATGGGTTGGACTATGGAACGACAGCAGGCGGTTTATCCGGAAAACCTGCTTTCCAGTACGGCCGCACATGATAAAGTGGTTTGGATTGCCAGTCCGGCCGTACTCAACCGCTTGGGCGAAAACCGCAACTGGCAGAGTATCGGCCATAAAATTGCAGGCATTGTCTCAGCCGGAGGCGCGCTTCCTTCAGCCACGGCGGATTTGCTGCAACAGGCTGCCGTCCGCCCGTTTGAAGTCTATGGCAGTACCGAAACCGGCGTGATTGCCTCACGTTGCGAACGCCAAGAATGGCAGCCTTTCGAAGGCGTGGAAATCGGGCAAAACGAAGAAGGCGCACTTTGGGCTTCTTCGCCTTGGTCGCCCGAACGCCGCCAAACCGCCGATTTGATCGAACCGCAAGATGACGGTTTTCTGTTACTCGGTCGCCAAGACCGCATTATTAAATTTGAGGACAAACGCGTGTCGCTGACCCAAATCGAACACGAACTTTTACAACACCCTTGGATTGCCGACGCCCATTGCGGCCGCCATCCGCAACATCAGCGCATCGCCATATGGGCGGCATTGAACGCAGACGGTATCGCCGCCTTGCGCGAGAAAGGCCGCGCTGCGGTTGCCGATACACTCAAACGCCATCTGGCCGCCACGCAGGACACCATCGCCCTGCCGCGTTACTGGCGTTTTACCGACAACCTGCCGCGCAATGCCCAAGCCAAAATCGCTGCGGCGGATTTTCAGACGGCCTTTACCGTTGCCCAAACTTCGCCCGTTTGGTCGAAAACATCATCTGACGATGAAACCAATACCGAAACTTTTATTGGGCGCGTGCCTTTGGATTTGGTTTATTTCGGCGGCCATTTTGCCACCTTCCCGCTGGTTCCCGGCGTGGTCGAGCTGCAATGGGTGCGCAACCTAATCGCGCCCCAGCCATGGGGCAAACAGCGCGTCATCCGCATCGAAAATCTAAAATATCAGCAGTTTATCCGTCCTCACGATGAAGTGTCGGTAGAGCTGAAATTTGATGAAAGTAAAAACAAACTGAGCTTTAAAATCAACAACGGAGAGCATCCGTGTGCATCAGGACGGATTGTGTTTGAGGCCGTCTGAATATACTTATTAACTTTTTAGTGGAAAACCAACAATATGCAACTCTTCCCTGCCCTAGAACAACGCTATTCCCACGAACACCAGTCCGCAGGCGAGGCTCAACGTCTGGCTCAAGAAATCGCTTTTGCACCGATTGTGTTCCAAGTTTCCCGCCTGATGGTGAAATTTGGCATTCTGGATTTGCTGAACGACCATCCAGACGGCCTCACTCAAGCCGAAATCGCCGAAAAAGCGAAAATCAGCAACTACGCGGCACAAGTCCTGCTGGAAGCCTCGCTGTCTATCGGCACTGTCTTGACTCGCGACAACCGCTATTTCATCAGCAAGGCTGGTTGGTTTGTCCTCAAAGACAAAATGGCCCGCGTCAACATGGATTTCACGCAGGAAATCTGCTACCAAGGCATGTTTGATTTGGAAAAAACCCTGCAAACCGGCAAGCCCGAAGGCCTGAAAGTATTCGGCGACTGGCCTACCATTTACGAAGGCCTGTCTTCATTGCCAAGCATCGCGCAGGAAAAATGGTTTGCATTCGACCATTATTATTCCGACAACTCCTTCGCCGAAGCGCTCAACACAGTGTTCGCCAAACCGGTTAAAAAACTGCTCGATGTCGGCGGCAATACCGGCCGCTGGGCGGAGCAATGCGTCAACCACAATGCTGAAGTCGAAGTGACCATCATGGATCTGCCGCAACAAATCGGCTTGATGCGCGAAGCGACTAAAGGCAAAAACGGCGCGGACCGTATCCACGCCCATCCGGCCAACCTGCTTGATCCTGAAATTCCGTTCCCAACCGGTTTTGACGCGATTTGGATGAGCCAATTCCTAGACTGTTTTACCGAAGAACAAGCCACCAGCATTCTTCAACGCGCCGCTGCATCCATGAGCGAAAATACCAGCCTCTACATCATGGAGCCTTTCTGGGACAGACAACGCTATGAAACCGCCGCCTACTGCCTGACCATGACCAGCCTGTATTTCACTGCCATGGCCAACGGCAACAGCAAAATCTTCCATTCTGAAGACCTGATCCGTTGCGTTGAAAAAGCCGGATTGAAAGTAGCGGAAATTTCAGACGGCATCGGTCGCGGCCACAGCATCTTGCGCTGCGTTAAGGCCGTCTGAACATCATCTTTTAAACCCTAAAAAGCAACCGACCCCAACAGCCATTTCGGCTATCAGGGTCGGTTTGTTTTTAGGTATCAGCCTTAAAACATCAACCGCGCAACATCCATACTGCGCACACCAAAGCAATCGCTACCAACAAAGCGGCAAAAAGTTGCCCCATTCCGGCCAATTTAGGCTGCTGGGCATCGATGGTTTTAAAGCCGTTAATCATCGGCGTAATCAAATCCTGTTTTTTCACAAAGCGATACAGCAAAACAGCCGCGATATGTACGCCCGCAAAAACAGCTAAGACATTAAAGAAATTGACATGGATTTTTCGCGCCAGCGTACCGGCGTGTTCGCTGACCAAATGATTCAAAAAGCCGGAATTGGTAAACGTATTTTCATCGGCGGCAAATAAGCCTGTGGCCGTCTGAAAAACCAGGGCGGCCAATAAAGCAATGACCATCAGCGCGCCCAAAGGATTGTGGCCGACCAATTCGTCTTCAGACATTCGGCCTTGCGTATAGCGGCGGATTTCGGAGAACGGACGCATAAATCGGCAGAATTTTGCCGTATCGCTGCCCCATATCCCCCAGCACAAGCGGAAAACCACCAACGCCAGCATCAACAAACCGCCGCGCAAATGCCATACCAGCATATCGCCGCCTTGGGTTGCGCTGTACCACATGAATCCCATCAATAACACCAAGAGCCAATGAAACAGGCGCGTAGGTGCGTCCCAAACTTTTATTTTTTGCTTCATTACCTTTTACTTTCTGATTTAAAATTAAATTTCTTATCTTGGAAGGTTACGCCATGCAGCCCATCTATACGCTTCCTGAATCGCTTCAAGCTTTTCAGACGGCCTTAGCATTTCCCGACGTATTCCGCCCCCGCGCCCAAGAATCGCACAAAGGCACATACGGCACACTTGCCATTATCGGCGGCGCAACGGGAATGAGCGGCGCAGTGGTTTTGGCAGCCACAGCCGCGATGTATCAAGGATGCGGCAAGGTTTGGGTGGGTTTCAACCAAGCCACGCTGCCTTTTGCCATCATTCCCGAACGCCCTGAAATCATGCTCGCCACTGCGGCCCAACTGATGGAGCGCAACGATGTCAGCGCACGGGTAATCGGCTGCGGATTCGGTTTGGACGGATTATCAGATCAGCTGCTGCCACAAATCCTGTCTACACACCATGACCAGCCTTTATTGCTCGATGCAGATGCCTTGACACTGCTGGCCCGTTCTCCCGAATTGGCCGAACGCCTCAAATCGTACAAACATATCATCCTGACACCTCATCCGGCCGAAGCCGCCCGCCTACTCGGTACCAATACTCAATCAGTTCAAACCGACAGACCCAAAGCCGTAACCGAAATCAGCCAAAAATATGGCGCGACTGTCGTATTGAAAGGCCATCATACATTAGTTGCCGCAACTGACGGCATGACCTATACCAACACCAGCGGCAATGCCGGTTTGGCCACCGCCGGCAGCGGCGATGTCTTGAGCGGCATTATCGGCAGCCTGCTGGCACAAGGCATTCCGGCATTCCAAGCCGCCTGCGCCGGCGTATGGCTGCATGGTGCGGCGGCCGATGTTATCAAACACAGCGGCCAAATCGAAACCGGTATGCTCGCCGGAGAAATCGCACCTGCCGCCCGATGGCTGCGCAATATTTTATCAAAAGAGTAATACTGTCTATATCATAAATACAAATTGCAGGCCGTCTGAAAATTAATCCTTATTTTCAGACGGCCTTATTTATTTTAAGCCATTTTGCAAATTAAGGTTAAGGCGTGTATCCTTGGTTTCCCTTAAAAACAACTTCACAACATATTATCATGAATACCCTCAACAAAATCAGCAACTTTATTGGAAAAACATTTTCCCTTTGGGCGGCGCTCTTTGCCGGCATCGCTTTTTCCGCACCTGAAACCTTCAAATGGGTCGGTCCTTACATTCCTTGGCTTCTGGGCATCATCATGTTCGGTATGGGCTTGACGCTCAAACCTTCCGACTTCGACATTTTGTTCAAACGCCCCAAAGCCGTCATCATCGGCGTGATTGCACAATTCGCCATCATGCCAGCAACCGCCTATCTGCTGGCCAAGCTGTTGAACCTGCCTGCCGAAATCGCAGTCGGTGTGATTTTGGTCGGCTGCTGCCCGGGCGGTACGGCTTCCAATGTAATGACTTATCTGGCGCGCGGCAATGTGGCTTTGTCGGTTGCCGTTACATCGGTTTCCACCCTGATTTCCCCATTGCTGACCCCCGCCATCTTCCTGATGCTTGCCGGTGAAATGCTGGAAATACAAGCGGGCAGTATGTTGATGTCCATCGTCAAAATGGTTTTGTTCCCCATCGTTTTGGGCTTGATTGTCCATAAAGTCTTGGGCAACAAAACTGAAAAACTGACCGACGCGCTGCCGCTGGTTTCCGTTGCCGCCATCGTGCTGATTATCGGCGCGGTAGTCGGCGCCAGCAAAGGCAAGATTATTGAAAGCGGCCTGCTGATTTTCGCGGTTGTCGTACTCCACAACGGCATCGGCTATCTGCTCGGCTTCTTTGCCGCCAAATGGACCGGCCTGCCTTATGACGCACAAAAAACGCTAGCCATCGAAGTCGGTATGCAAAACTCAGGCTTGGGCGCCGCGCTTGCCGCCGCACACTTTGCCGCCGCGCCGATTGTTGCCGTTCCCAGCGCATTGTTCAGCGTGTGGCACAATATCTCCGGCTCGCTTCTGGCAACTTATTGGGCAGCCAAAGCCGATAAAAATAAAGAATCCTAAACGTCTTTAATCATAAGGCCGTCTGAACAGGGATAAACGAAATCAACGATTTCTGCCTTACCTGTTCAGACGGCCTTTATTTTAAAATCAAGCAGGATTATTGTTTGGCTGCTTCGATTTGGATATTGATGTTAACTTTTTTGCTCATACCGGCACTTACCAAATAATCCAAGCCCCATTTGGTACGGTCGATGGTGGTGCTGAAGTCGCCGCCACACACTTCTGCTTTTAACATCGGGCTTTGGTAGCAGTTGAATTTGTCGGCTTTGAGTTTCACCGGCGCAGTTTTGCCGTTCATGGTCAGGTTGCCGTCAACGGAAAGCAGTTTATTGCCGTTGAAATTGAATTTGGTGGATACAAAACGGATTTCAGGGTATTTGTCTGCATTGAAAATATCGGCAGATTTCAAATGTTGAGTAAAGCGATCTGAACCGGTTTGCAGTTTGGACAAAGGCAATACGATATCGATTGAGCCTTGGCGTTTGGCACGATCAAATTCCAAATTGCCGGTCAAACCATAAATACCGCCGACGTTGGTGCTGGTGTTGAAATGGTCGATGGCAAAGCGGGCATTGGCATGAAATTCGTCCACTTTATAAACAGCGGCAGACGCAGCAGAAGCCAACATGGCCGAACACAATGCAAACATGATTTTTTTCATCGTCTTATCCTTAGAAATGTGAGAAGTTCCCTATCATATCACTTTTTGATGCCAACATCTTTTGCAACTGGGAAAGACAGCGTTTCATCATAAGAAAACTTCAGGCCGTCTGAAGAAGTGAGCAGCAAATTCAGGTGAAGCAAATACAGTTTAGTTTTATTACAAAATAGCGTGCTTCATCGCTCGTAATTGGTATAAAATACCGAGTTATTTCTACAACGGGCCGCCAATTAACCAGCCTATTTCAGACGGCCTCAGCATAAAACAAAGGAACAAAAATGCCTGAATACCGCTCCAAAACCTCTACCCACGGCCGCAATATGGCAGGTGCGCGCGCATTGTGGCGTGCGACCGGCGTCATGGAAACCGACTTCGGCAAACCGATTATCGCCATTGCCAACTCCTTCACCCAATTCGTCCCAGGCCATGTGCACCTGCACAACATGGGCCAACTGGTTGCCCGTGAAATCGAAAAAGCCGGCGGCATTGCCAAAGAATTCAACACCATTGCCATTGACGACGGTATCGCCATGGGCCACAGCGGTATGCTCTACTCCCTGCCTAGCCGCGACCTGATTGCCGACTCCATCGAATACATGGTCAATGCCCACTGCGCCGACGCGCTGGTGTGCATTTCCAACTGTGACAAAATCACCCCGGGCATGCTGATTGCCGCCATGCGCCTGAACATTCCGACCATCTTCGTTTCCGGCGGCCCTATGGAAGCCGGTAAAGTTATCGGTGTAGCCAACATTCAACCCGAACGCCGTTTGGACTTGATTGACGCCATGATCGAATCGGCTGATGACAATATCAGCGACAAACAAGTCGAAGAAGTCGAGCAAAACGCCTGCCCGACTTGCGGCTCCTGCTCCGGCATGTTTACCGCCAACTCCATGAACTGCCTGACTGAAGCACTCGGCCTTTCCCTGCCGGGCAACGGTTCATACTTGGCGACCCACGCAGGCCGCAAAGAATTGTTCCTCGAAGCAGGCCGCATGATTGTCGAAATCACCAAACGCTACTACGAACAAGACGACGAAACCGTATTGCCGCGCAGCATTGCCACTAAAAAAGCATTTGAAAACGCCATGACCATGGACATCGCCATGGGTGGCTCTACCAATACCATTTTGCACCTGTTGGCCGTCGCCAACGAAGCCGGTGTCGATTTCAAAATGGCAGACATCGACCGCTTAAGCCGCGTTGTACCTTGCATCTGCAAAACCGCGCCAAACAATCACGACTACTATATGGAAGACGTGCACCGCGCCGGTGGCATCTTCGCCATCCTGAAAGAATTGGACAAAGCAGGAAAACTGCACACCGACGTGTACACCATCCACGCGCCGACACTGAAAGACGCGATTGAAAAATGGGACGTGACCAACCCTGAAAACACCCATGCCATCGAGCGTTTCAAAGCAGCTCCCGGCGGCGTGCGCACTACTCAGGCGTTCTCGCAAAACCGTATGTGGAAAACCCTCGATCTCGACCGCGAAAAAGGCTGTATCCGCGATGTCGAACATGCCTACTCGCAAGACGGCGGCTTGGCAGTATTGTTCGGTAATATCGCAGAACGCGGTTGTGTAGTGAAAACCGCAGGCGTGGACGAGAGCATCCTCAAATTTACCGGTCGCGCCCGCGTATTTGAAAGCCAAGAAGATGCAGTAGAAGGCATTTTGGGCAACCAAATCGTGGCTGGCGACATCGTCATCATCCGCTACGAAGGTCCTAAAGGCGGCCCGGGCATGCAAGAAATGCTGTACCCGACTTCTTACCTGAAATCCAAAGGTTTGGGCAAAGCCTGTGCCCTGCTGACCGACGGCCGCTTCTCCGGCGGTACTTCCGGTCTGTCCATCGGCCACGCCTCGCCTGAAGCGGCAGAAGGCGGCGCAATCGGTTTGGTACACGAAGGCGACACCATCGAAATCGATATTCCAAACCGCAGCATCCACCTTGTCATTTCCGATGAAGAGCTTGCCGCACGCCGTGCCGAAATGGAAGCACGCGGCAGCAAAGCGTGGAAACCGGAAAACCGCGACCGCTACGTCTCCGCAGCCCTGCGTGCCTACGGCGCGATGGCAACTTCCGCCGACAAAGGCGCTGTACGCGACGTATCGCAAATCGAACGTTAATTAACCTGACTTTAAGGCCGTCTGAACGCTTTCAAGTGTTTCAGACGGCCTTCATTCAAACGGACAAATATGGACAAATTCATTTTAGCGATGATCGGCATGGCCATTGCCCTGTTGATTATTATTGGCGGCGGATTTATCGCTGTCGAATATTTCAAATCCCATCCTGAAGCATTCCAAGTCAAGCCGCTATCAAAATAATCATTTAACGGCATGAGTTTCAAAGGAAAAGAGCCGCAGCTCAAGGCCGTCTGAACGCAGTACATATAATGAAACACATTCTTTACTGGCTGGGTGGTTTTGCCATCGCCCTCGGCATATTCCAATACTACGAAACCCATCGCTATTCCGAAGACCAGCTCATCTACGCCCAACCGCCGCAAAATCGTTCTGCCGTTGCCGATTTTGACGCCTTGGCGTATTTAAACTTCCTCCGCGACTCAGCCAATCTGCCCACACTGGCGTACTCAGCCACACTCGAACGCGCCGCACGCAATCATGCCCGCTATCTGCTGCAAAACCCTGACGACGGACATGACGAACACAATACGCGCAATCCCTTTTATACAGGCCCACGCCCATCAGACCGCACGCGCAAAGCCGGTTATGCCTATAAAGGCGTGCACGAAAACGTCAGCACCGGCCAGCATCCGCCAAATGAAAAAATCAACGACCACCTACCTGCCCAACATCAGCTGGACAACCTGATGACGGCGATTTACCACCGTCTCTCCTTACTCGATCAAAATATCGACGAAGCCGGAGCGGCATTTGAATCGCAAGGCAAACAAATCGCGCTGAGCATCAATCAGGGCGACAGCAGATTCAACAGCCTCTGCCAAAAAAACCGCCCCCTCTCCGACTTCAGCCGCTCGTTTTATCAAGATGCCTGCCATGGTCATGCCATTGTTTATGCGGATGAAATTTCCAACCGCAAACTCCGGCCTTACATCACCTATCCGCAAGGCAACTTCGCTTCGCCGGTTTTCCATGGCGAACGTCCCGACCCTATGCCGCATTATGAAATGACCGGCAATCCTGTCAGCATCGCGTTCTCAGAACAATCGCCTCCGGTCAAAATGCGTTCGTTCAAACTGTATCGGGACACAAAAGAAATCAGAGATGTCAAAATCTTAGATAAAGATAATGACCCAAACCGCCTCCTAACCGAACGCCAATTTGCACTGTTTCCTTTACAGCCATTGGAATACGACACCAACTACCGAGCCGTGTTCGAATACCGTCAAAACGGAAAAGACAAAACAGCCGAATGGACATTCAGCACGCAAAAACCCGATTATCCTTACTTCATCGTCAAAGGCGGCGAAACGCTGGCCATCGAATCCGGACAAAAATATTTTATCCATTGGCAGGATTTTTGGTGCTTGAAGCAATGCGAACGCTACAACTACCGCATGAACCGCGACACCCAACTCGACATTATCGAACGACAGGCCGGTGGTATCATTATCCGTGTTAACGGAAGCAAAGGCAGCAGCATCCGCTTAATGCCCGAAGGCGAAGACAGGCGCGCCATTACACTTTATTTATGGAAATAAAGCCGTTTTCAGACGGCATGAAGCACCAAAAAGCTGATAAAATACCGCCTCACCATCCTACGGCAAGCCATCCAATATGACCAAACATCCGCAAACAGCAACCAATACCCGCTATGCCTTTGCCAGCATTGCCACCATGTTGGCCGCGTTTTTACTGTTCGTTGCCGTCATGTTGCTGCCTTTGGGGCTGACGGCGGGCACGCAAGTAAGCCTGATACGGCTTTCACTCTACGCAATCGTGCTGTTTGCTGTACTTGGCGGTATTTTTTCTGTACGCGTTGCCTATTTGCGTAAAAAGAACGGAGCATGACATGACCCAAGCCGATAAAATCCCACAAGAAATCCGCCTCCAGCAAGAGCGGCGCGTACTGACTTTGGTCTATGTTGACGGTGCCAAAAGCCTTCCTGCCGAATACCTGCGCGTGTACTCGCCCAGCGCGGAAGTGCGCGGACACGGTCCAGGTCAAGATGTTTTGCAAACAGGCAAAGCCGAAGTCAGCATTACCGATTTAGACCCCGTCGGCCAATACGCATTGAAAATTACTTTTTCAGACGGCCACGACAGCGGCCTTTACGATTGGGACTATCTCTACCGACTGGCGCATAATCAAGATGCGCTTTGGCAAGACTATCTTGACCGCCTCGAAAAAGCCGGCGCATCCAGAACGCCAAGTGCCGAAGATTTAAAACCTAAACACACACATTCCTGCGGTAGCGGCGGTTGCGGCGGAAAGGCCGTCTGAAAAAAGGCGAGACCGTAATATTGGACGACGGCAGGATCATTGACGGCAAAGCGTTCCTCTCCCCACTCAAAAAAGGACAGGTAGCGGCTATCTTCGGCGATACCAAAGCCTGTCCTCATGCAGTGCGCGCCGCACAAAACGCAGACGTTTTGATGCATGAAGCAACCTTTGCAGCAGGCGATGAAGAGACAGTGGAACGAGTGTTCCATTCGACCGTATCCGATACAGCCAAGCTGGCTTTGCAAGCCAATGTGAAACAACTTTACCTAACCCACATCAGCGCACGTTATACCGAAGAAGAGCAACGCCTGATGCTGGAGCAGCAGGCACAAACTATATTTCCCGCGTCGAAAGTGGTTGGCGATTTCGACGTATTCGATATCTGAATCCGTATTATTTTAAGAAGGCAGACACTATGAGCGACCACAAAACCCATTTCGGCTTCTCTACCGTTGACGAAGACGAAAAAGCAGGCAAAGTTGCCGAAGTCTTCCACTCCGTGGCAAAAAACTACGACATTATGAATGACGTAATGTCCGGCGGTCTGCACCGTGTTTGGAAACATTTCACCATCAATACCGCCCGCCTGAAAAAAGGCGACAAAGTATTGGACATCGCCGGCGGTACAGGCGATTTGTCCCGAGGCTGGGCGAAACGTGTGGGTAAAGAAGGCGAAGTTTGGCTGACAGACATCAACTCCTCCATGCTGACGGTCGGCCGCGACCGCTTGCTCAACGAAGGCATGATTCTGCCCGTATCGTTGGCAGACGCTGAAAAATTGCCGTTCCCCGACAACTATTTCAATCTGGTTTCCGTTGCATTCGGCCTGCGCAACATGACGCACAAAGATGCCGCGCTGAAAGAAATGTACCGCGTATTGAAACCGGGCGGCACCCTGCTGGTGTTGGAATTCTCCAAAGTGTACAAACCTTTGGAAGGCGTGTACGACCTCTACTCTTTCAAACTGTTGCCGATTATGGGCAAACTGATTGCCAAAGATGCCGACAGCTACCAATACCTCGCCGAGTCCATCCGTATGCATCCCGACCAAGAAACCTTGAAACAAATGATGCTGGATGCAGGTTTTGACAGCGTGGATTACCACAATATGAGCGCAGGCATTGTTGCCCTGCATAAAGGCGTGAAATTCTAAGGCCGTATGAAACAAACACAAAGGGCGTGATTGATAGACACGCCCTTTGTTTTTAAACCTTACCCAAGCCAAGCTAATACAAAGCAAAGGCCGTCTGAACAGCCGTAAAACGAAATCAAGGATTTCGATTACACCATTCAGACGGCCTTAATATGTTTAAATTAGCTTAGGTTCCTGCTTTCACGCTTTGCCATTGACGGACCATAAATTTCAACGCCGCCGGTTGGATAGGCACCATGATAAAGCTGTTTTTCAAATCCTCCTCGGTTGGGAAAATTGTATTGTCGTTTCTAAACTCTTCATCCATCAGCTCTTGAGCCGGTTTGCTGGATGGCGCATAAGTAACAAAATTGCCGTTTTTAGCCGCAACTTCAGGATCTAAGAAATCATTGATATACGCATGGGCATTGGCCACATGTTTGGCATCTTTCGGAATCACAAACGAATCCACCCAAATCCCCACGCCTTCTTTCGGCATCATCACACGGATTTTTTCCTTGCCGCCTGCTTCTTCGGCACGACGTTTGGCAATGTTCAAATCACCGCCAAAGCCAATCGTTACGCAAGTATCGCCGCGCGCCAAATCATCGATAAAACCGGACGAGGTAAAGCGCTTGATGTACGGACGGTTTTTCTTCAAAACTTCCGTAGCCGCCTTAATATCCGCCGTTTCGCTGCTGTTTGGATTTTTACCCATATAGTTCAATACCATAGGATAAATTTCCGCCGCGCTGTCCAAATAGCTGATGCCGCATTGCTTGAGTTTGGACGTGTATTCGGGGTTAAACACCAAATCCCATTGATTGTCCGGTAGTTTGTCCGTACCCAAAGCCTTTTTCACACGCTCGGTATTGATGGCGAAAGTATTGGTACCCCAATAAAACGGCACTGCATATTCATGCCCCGGATCGACACCTTCCATCAGTTTCATCAACTGAGGATTCAAGTTTTTATAGTTGGGAATCAGGGATTTGTCGATTTTCTGATACGCACCTGCCTTAATCTGCCTACCGACAAACGCATTGGAAGGACCCACGATGTCGTAACCCGACTTGCCGGTCAATACCTTGCTCTCCAGTGTTTCATCGCTGTCATATACATCGTAAGTTACTGCGATACCGTGTTTTTTCTCAAACGCGGCAACCGTCTCGGGATCAACATATTCCGACCAGTTGTAAATACTCAATACCTTTTGATTATCGGTTTGAGCCGCCTTGTCGGCAGAAGTTTTGTCCGAGCCGCCGCAGCCGGCCAGCGCCAGCGCAGTCAGTACGATGAGGGGCAGATGTTTGGTCATTATCATTCCTTGCGTATCCGGTTGAAAATAGAGAGGCATTATAAAGCAGGCAAGCCCGAGCGGATAGGCTTCATTGTTAAAAGATATTGCCCCACTTAAGGCCGTCTGAAATACGGGTTGCAGCCAACTTAAAACCTTTCTGCCGATAGCTTGAAATATGGTTTTGCGGTAAGATACGCCCATTCGTTTTTAATCGCAACGTGCCGTCCGGGCCGTCTGAAATCCTTGTAAAAAATTTATCGAGACATTATGAAAACCACCGAACTACGCCAAAAATTCCTGAAATTTTTCGAATCTAAAGGCCACACCATCGTCCGCTCCTCCTCGCTCGTGCCACACGACGACCCGACCCTGCTGTTTACCAACGCAGGCATGAACCAATTTAAAGACGTATTCCTCGGCTTTGACAAACGCCCATACAACCGCGCCACTACCGCGCAAAAATGCGTACGCGCAGGCGGCAAACACAACGACTTGGAAAACGTCGGCTACACTGCCCGCCACCATACCTTCTTTGAAATGATGGGCAACTTCTCTTTCGGCGACTACTTCAAGCGCGACGCGATCCACTTCGCTTGGGAATTCCTCACTTCCCCTGAATGGTTGAACATCCCTAAAGACAAACTCTTAGCAACCGTTTACGCAGAAGACGACGAAGCCTACAACATTTGGTTGAACGAAATCGGTATGCCTGCCGAGCGCATCGTCCGCATCGGCGACAACAAAGGCGCGAAATACGCGTCCGACAACTTCTGGCAAATGGGCGACACCGGCCCTTGCGGCCCTTGCTCCGAAATTTTCTACGACCACGGCGAAGAAATCTGGGGCGGCATTCCCGGCAGCCCTGAAGAAGACGGCGACCGCTGGATCGAAATTTGGAACTGCGTGTTCATGCAGTTCAACCGCGACGAACAAGGCAATATGAATCCGCTGCCTAAACCATCCGTTGATACCGGTATGGGCTTGGAGCGCATGGCCGCCGTCATGCAGCATGTTCACAGCAACTACGAAATCGACTTGTTCCAAGACCTGCTTAAAGCCGTTGCCCGCGAAACCGGCGCACCTTTCAGCATGGAAGAACCAAGTCTGAAAGTCATCGCCGACCACATCCGCTCCTGCTCCTTCCTGATTGCAGACGGCGTATTGCCTTCCAACGAAGGCCGCGGCTACGTATTGCGCCGCATTATCCGCCGCGCCGTACGCCACGGTTACAAACTGGGTCAAAGCAAACCATTCTTCCACAAACTGGTGGACGACTTGGTCAAAGAGATGGGAGATGCCTACCCTGAATTGAAAGAAAAACAAGTTCAAATCGAAGAAGCGTTGAAAAACGAAGAAAGCCGTTTTGCCCAAACTTTGGAAACCGGTATGGCTTTGTTGGAAAACGTATTACAGTTTGGAAAAGCTAAGTTATTACTTCCTAAATATACAAATGGTAATGCCCAGCAAGGTATAGATTTTATTTCCACTGGTAATACACCGTTTAAGGCACTGAGTCATCGCACAAGAGAGGATATAGAATGTATTGTTATCCCCCTAAAAGATAGTAATACATTAGAAAGTGCTTCATATATTTACCTTCATGATTGGAATGAGAAAGTATCTAAACAAGGGACTCGCATTAACCAATGGATTGAGCCAATTCGTGAATGGAGTCGCAATATGTCTCTTCCTGAAGGAACGATTCAAAAACTCGACGGTGAAATCATCTTCAAACTCTACGATACCTACGGTTTCCCATACGACTTGACTGCCGACATCTGTCGCGAACGCAATATCGAACTGGACGAAGCAGGCTTCGAACGCGAAATGGAAGCGCAACGCGCCCGCGCCCGCGCCGCACAAAGCTTCAAAGCCAACGCCCAACTGCCTTACGAAGGCCAGGATACCGAGTTTAAAGGTTATAGCGAACGTCAAACCGAATCAAAAGTCCTAGCCCTCTACAAAGACGGCGAACAAGTTAACGAATTGAACGAAGGCGACGAAGGTGCCATCGTTATCGACTTTACCCCGTTCTATGCAGAATCCGGCGGTCAAGTCGGCGACGTCGGCTATATCTTCGCAGGCGAAAACCGCTTTGAAGTACACGATACCCAAAAAATCAAAGCGGCCGTATTTGGCCAATTCGGCGTACAAACCTCAGGCCGTCTGAAAGTCGGCGACAGCGTTACCGCCAAAGTGGATGACGAAATCCGCAATGCCAATATGCGCAACCACAGCGCAACCCACTTGATGCACAAAGTCTTGCGCGATGTATTGGGCGAACACGTTGAACAAAAAGGCTCTTTGGTTACCGCCGAATCCACCCGTTTCGACATTTCCCATCCTCAAGCGGTAACTGCCGAAGAAATCGCCGAAGTCGAACGCCGCGTCAACGAAGCCATCTTGGCCAACGTTGCCGTCAACGCAGCCATTATGAGCATGGAAGATGCCCAAAAAACCGGCGCCATGATGCTCTTCGGCGAAAAATACGGCGACGAAGTACGCGTACTGCAAATGGGCGGTTTCTCTACCGAATTGTGCGGCGGTACACACGTTTCACGCACCGGCGACATCGGCCTCTTCAAAATCATCAGTGAAGGCGGTATTGCCGCAGGCGTACGCCGTATCGAAGCCATCACCGGCCTGAACGCACTCAAATGGGCGCAAGAACAAGAGCGTTTGGTTAAAGACATCATTGCCGAAACCAAAGCCCAAACCGAAAAAGACGTACTGGCGAAAATCCAAGCAGGCGCAACACACGCCAAAGCATTGGAAAAAGAATTGGCACGCGCCAAAGCCGAACTCGCCGTCCACGCAGGTGCCAAACTCTTGGACAACGCAAAAGACCTAGGTCCAGCCAAACTCGTTGCCGCCCAAATCGAAGCCGACGCCGCAGCCCTGCGCGAAATCGTAACCGACTTGACCGGCAAATCAGAACAAGCCATCGTATTGCTCGCCGCAGTCAACGACGGCAAAGTTTCCCTGTGCGCAGGCGTATCTAAACCGTTGACTGCCAAAGTCAAAGCAGGCGATCTGGTTAAATTTGCAGCCGAACAAGTCGGCGGCAAAGGCGGCGGCCGTC
This sequence comes from Neisseria sp. 27098_8_112, assembly GCF_041433235.1. NCBI lineage: Bacteria > Pseudomonadati > Pseudomonadota > Betaproteobacteria > Neisseriales > Neisseriaceae > Neisseria > Neisseria sp. 27098_8_112. The sequence continues at coordinate 221,583 of NZ_JAPWBB010000001.1, read as the reverse complement.
CTGACTTAGCGCAAGCCGGTGGTACGGATGCTTCCCAAGTTGGCGCGATGCTGGATTCGGCAGAAGGCTGGGTTAGAGAGAAACTGTAATTAGAAAAGTACAGGCTGCCTGAAAGTGGGTTTTCAGGCAGCACAATAGTACAAGGATAAATTCAATGAAAATTAAAAAACTTACTTTACAGAATTACCGATATTTTGAAAATTTAGACATAGATTTTCATGAACGGCTAACTGTAATTGTAGGGAATAACGGTTCGGGTAAAACAGCTATACTTGATAGTATTGCTACAATTTTGTCCAAATCGTTTAATTATTTGTCTACTGCTAATCAACGATTTGAAAAACAAGGTCGTGGTATATTAGATACCGATTTTAGAGTGTATTCCCCTGAAACTACTATACAGAAGAAACTAGTTCAAGAGAAAATCAACTACCAACTTTCTTTTGATAACCCGGAGTTTAAATCACCTGACGTAATAGGATTTGAACCTAACCATATTAGGAATGATATACCTACCTTAGCAGATTTTACCTATCTGAAAATCGAAACAACGAAAGCATCATGGGATACATGGAGTTCTCCTACACAAAATAGGAATAAACCAGAAACAGTAATTGGTGAAAAAGAGTTAAAGGACTACTTATTGGATGTCATTGCAAGTTACGATCAACAAAGAAAACTAACTCCCGTTTTTGTATATTATGATGCAGGTCGTGCCAACATAGAAAATATTGAAAGATTAAAAAAGGGAAATATTAATTATGACTATCCAACAGCGGCATTAATTAATTCACTTTCCATTAATCAAAACAAAGACAGTTTGAGAGAAGCTTTAGAATGGTTTGATGCAGTAGAGGCAACCGAATTGAGAAAAGAAAGGGAAGGTAACGCAGATTATTCTAGCCTTGAAACTGTTCGTATTGCAATTTCAAAAATTTTAGGAGAAGAATACAGCAACCCTAGATTTAATAGCAAACACAAATTTGTCGTTACTAAGAAGCTAAATGGGCAGGATGGTATTGAGCTATCTATTAAACAGTTAAGTCAAGGTTATAGAAGTATGCTTGCGTTAGCAATAGATTTTTCACGCAGATTAAGTATTGCTAATAATCACTTGCAGGATAAAGCACTGGATGCTCCTGCGATTATGCTTATTGATGAAGTGGATTTACACTTACATCCATCATGGCAACAACGCGTATTATCAGACTTGATGAATACATTCCCAAATACGCAAATTATAGTTACCACACATAGCCCTCAGGTATTAACTACCGTCCCAGCGGAATGTATCCGTATAATTGACGGGCAAAATATTTATTTTGCTCCAGCTGGAACAAAGGGGGCAGAAGCCTCTCGGTTGTTAAAGAGGATTTTTGGTGTAGAAAGCCGTCCACCACAAGATGAAAACACTTTGATGTTAGCCGAATATCGCCGTTTAGTTTATAAAGACGAATGGAATAGTGGAGAGGCTTTAAAATTGCGTAAGCAATTAGATGTTATTTTTCAAAATGAAGAACCAGAACTAACAGCTTTGGATTTATACATTGATAATCGTGAATGGGAGATGAGCCTTGAAGAAAATCAATAAGTCCCTACCCCCTAATCCATTAACAGAATTTGCAGAACACAATCCAAATGGCACTTGGGATGATTTTCGTAATGCTCGTCAGCCCTATGATGATTTAAAGAGGCAAATGCTGCAAGACCAAGGAGGTATATGCGCATATTGTGAGAAAAAATTCTCAGATGCCTCACCATCACAAAGAATTGAACATTTTCACGATAAATCCGATATGAATTCGGAGCATAACTGGGCATTGGATTGGAATAATGTTTTGCTTGTGTGTTTGGGTGGTTCAACGCCTGAAGATAAAAAACAATATAGCCCCAATCACTTAAGTTGCGATGCTCATAAAGGCACCATTAAAAAATTACCTGCAGCTTGTGAAGGTTATTTTCTTAATCCAATACATATTCAAACAACTGCCTGCTTATTTATTTTTGACAAAGAAACAGGAAAATTATTAGTTAATTACGATGTTTGCCAACAATTGGCGACGGATAACCTATCAAACCAATATGGAGATAATTGGTGTATGTTAGCAGAGCAAACAATTAATATCTTAAATTTAAACTGTGAAAGATTATGTGCGGACAGATGGGAAGTCTTAAAATTCTACAATAGCCAAATCAAGAAGTATAGAGAAATGGGAGATAGAGCAGGATTGAGTAAATTATCTGAATCTATTTTTCGTAATCGGTTTCCTGAGTTCTTTACGACATGGAGAAGTTTATTAGGTAAACATGCTGAGGAATATCTGCAATCTATCAACTATAATGGGTAGTTTCATTAATTTTCTGCTTATCATCCTATAAAGATAAAATTTTTTATATTAAAAACTCGCTATAACACTATTCTTCAAAAATAAAGGCATGCTAGCAAGATGCCTTTATTTTTCAATCTAGCACTACCTGTCTATCTAGAAGCAATTCTTTAATCAATCTTTCTCAACCGTAAAAAACAGTGCTTCCTGTTTCAAAGCATTGCCGTCTGCATCGGTCATTGCTGCTTCTGCTGCGGAAAACTTGATAACGGCGAGGCTGAGGCTGCCTTGTTCTGTGAGTGCAGTGTTAAGGATGACGCCTGCTTCTTCTTCGCCGACTTTGACGGCAATACCGGCAGCTTCTAAAGAATCGCCGCTTAATACGGCCAGACCGCGTTTGACTTGGCCTCGGTATTGGGCGCGGGCGATGATTTCTTGGCCGGGGTAGCAGCCTTTACGGAAATGAACTGCGCCGATGATGTGTTGGTTAAGCATTTGGGCAACAGCTGCTTCTTTGGTTGCAGCGCAAATCCACGGATAGCCGCTGCGGATTTCGTGCAGGTTCCATGCATTTTCGGCTCCTGCTTGATATTCGGCTGCGTTTTCGGCTGCTGAAATTTTCAGACGGCCTGTGTGCGGCAAGGTAATTTCTACGGCGTTTTCTTGAATTTGAGCTGGGAAAGACAGTTGCGGTTCGGCAGCAGGATGAGGTTCTGCATTGTCTGCCAACTCGCCGCTTACTGCCAAATCAGGCATCAACTCGAAGACGACTTTTGCACGCAAGACAAACATTCTCAGGCGTTTGACGATGGCTTCGGTCAAATCTTGAGCCATGACCAACAGTAAATCTTCTCCGCGATTGACGACCAACATATTCGCCAACACACGGCCTTTAGGCGTATTGTATGTGGCGTAACAAGCCTGACCGGAAGCTAAATTATTAATATCGTTGGATAATTGGCCATGAAGAAATGAAGCTCTGTCTTCACCGCTGACGCGGACAACGCCGAAAAAAGGCAGGCGGGTTTGCATAATCGACTCCTTAAATTGTGGATGCTGAATTATCGCCCAAATTGCCGCTTATTATCAAATAAATAAATTCAGGCCGTCTGAATGTTTCAGACGGCCTATTGTTTGGATTCAAGCAATCAAAATTATTTGATGCTGACTTTACGGATAATCACGGCTTCGGTTGGAACGTCTTGATGATAGCCGCGTGTCGCTGTTTTCACTTTGCTGATTTTACGGACGACGTCCATACCGGAAGTAACTTTACCGAAAACGGCATAGCCGTAGCCTTGAGGGGTTTTGCTTTTGAAATTCAAAAAGTCGTTGTCGGCTGTATTGATAAAGAACTGGCTGGTTGCGGAATTTGGATCGCCGGTACGCGCCATGGCGATGGTGCCGACGTTATTTTTCAAGCCGTTGTCTGCTTCGTTGTTGATGGCTTTATCGGTGGATTTTTGAACCATTTTCTCGGTAAATCCGCCGCCTTGAATCATAAAATTGTCGATAACGCGGTGGAAAATCGTGTTGTCGTAAAACCCTTTTTTGGCGTAATTGACAAAGTTTGCCACGGTTTTCGGCGCTTTGACTTCATCTAGCTCCAGTTGGATGTTGCCCATATTGGTTTCAATTACGGCATGGGTAACCGCTTGCGCTTGCACGGAAAGTGAGAGTGCGAGGGCGCACAGGGTCAGTTTGATGGATTTTTTCATATGTCTTCTCGAATGATGTATTGTGAAAATGGAATATTAACCTTGTTTCGCGTGAAATCCATAAAAAACATGTAAGATTTTTCAAGCAAAAAACATAAGGCAATCAAATTAGGCCGTCTGAAAAGGGATAAAAACCAAATTCTTGCTTTTTATCATTCCCTTTCAGACGGCCTGCTATTACGGTCAAACCGAAATCAGATTAGAAATCCAATTCCGCTTTCAGCCAGTAAGTACGCGGCATACCGACGACGGCGAAGCTGCGGTCGTATTGGCCGCGCTGTACCTGCCAGTAGTTTTTGTTAAACAGGTTTTCTACCGAGCTGCTGACAGTTAAAGTATTTTTGCCGAGCTTGGTTTTGTAGCGCGCGCCTACGTCAACCAAAGTATAGGATGGGAAGGCGTATTGTTTTTGCGTGTCTTGGTAAGACTTACCGAAATACGAAACGTTTCCGTTTAAAGTCAAACCTTTGGCAAACGGTGTGTCCCACTCAATGCCTGCTTTGGCAATCACGCGCGGGTTGGCAACTTGTACGCCGTTAACCAAATTGTCGGCAAAATTCGGATAATCTTTTACGGTTGATTGCAGATACATCAGACCGAAAGTCGGACGCAGGGTTTTGTTCAACAAGTTGGCATAGGTATTGAACTCGATACCGCGGCTGCGTTCTATGCCTTGCTCCGAACCGCTATAAGCCAAGCCTGCATTTTTGCGCGCTGCGAAATCAGTTCCTGAAGTCGTGTTGCCGCGCCAGTAGCCCGGGCGTTTGATTTGGAACGCGTTTAAAGTGGTGACAAAGTCGCCCCAGTTTTTGCGTACGCCGACTTCAAATTGACGGCTGACGCGTGGATCTGCCATCGTTACATGACCGTCATCATCAGTACGGATGTCGGACGGCTCCAAATCTTCCATATAGTTTCCGTAAACCACCAAATCAGGCTGCGGAACCCATGCTGCCATCAACATCGGGCTGAAACGGCTCGCATCTGCTTTGCGGCCGTTTAATTTGTTTTTCTGCTCGACGGCTTGGAAACGTCCACCCAAAGTGAGGCGGTATTTGTTGTCGGCAAAACCAAGTGTGTCGGAAACTGCCAAACTGTTTACTTTGATCACGGTATCCAATGAAGGTGTTGCACTCCATGCACTACCTAAGTTGGAATCCAATTTTGCCAATTGAGTAGGAATGTCGATGCTCGGATCGATAACGCTGCTTCTTGTTTGACGTGCGCCTTGATAAGTAGTGCGTTTGCGGTCGATGCGGTCAAATGCGGTACTCCAGTTGTGGCTTACCGAACCGGTTTCAAATTCGCCGCGTGCAGTCAGATTCATACTGAGCGTTTTAAAACGCTGGTCGGTCAAACGCGCGCGACCGGAATTGTAGGTCAAACCGCTGCTTGTAACGGTAGGAGAGGCGAAATTGCCATAATAGCGCGCATTGTTATAACCAATACCGCCTGTAATTTGGGCATTTTCAAACGCATCCCATTCAAAAGTCAGCATATTGGTCTGACCGCGCGTGTTTTGAGCCTGCCAGCTCGGCGCCAAATTCACTTTGCCTTCAGGTGCGTCAAACAAGCGGCCGTTGGCGTTTTGAATGTCCTGCATACGCGCGCGGCCACCGTTGGTTTTGCGTTTCGCGTAGATGGAATCAAACGCCACGCGCAATTTTTCGCCGCGATAGTCGGCATTCAAAGCAAATTCTTTGTTGTCTTCGCTGTAACCGTGACGCGGAGTGTCGCCGTGGCGCAGTTTACCATTGGCGCGCACGCCGAATTCTTTGTTTTCGCCGAAGCGTTGACCTAAATCGAACGTACCTTGGGCGCGGTTGTTGCTGAACCAGCCCAAACCGATTTTGCGGTTGCCTTCATCGGCGGCTTTTTTGGTCTCGATATTGACGGAACCGGATACCGCGCCTTCAGGATCCATGCCGTTTACGGCAGTGGATGCGCCTTTAATCAGTTGCGCGGAACCGACATGTACGCTGGCCGTGCCTTGCGTGCCGTACATACCTGCCAAACCGTTGACGCTGAATTGGCGCGCATCAAGCTGATAACCGCGGAAATACAGGCCGGTCAATGTGTTGCTTTCGCCGCCGAACTGCCAAACGGAAGCGTCTTTTTTCGCTACGGCATCCACCAAAGTACGCGCTTCGGTGTTGTTGAGGGCTTGTTCGTCGTAATTGACGACGGTAATCGGAGCGGTAAAGGCATTGGCTTTACCCAATACGCCCAAGTTCACGCGGTCGCGCAAGTCGCCGTCGCTGGCGATGGAGTAAGAACGGGCGGCTTTGACGCGTTTGGCGTCGGCGCGGACATTGACTTCCTGCAACTGCTGTTGCACAGGGGTTTCGGGTGTCGCTTCATCGGCGGCGTAAGCGAATGCGCTCATAATCAAAAGCGGCATCAGGGCTAATTTGCTGTTCATAAAAATACCTTCTGGTTTGAAATATTAATAATTCTTATATCGAGTAAAAAATTACAAAGTAATTTAGTTTTATGATTATATTTGATAAGATTTCTGCTTTCCACAAAAACAAATAAGAACCGTTTGTAAATACAAAAATACAACAGTTCAGAAAACTATTATTACAGTTACCATAGTCAAATAAATTTGCCGTCCTTTCAGACGGCCTTTACATCCTTTCAGAGAACACCCCATGCAAAAATGGCAAATCGAGCTTTATTCCACGCCGTCTTGGCTATTGCAGACCTTATTTATGGTCGCCGCAGCCTCGGCGGTCATTCTGTTTTTTGCACGCAACACACGCTTCGGGCGCGAGTTTAGCTATATCCTGCGTCTTTGCCTGACGCCGAAAAGTACCGTCAAAGTTCTGCTGCTGATTACGGCAATGATTACGCTGCTGTTAACCGAAGTACGGCTGAATGTGTTGAGTACCTTTATGTCCAAAGGGCTTTACGACTCGATGCAGGATTTGAACGCCTCCGCGTTTTGGATGTTTGCAGCAATGAATGCAGGCGTGGTGTTGATACGAGCGTTTAACAACGTCGTCAACGACTTTCTCGATCAAGGCTTGGCGATTAAATGGTCAGAGCGGCTCAATGAAGTTTTGACTTCACGCTGGCTTGCCGACAAAAACTACTACCGCCTGCAAATGCGCCGCCACGCGCCAGACAACATCGACCAGCGTATCCAACAGGACGCGCAGGATTTCATCGCCTCGACCATCGAATTTGTGCGCGGCATGGTCAATTCGGTCGTTACCTCGCTGGAATTTGCCGTTGTTTTATGGGGCTTGGCAGGCATCCTGACCGTGCTCGGCTTCGACATTCCGCACGGCATCGTTTGGTTCGTCTTTATTTTTGTGATTTTGGCGACCTTTATCGCCATGTGGATAGGCAACCCGTTGATTCGTTACAACTATGAAAACGAAAAGCTCAACGGCGACTACCGTTACTCTCTTATCCGCGTACGCGACCACGCCGAAAGCGTGGCGTTTTACAGCGGCGAAAAACACGAACACGACCAGCTTTCCGACCGCTTTAAAGCCATTATCCGCAACCGTTGGCGCATTGCGCGGCAAAGCGTCTGCCTGAGCGGCTTTAACGATATGTTCACCAACGGCATCAAACTCTTCCCGATTATTTTGCAAGCTCCGCGCCTGTTTGCCGGACAAATCAAAATCGGCGACATCCAGCAGACCGTCCAAGCCTTCGCACGACTGCAAAACGCGCTGTCTTTCTTCCGGATGTTCTACAACAAATTCACCGCCTACCGCGCCCGATTGGAGCGTCTGTACGGCTTTTTGCTGAGTACGGAAGAAAAACACACCGCACGACAACCCGACCTTATCGAAGTTTCAGACGGCCTGATCTTAGAAAACGTTGCCCTATACCGTCACAACGGCGAAGTTTTATTAGACGGTATCAATATTAACCTCAAAAGCGGCAATTCCCTGCTGATACGCGGCCCGAGCGGTTGCGGCAAAACTTCGTTGCTGCGCACGCTAGCAGGGCTTTGGCCTTTCGGCAGCAGCGGTAAAGTCAGCCATCCGCCGCATCAAGACATCCTATTCCTGCCGCAACGCCCATACACGGCACAAGGCAGCCTGCGCGATGCGATTTGTTATCCCGACATCGACAAACAGCATCCCGAGTTAGCCGAAGCCATGAATACTTGTCGATTAGGTTATCTGGTCGATAAATTAGATAAAACCGATGACTGGCAGCACAAACTCTCCCCGGGCGAACTGCAACGCGTCGCCTTCGTCCGCGCCCTGCTCTCGCAGCCCAAAGTCATCCTGCTCGACGAAGCCACCGCCGCCTTGGACGAACCGACCGAAGCCATGCTCTACCGCGCCTTAAAGCAAAAACTGCCCGACAGCATCATCATCAGTATCGGCCACCGCAGCACGCTCAACGAGTTCCATGATTTATGCCTCGATGTCGGTCATGTACAATGCTGAATTAATGGCATATAAAAGGCCGTCTGAAACAGTGAAAAACGAAATCTAACGATTTTGTCCTCACCGTTTCAGACGGCCTTTTCAAACGCCATGGCATGTTTATTTGCTATACTCTGCATTGTGTTAACGTCGTCAAAAAATATTTATGAAAACCCTGGCCCTTATTCCACATTACAACCATCCGACCACCATCAGCCACGTTGCCCAAACCATGCGTGGCTTTGGTTTAAACGTTTTAATCGTGGACGACGGTTCACGCGAAGAATGCAAACCTGTATTGCAGGCTTTGGTTTCAGACGGCATTGATGTCCTTTACCGTCCCATCAACGGCGGCAAAGGTGCAGCGGTCAAAACCGGCTTGGAATACGCCGAAGAACATGGCTATACCCACGTCTTGCAGGTTGATGCAGACGGCCAACACTACTTGAACGACACTCCCAAATTCCTCGCAGCAGCAGAACAAAACCCCGAAGCCGTTGTTTGCGGCTGGCCGCAATACGGCGATGACGCGCCCAAAGCACGGCTTTACGGACGCAAAATTACCGATTTCTGGAATATGCTGCACACTTGGTCATGCGACATCAAAGACGGCATGTGCGGCTTCCGCCTCTATCCGCTTGCACCCGCGCTATCCGTTGTCCGCGAAGAAACCGTAGGCGACCGCATGGACTTCGACACGGAAATCCTTATTCGCCTGTACTGGCGCGACGTCAAGCCAGTTTGGATTAAAACGCCCGTCCAATACGCCGCCGACGGCGTGTCCCATTTCGATGCCTTTGCCGACAATGTCCGCATCAGCAAAATGCACACACGGCTGTTTTTCGGTATGTTGAAACACCGATTGGGTAAAGTTTTCGGAAAGGCCGTCTGAAACCATGACCGATAATAAACAAACCCATTGGGCGGCGCAGCCCGAACGCGGCAGCCGCTTGTTTCTCGCTCTGACCACATTGATGGTGCGCTATCTGCCGGCTTTTTTCATGAGGCCGTGTATTTGGTTTGTGGTGCTGTATTTTTATGCAACCGCGCCCAAACCGCGCCGTCATGTCTTACGCTATCAAACCCGTCTTCAGACGGCCTTTCCCCATACCGTCCTGCCGAAACACAGCGTATTCAAACAATTCATCGCATTTGGCGAAGCGGTTTGCGACCGTTTTGCCGTGTGGCAACGCAAAATCCGTTATGAAGATTTGGTAATTGAAGATCCGGACGACATCTATTCGCAAGTCAAGCGCAACGAACGCGGCCAGATTTTTGCCTGTTCGCACTTGGGCAATACCGAAGTTTGCCGTGCACTGGTGTCGCACCATAAAAATTTCAGGCTCAATGTATTGGTGCACAGCAAACACGCTCAGGCATTTAACGAGGCATTGCAAAAAGCCGGCGCAGAACATATTCGCCTGATTCAGGTGACAGATTTGGACACCACCCTGATGATGGAATTGAACCGCCGTATCGAAGACGGCGAATGGATTGCCATTGCGGCCGACCGTGTGCCTGTACGCGGCGAGAAAACCACCGACATTAATTTCTTAGGCCATACGGCTCCTATGCCGCAAGGCGCATGGCTATTGGCTTCGCTTTTAAAAACGCAGGTAAACACGCTGTTTTGCGTCAAACAAAACGGCCGCTATCATTTGAAACTGCGCCGCTTTACCGATACTTCCAGCTGGAAACGCGGCAACCGCGAGGCTGCCGTCAAAGACGCGATGCAAGGTTTTGCCGACATTCTGGCGCAAGAATGTGCGCAAAATCCGCTACAATGGTTCAATTTTTATAATTTTTGGGGCGAAGACGCCGTCTGAAACCATCACACTTACTCTTTTAAACCATGAAAAAACACATCTACTGCCAACACAGCTTTGAAACCGAAGTTCCTTTTTTTGACGTAGATGCCATGCACATCGTGTGGCACGGCAACTATGTCAAATACCTTGAAACCGCACGTTGCGCTTTTTTGTCTTCCATCGGTTACGACTACAACGAAATGGGACGGCAGGGGTACAGCTGGCCGATTGTGCAGATGAACCTCAAATACATCCGCCCTGCCCGTTTCGGCCAAAAAATCCGCGTTGATATGGACATCGTCGAGATCGAAAGCTGCCTGCGTATCGATTACACCATTTACGATGCCGAAACCAATGAAAAACTGACCCGCGCTTCGACTACCCAAGCCGCAGTGTCGCTTTCAGACGGCCTGATGCAGTTTCAAACACCGGACAGCTGGTTGGAAGCAGTAAAAAGACATCCGACTTTTAAGGCCGTCTGAAAAATTTAGTGATTAAACAACATATTGCCTGCTTATCAGTATTACCCTTTATAATTTTAAATTTCTGTTTTCAGACGGCCTTTATCCTCAAATCGCACACATTATGCTACTGAACCTCAACCGCTTTGCCTTTCCTGTTTTCTTAAAAGAAACCCGCCTGCTTACTGCCCTCGCCTTGCCTATGCTGTTGGCGCAAGTGGCGCAAGTGGGCATTGGTTTTGTCGATACGGTGATGGCCGGTGGCGCAGGCAAGGAAGATTTGGCCGCGGTGGCTTTGGGCAGCAGCGCGTTTTCCACGATTTACATTACCTTTATGGGCGTGATGGCGGCGTTGAACCCGATGATTGCCCAGCTGTACGGCGCAGGTAAAACCGAAGAAGTCGGCAAAACAGGAATGCAGGGCATTTGGTTTGGCTTATGTTTGGGTCTATTCGGCATGCTGTTGATGTGGACGATGATTACGCCGTTCCGTCATTGGCTGACATTGAACGATTATGTCGAAGACACGATGGCGCAATATATGTTCTTCACCAGTTTGGCAATGCCGGCCGCCATGATACACCGAGCCCTGCACGCCTATGCCTCCAGCTTGAACCGTCCGCGCGTAATTATGTTGGTCAGCTTCGCGGCATTTGTGTTGAATGTGCCGCTGAACTATGTGTTCGTTTACGGCAAATTCGGTATGCCTGCTTTGGGCGGCGCAGGTTGCGGCGTGGCAACGGCAGCGGTATTTTGGTTCAGCGCATTGGCTTTGTGGCTTTATATCACCAAAGAAAAATTCTTCCGCCCGTTTGGCTTGACGGCAAAAATCGGCAAACCCGATTTGGCGGCTTTCAAACAGATTTGGAAAATCGGCGCACCCATCGGCTTGTCTTATTTTCTAGAAGCCAGCGCGTTTTCATTTATCGTCTTTTTGGTGGCGCCATTCGGCGAGGATTATGTCGCCGCGCAACAAGTCGTCATCAGCCTGTCGGGCATCTTGTATATGGTTCCGCAAAGCGTCGGCTCGGCAAGCACAGTACGCGTAGGCTTTTCGCTCGGACAGCGCGATTTTTTGCGGGCACGTTATATTTCAGGCGTGTCGCTGGTGTTGGGCTGGGTACTTGCCACCTGCACCGCGCTGCTCTTGGTCATCTTTCGCTTTCAGTTGGCCGGTATGTACACCAACGATGCGGCAGTATTAGGCATTGCCGCGACCGTTTTATTTTTCGCCTCCCTATTCCAACTGGCAGACGCCACCCAATGTATCGCTTCATATGCGCTGCGCGGCTATAAAGTGACCAAAATGCCGATGTTCATTCATGCCGTGGCTTTCTGGGGTTGCGGCCTGTTGCCTGGCTACCTGCTTGCCTATCATGTCGATATGGGCATTTACGGCTTCTGGACCGCGCTGACCGTTTCCCTGACGATTGCCGCCATCGCATTGGTATGGTGCTTGGAGCTATGTAGCAAAGAGATGGTCAAATCGTATAAGGCCGTCTGAAATTTCTTTCAGACGACCTCCATTGATATTTCATTTACGGCTTATTCACTTTTAAGGAAAAAAATGTTTTCAACTTCCACTATAGAAAAACTTGCTTACTATGTTTATTGCTTGATTGACCCTAGAGACGGCAATATTTTTTATGTAGGTAAAGGCGTGGGCAATCGCGTTTTCCATCATGCCCTAGGTTCATTACAAGAAACAGAAACGCCAAGTGATAAAATTGCTTTGATTAGGGAAATACATAAAAGCGGAAACCAGCCCGTGTATTACATTCTGCGGCACAACATCCAAACAGACAAACAGGCTTTTGAATATGAGGCAATGGCAATAGACCTACTCTCCCTAGTCAAGCCGAGCCAGCAGCCGCTAACTAATATTCAAGGGGGTGCGCATTCTTCAGAAGTAGGATTAATGAGTTTGTCGGAATTAAAACGAAAGTATGATGCTCAAGAATTAAAAACTGATAAACCCATTGTTTTAATTACGATTAATAACGAATACGAGAAACTGAAAAAAGACATTAGATCTGGGAATATTCCTGAAGCCAATAGGGATAAGGAAATTTACGAACGCACACGGAAATATTGGAAAATCGGAAGCCGACGTGAAAAAGCAAAATATGCAGTTGCAGTCTATCGCGGCTGGACATTGGCAGTGTATGAAATCGAAAGATGGATTTCTGCCGACGATATTATTCAAGGCCGTTGGATGTTTGAAGGCAAGCCGTTACCAGAAGGCTCCGACATTTATGAAGAAATCGTGAATAAGCTGACCTATTCTTCCCAAGAAAATTATAAAGCGCCCCAAAACCCCATTACCTATCGTAATTGTTAAATAGTAAGTTTTCAGATGACCTGAATCCACAAAATCACAAATCATCATGCAACCCATCCAATACCAAACCGACCTTACCCCTTACAACACTTTCGGCCTGAAAGCCCAAGCCCAAGCATTTGTTGCACTCAAACACGCCGACGAGTTGCGCGATATCGTCCGGCTGCCCGAGTTCGACCGAGATACTGTTTTATGGCTCGGCGGCGGCAGCAATATCCTTTTGATGGAAGACTATGCCGGTCTGGTTGTGCATATGGAAAACAAGGGAATACGCGAAATTGAGCGTTCAGACGGCCTGGTTTATATCGAGGCTCAGGCCGGGGAAATTTGGCATGATTTTGTTTTGCATACGGTTGGACTGGGTTTAAGCGGGTTGGAAAACCTCAGCCTGATTCCGGGTACGGTCGGCGCGTCTCCGGTACAAAATATCGGTGCATATGGTGTTGAAGCGAAAGATGTTATCCATAGCGTACGCTGCTTTGATTTGGATACAGAAACCTTTGTCGAGCTTTCCAATGCCGACTGTGACTTTGCCTATCGTGAAAGCCTGTTCAAACAGGAAGGCAAAGGACGTTATGTGATTGTTTCAGTTGTCTTTGCGTTGAAAGAGCATTTTGTGCCGAACTTGGGCTATGGCGATTTGGCCGCAGCAGTTACCGAACTGAGCCAAGGCCGAGAGGCGACAGCCAAAGATGTTTCCGACGCAGTGTGTGCAATCCGCAACAGTAAACTGCCTAATCCTAACGTGCTTGGTAATGTCGGAAGTTTCTTTAAAAACCCTGTTGTCAGCGCTGAAAAAGCTGCCGATTTGTTGCAGCAATACCCCAATATGCCACGCTATCCGCAGCCTGACGGTTCGGTCAAACTCGCGGCCGGCTGGCTGATTGACCAATGCCGTCTGAAAGGCCATCAGATCGGCGGTGCGGCCGTGCATAACAGGCAGGCTTTGGTTTTGGTGAATAAAAACAACGCATCCGCGCAAGATGTCCACCAGCTGGCACAATATGTTTGTAATACAGTATTTACTCAATTTCAGGTAGAATTACACGCAGAACCCAACTGGCTGCCGACTTCATACAGCCTATAAAACAAAGGAGTGTATCCCATGCCGCGCATTGCTAAAGTCAACACTTACACACGAATCATCAATGCCAGCCTCGCCTTATTCAACGAAGAAGGCGAGCGCAATATCAGCACCAACCACATTGCCGCCCACTTAGGCATCAGCCCGGGCAACCTCTACTACCACTTCCGCAACAAAGACGAAATCATCGTCCAATTGTTTAAGCGTTACAGCGAAGCCCTGCTTGTCTACCTTAACGAAGCCGTATTGCCGTCTAATGTGGAAGACTCCATCAACTACATGGCCGGTATTTATGATGTGATGTGGGAATACCGTTTCCTTTTCAGCGATGTGAACACCCTGCTTGCCCGCAGTGCCGAATTATTGGGTGAACACAATACCTTTACCCAAGCCAAAGTGTCCCCGCTGTTGGTCAACCTGCTGACCCAGCTCAACGGTCTGAACATCATCAGCGCAGACCAAACCGCGATGAACGACCTCGCCGTCAATATGTGGATGGTAACGAAATACTGGTTCGACTTTGACAGCTCCCTGCGCGGCCGCGCCAAGTTGACCGAAGATTCCAAAGTACGGGGCATCAGCCGCACACTCAGCCTGTTGCGCCCTTACCTCCTGCCGGAACATCGTGCCGAATTCGACCAAAAAATCGGCAGCAACCATTAATTTTTCCATACAAAGGCCGTCTGAAAACGTGGCTTTAACCAAGTTAAAGCTATTTTCAGACGGCCTGTTAATTTTCGGATGCTTTATTTATGCACCTTCCCGATATTTCCATTCTCGGCTTAGGCTATCTCGGCCTGCCGCTGGCGCAAAAATTTTATGAGCAAGGCAGTCAGGTAGCCGCCGTCAAACGCAACCTGACCTCTGACGACATCAATCTGCCGATTGAACTCGACATCATCGATTTGAATCAAGACGATATTTTTCACAGTTCGGCCTTGTGGCAAAACCATATCAACAAGCCGACATGGTTTTGCCTGCTTCCGCCTTCGTCATTAAACCATTACGCCGATACCCTGAAAAAATGGATTCAACTTGCCGAGCAATCTAAGGTACAACACATCATCTTTACCAGCAGCACCAGCGTGTATGGCGACCAAGCACGCATATGCGATGAAACTACACCTCCCGATCCGCAAACCGAATCCGCCCGTCAAATCCTCACAATCGAGCAAGCCTTGCTGAAAAGCGCCGTCCCCCATATCGACATACTGCGACTGGGCGGACTTTATTCTGCCGAACGTCATCCCGTTACCAAGCTGGTTCAAAAAACACGCATTCAAGGCGGCAATCGACCCATCAATATTCTTCATAAGGATCTTGCCGTCCAAGTCCTTTTTCAGACGGCCTGCCAAGCAGACGGCAAACGCATCCGCAATATTGTCGAACCCCTCCACCCAAGCCGGGCCGAATTTTATACTGCCGAAGCGGCCAAACTCGGCCTGCCGGCTCCTGATTTCATCGTTGATGACAAAAGCAACGGCAAAATTGTAAATACCGTTTGCGCAGACGGGCTAAGCCTGTAAAATTGCGACTCAACCCATTAATCCGTTTCAGACGGCATTTAGAGTAAACCATGTCCGCCCTATTTCCCCTTATCAACCACCTGATACAGCAAAATCCAGAGCAACAGCGCGAGCTGTCTGAATTTGCAGGCAGCATCATCTGCATCAGCCTGACCGGTTTCAGACTGACCGGACGCATCAGCGAACAAGGTTTTCTTGAAACCGCACACGAAACCGCCGACACCAACATCACATTCCACAACAGCGCCATCCAAAAAATCCTCCAAGGCGGCCAGCCCGGCGTGGGCGACATCAGCCTCGAAGGCGACTTGGTATTGGGTATGTCCGTCCTTCCTATTTTGGGTGGACTGCGCTATTATCCGAGCGAAGATTTGGCGCGTGTATTCGGTCATGTGGCCGCAGAAAACATCAGCTCGCGCGCAGGCGACATCGGCCGTACCATGAAAAAAATCGGCAAAAGCATTGCCGAGCAAATCAGCGACTTTTCACGCGAACCCGAGTCCCCTGTTATCGACCAAGCCACGCTTGCCGCATGGTTGGAAGAAGTGGACAAACTGCGTGACGACGTTGCCCGCCTAAACGAACGCCTCGACCGCCTCGAGCGCGATATCTGGATAGATTAGACACTTAATTTCAGACGGCCTACTACCATGAAAAGCCCATTTAAAAACATCGGTATCGTTACACGTCCCAATACGCCCGAGATTCAAGATACCGTCCACACATTGGTTTCTTTTCTGCGCGAAAACGGCTTCACCATCTATCTGGATGAATTGAGCGTAGAAGAACACTGCGTCTATATCCAAGATTCCGCCTACTGCGAAACCGTAAACAAAGCCCAGCTGGGCAAATATTGCGACCTCGTCGTTGTACTCGGCGGCGACGGCACTTTCCTCTCCGCCGCCCGCGAAGTCGCCCCGCGCGCCGTTCCCATTATCGGCATCAATCAAGGCCACTTGGGTTTTCTTACCCAAATCTCACGCGACACCATGGTTGAGGGCATCCGCCCCGTACTGGAAGGAAAATATCTGCCCGAAGAGCGCATCCTCATCGAAGCCAGTATCATTCGTGACGGCGAAACCATCGAACGCGCCCTCGCCCTCAACGACACCGTACTGTCCCGTGGCGGCGCAGGCCAAATGATTGAATTTGAAGTATTTATCAATCGAGAATTTGTCTATACCCAACGTTCGGACGGCCTGATTATTTCCACGCCGACAGGTTCGACCGCATACGCGCTTGCCGCCGGCGGCCCCATCATGCAGGCCGGTCTGCACGCCTTCACGCTTGTGCCTATCTGCCCGCAATCCATGACCAACCGTCCGATTGCCATCCCCGACACCAGCGTGATCGAAATTCTCATTACCAAAAGCGGCGACGCACGCGCACATTTTGACGGACAATCCCATATCGACGTGCAAAACTTCGACCGCATCATCATCCGCCGCTATCACAACCCCTTGCGTGTCCTCCATCCCACCGATTACCAATACTTCAAAACCCTGCGCCAAAAGCTGCATTGGGGCGAACAATTGATTTAAACACCACTTCAATAAATAGGCTTACCATGAAAACCATTTCCCAAACCTTAATCATCGCGCTGTGCGCCCTTTCCTCCCTATCCGTCTCCGCGCACGGCATGCACAAAAGCAAACCCTTGTCCTTTGAAGAATTGCCGAAAATCTGCCAGCAATACTTTACCCGAGCAGATGCGTGTTACCAAAAAGCAGGCGATAAAGCATCGTTCCAACGTGACAACACAAAATACCTGCGCCAAATCCTGCCCGCCGCCGACGTAGGCCAACGTGAACGCATGTGCCAAATTGCCATGGATACATTCGCCGAAAAAACAAAAAACTTGAGCTGCGAATAAAGGTCTCAGTCTTAGCTCTAGTAATTTCTGATTCCATAAAAAGGCCGTCTGAAACATTGGATTGTTTCAGACGGCCTTTTAATATTTTATAACTAATTATTAATAGCTAGTCTATACTGAATTTTACAAATATTTATAATTATTGATAATAATCAAAAATAATTAAAATAGACATGTTTATTCATGATAATTACCGTAGAAAAGATATATCATGACGCCTTTCGTAATGTGATATCAATAAAGGATAAGCGGTGAAACAACAATTTTTATGTAACAAAAATAAAATGTTATGTGCCATTTTGACTGTTTTCTCAGGCCAGTCATTTGCGGAAGAACTTCCTCAAGTAGATATACCTGAAGTCAAAGTTGTCGGTAATGCGCCTTCAAGTAACTGGCGTTTGCAGCCTGGCGCAAAAGACTACCTAAGAGATGGAGAAGTTTTAACTACAAACGATTTAAAAACAAAGCGCGCCGTATCGCTCGGACAGACTGTGGAACAAGTCTCCGGCGTTCAAAACAATGCTTACGGCCCCAATACCGGCGTACCGCAAATCCGTAGCTTGAGCGGCTCGCGCGTATATGTCAGTGAAAATGGTTTGGGTATTTCGGATGCCGCTTCTGTCAGCCCTGACTTACCGCTGATGGTCAATCTGTTCATGGCGGAAAAGATTACCGTTTTAAAATCATCGGCAGCAGTCTTGTATGGCGGCAATGCGATTGGCGGCGCAGTTGATGTTGATACCGGCGTGATTGCCACAGAACTGCCTGAAAAAGATTTAAACGGCAAAGTCGAAGTCAGCGGTGGCTACAATACGCCGCGTGTCGCAGCGTTCAAATTAAACGGCAAGGTCGGCAATGTGGCTTGGCATTTATCGGGGGCAGACACTCATGCCAATGATTACCGTATTCCGGGCAATTCCAAACCGGCCGCCTGTTACGATCATGCCAATATTTATAGTTCTCGCCTGATGTGGGCATGTCAGGTTACGCCCAACATTACCGAAACCTTAAACAAAGGCTATTACCGTTATGTCGCGAAAGACATTCCGGCTTTCATTGAACAATGGAAACGCTATAACGACGGCTCGGAACCTGATGAATCTGAATTGTACAAATTAAACAAACCGTTTTGGGGCAATTGGGTAGAAAATCCGCTTTATGACGGCAGTCCAAACTTTAGAAATAAAGTCATCAATGCCATGAAAGACGATATGCCTGTTGAAAAAGGCCGTCTGAAAAACAGCCATCTGAGCAATCAAAACTTTGCTTTCGGCTTGAGCCATATCGGTGAACGCAGCTATGCAGGCTTATCCGTCAGCCGCTTCTTGAGCAAATCCGGTATTGCAGGCTTTGGCTATTACAATTTTGCCGAATCAGGCCACCACCACGGCGGTACCCGCAAAGCACCGGTACGCGAATACGCTTCCGTACGCGCCCAACAAACCCGTTGGCAGGCAGAAGCCATGTACCGTCCATTGACGCCATGGATTGAAAACATCAAATTCCAAGCCGCCTATACACAAAACCCAACATCCGAATACTTGGGCGACACCAAAATGCAAACTTTGGACAGCAAAACTTTCCAAAGCCGTTTGGAGTTCAACCACAAAGCTGGTTCTTGGTTGAAAGGTACATTGGGCGCAGATTGGAAACAGCGCAGCACCGAATCTTCAGGCATCAACGGCAAACGCACCGGAAACTATGCCTACCTGCCCGATACCGACAGCAAAGAATACGGCATTTTCGCTTTGGAAAACTTCAAGTGGAAAAACTGGAATGCATCTTTGGGTTGGCGACATGGCGAAGTCCGTCACTCGGTCGACATCGGCGATTACAAACCTGGACGCAACAGCTCGACCGTTAAAGGATTGGAAGAGAGAGGCCGTCTGAAATACAGCTTAAACCACTATCATGCAGGCTTAGGTGTAGATTTATTTGACTTCTTAAAACTGGGCGCACGATACAGCCGTTCACAACGCGCCCCTGAAGTCAACGAGTTGTATGCAGGTGGCGATCACTATGCCCTGATGGCTTCAGAATCACACTGGGGAGTCGGTGTCCTACGTCCGGAAACAGCAGGGACTTGGGAAGTAAACGGCGAAATCGGTTGGAAAGACGGCCACTTCCGTGCAAGCTGGTATAAAACCCAATTTAAAGACTACACCTTCCTCGTAGATGCCGCACATGACGGCGGCCAACGCCTGCCAACCAAATACTGGCGCTCCGGCGATACCCAGCTTCACGGCGTGGAATTGGAGGTAAACCAATGGTTTGACCTGAATAAATACGGCACATTGGAAGCCCGCCTGTTCGGCGATTTCGTACACAACCGCGCTGATTTGGACGACGAGCGCAACAGCACATTAGGCAATGGTAACCGTGTCCGCAACAACGGTTATTACATGCCCAATATGCCCGTATCCCGCTACGGCGCGGGCCTGACATGGAATAAAGGCAACTGGCAACTGGGCACCAGCCTGACACGCTACCGCCCAGCCAAACATACAGGAAACATGGCTGCTAACTACAAAGAGCCTGTTTTAGGCGGCTATACCATGTGGGATATGTACATGAGCCATACCACCAAACATGGAAAATCGACAGCCGAATGGTTCCTCGATGCACGCAACCTTGCCAACCGTACCGCAAGACCGCAAAACTCCATGCTCAAATATATCGCACCATTGCCGGGCCGCTCTGTCCGCGCCGGTGTAAGACTGACATTCTAAGTTAAAAATAAAAAAACCGGATTCCCAGTTGATGGAAATCCGGTTTTCTTTTTTGATTATTTGATTTTCAGACGGCCTGATTACAAGCCTTTTACCTGTTAAGAAGAAACCACAAAATCCACTGTATGTGCTTCACTGTAATCAGGGATTTCCAGCTTTTCTATCATGCGGTGCAACACATCATTCGGCACAGAATGTTCGCGGTTACGGTTTTGCGATAGTAATTGCGTGTAAGGCACCTCCAAATAAATGAGATGCACGCGTGCGCCGTAATCGGTAAACATCGGCAGCCATTTGCTGCGCAGGTCGCGGTTAAGATTGGTCGCATTAAAGACAAATGACGTACGGGCACGCAGGTATTCTTTTGCCTGCTCTTTACCCAAACGCACTGCTTCGGCGGTATGTTTGGAATCTGCGGGATTGAGTTTACGCTCACGGCGAATCTCATCCAGTGACAGCATAGGCAGATGGGCAAGATATTGCCTGATGTAACTATCTTTGCCGCTACCTGCTATGGCACACATGGCATACACATCAAAGGTCTGATCATCAAATGGCTGATAATCCGGCATTTCGCTACGGCCGTTAAGATAGAGATAGCGTCCGTAGTAGCTGGCAAAAGTACGTGCCTTGCCCCAACAAGCATTTTCTTCACAGAGTTCACGAAACAAATCAATGCGCAGCAAAATATCCTGTTGGTCGCAACATATACGACCCAGAACATCGGCTTTAGCCAGCATGGCAAGATGCGCAGTATTGACCTGCAAACTGGCCGCTATGACAGCTCGATCAGGATTAGGCTTATTAATCGCCCATAAGGGCAATCCGTGTAAGCGCACGAGTTTGGCGATTGATTCTCTTACGGCAAACGGAGCGGCAAGTTCGGTATACAGTAAAGTACGGGCGGTATGCTCGCCTTTTTTTGCGTGATGCGGCGAAACAATACGCTCTTTGCCGTTTTCTATTTCACGCTTGGTCGTACTGCGTTTTTCCACATCATGCAGCATGGCGGCAGCAAACAGAATATGCTGCTCCTGCTCATCAAGCGCTTGAAACTCGGGCAGTTTTAAAAGGGCTTCGCACACCATTTTGGTATGCGTAAATACATCGCCTTCGGCATGCCATTCAGGATCTTGAGGAACGTCCTTCATATCGGCAAACCAGCTGAAACGACGTTCTAATGCTTGCCAATCAGGAAGTTGACCGGGTATGTAATATGGGAATGTCCACATAATTGTCTTTCTTATTATTGGATAATTGGACTTCAGGCCGTCTGAAACTGCCAGCTTTGCCAATGGTATTTGTCGTAATCAATAAGACGGGCAGGCTTCCAAGTTTTCGTCCAATGAACGTCGGTTTTAACGTGTTTGGCTCGTACCAATTTGAAAAGATTGTCGAATTCATTGGATTGAACAGGCAGGTTGCCGTTGTTGGTGGCAAAATCAGTTGCATTACGGATAACGAAACCTTCACTACATGCCGCTCCTGTGTTCGGATCGTAGCCGCCAAGCTTGCCGGCAGTTTGTACGCTGTCCGTCCACAGCTCTCCCAAATTAGCAGCAAGCCATTGCGCTAAAGCAATATCTTCATTGGCGTATTTTTGAGTGAAATCTGCAAGCGGCTGGACGATGGAGATTTCTGGTGCAGTCGGAAAATCAAACAGCTGCGCATAAAATTTAACCTCTTCCCATGAAAGCCAATGTCCGCCGCGTCGGACTGCAAACAGGTAAAAATAGCTTTCCAGTTGTGAATAGGCAATCGAATGAATGCCATACATATTCTCGCCAAAAAGTTCCAGATCGCCTAAATCATCTTTGATTTGCTGCCATCGTTGCAGCAAAGGTTTATCCCACGGATGCTGGGTAGGCGCAGCATGACTACGGGCATAGAGGCCGTGCGCGGCAAAGCAGTTGTTTTGCCCATCTAATTTTTCGGTTAAAACCAATTTCGGCAGCTCGGCAAAATATGAAAGAAAGCCGCGCGGCATAAAGCGGTCGTCTGAAGTCGTGCCGAGGCTGATGGGCGCATGCAGGCTGCGGGCGTATTTTTGAGGTTCGGTTGTCGTCATAATATTTTTTCCTTTTTATTCATTTTTTAATTTTCTTTTCAAGTCTTCCCAGCGACTTGTTATATTTTCCCCGCCATATTTCCTTGTTTAGAAACCAAAAGTTGGTCTATTTTCAAATTTTCGGTATCGATGATTTCAAACTTATAACCGGCATAAACCAGAAAATCCGTGCGTTTCGGGATTTTTCGCAGGGAATACATCATAAAGCCGGCGATGGTTTCGTAGTTTTCCGAATTGGGAAACTCTTCA
Organism: Neisseria sp. 27098_8_112; assembly: GCF_041433235.1. Lineage (NCBI taxonomy): Bacteria > Pseudomonadati > Pseudomonadota > Betaproteobacteria > Neisseriales > Neisseriaceae > Neisseria > Neisseria sp. 27098_8_112. The sequence goes on along the minus strand of NZ_JAPWBB010000001.1, from coordinate 198,999 downwards.
ATATCCAATGCGCGCATAACATCGGTAAGCGGCGTAGCACCGTCCACCAACCATGTATCTTCGGTACGGCGGATGATTTGCGGCTCTTCTTCGGTATTAACCAGCTCGCCCATAACAATGCTCATCACATCTTTCAGCGTTACCACGCCAACCACCAGCGCGTATTCGTTCACTACTACGGCGAAGTCTTCGCCGGAAGTTTTGAAGGTCTCCAATACATCATAAAGCGACAGCGTGTCGGGGATAAACAAGGCTTTACGCAATACACGCTTGTCGGTCAGACGGACATCTTTTTCTTTTAAAAACAAGGTCAGCAGCGTATGCGATTCGATATAGCCGATGACGCGTTCCAAGTCCCCGTCACATACGAGGAATTTATTGTGCGGTTTGTCCGACATCATTTCCAACACGGTATCGCTGTCGTCGTGTTTGTCAAAATAGGCGATATATTCGCGCGTACTCATGGTAGAAGTGACCGTGCGCTCCTGCATATCGAAAATGTTTTCAATCAGATAGTGTTCTTGTTCTTTCAATACACCAGCCTGCGCGCCGGCATCAACGACGGCATAAATATCTTCCGAGGTCAGCTGCTCCTGGCGGACGGTTGAAATTTTGAAGAGTTTGAATATTGCGTTTGCCAACCCGTCAAAAACCCAGACAAGGGGTTTTAATATAAAAATCAAAAACATCATCGGACGCACAATGCGTACCGCCACCGCTTCGGGATGGGTCATTGCCATACGCTTGGGCATCAGGTCGGCAATTAAAATAAAGCTGCCTGTAACCAGCGAGAAAGTCAGCAAAGAGGCAACTGTGCTGCCCCAACTGCCTGCGTTCTCCAAAAGTTTGCCAAAATAAGGACGTATTGCTGCCTCGCCGACAATACCGGCAAGAATGGCGACGGCGTTCAAACCGATTTGGACGACAGTAATAAAACTGCCTGGCTGCTGCTGCATATTGATTACGTCAAGCGCGCGCGTATCGCCGCCGTCTTTCGCCATGACCTGCAATTTGATTTTGCGTGCCGAAGCAAGCGCTAGTTCGGAACAGGACACAAACGCGCTAATGACAATCAGCAGGCACAATAATAGTAAGGCTTCAAAAATATTCATGAAAAAGTGTGTGTATGGTATAGGTTAAAAATATTCAAACAGCAAAGGCCATCTGAAAAATTCAATTTGATTTTAGATTTGCGTTTTATTTGTCAGTGATGCGTGAAGTAAATGATGTTTTGGAATAAATTTTACTTAGAAGTAAGTCATATTTTTTTCAGATAATCTTGAGGAAAACCTCATTATCTAGACAGATAAGGCACGACACTTTCCTTCAATATTTCTATCAACTCTTCATCCATGTATCTGTAATCATCAGGAATATCTAAAACAATCATTTCCTTATATTGCAAAGCACGGGGAAACTGTGCCAGCAGACGGCTCTTATGTTTTTGTTCCATTACGAAAATCTTATCCGCCCATGCAATATCATCTATGGAAACAGTATACCGCGCATTGGGGCTGGTCCCTGCAGAACGTGCCTGTACATTTGGATAACGTCGAAATACGGTTTCAGCGGTAGGACTGCGCCATTGGTTACGACTACAAATAAAAAGTGCATTCATAAAAATTAAAAAAGGCGGAAAGTATCCGCCTTGTGAAAACCATCTCGATTGAATCGAAAATGTATCTTTTGAGTTAATCAAACCATTCAGCATCAAATTCATGCTGTCTGAACGGATAAATAAAACCCAGTTTTTGTGCACGTTTGATTTTATTGCTGCGGAGATACATCAAATCCCACTTTTTTTCGGGTTTATATTTCAAAGGATTTTTGCCATGTACACGATGACTAGGGCGTTGCTCTTGATGTCGTCGCCATGCACGGCTACGACCTTGATCTAAACTGTCCATTATCTGCTTTCTAATTTTGTTTCGGAAATCGGGTTCAGCAGCCGCGATTTTTTATGTATTCGATTATTCGGCAAGAAAATAGGATGACAAAATTATAGCGAAATTAAAGATATAATGCCAATATTAAACAATTTATCACGCTCAAAATAGCCAAAGGCCGTCTGAAACTTGAGACACATTTACTGTTTTAATCATCCAGCGCATCTTCATCCAAGGATTTCAACCATTTCAGCTTTTCGCCAATTTTGATTTCCAGTCCGCGCGGAACGGGTTGATAGAAATCAGGTTCATCCAAGCCGTCGGGCATATAGCTTTCGCCGGCGGCGTAGGCGTTCGGTTCGTCGTGGGCGTAGCGGTATTCGCGTCCGTAGCCTAATTCCTTCATCAATTTGGTCGGGGCGTTGCGCAGGTGGACGGGTACTTCGTTGCTGGCGTTTTCTTTGACGAAGCGGCGCATTTGGTTGTATGCCTTGTAGCCCGCGTTGGATTTAGCGGCGGCGGCAAGGTACAGCACGGCTTGCGCCAGCGCGAGTTCGCCTTCGGGTGAGCCTAAACGTTCGAAGGTGGCGGCGGCATCGTTGGCGATTTGGAAGGCGCGCGGGTCGGCAAGCCCAATGTCCTCCCACGCCATGCGCACGATGCGGCGGGCGAGGTAGCGCGGGTCGGTGCCGCCGTCGAGCATACGGCAAAACCAATACAGCGCGGCATTCGGATGCGAGCCGCGCACGGATTTGTGCAGGGCGGAGATTTGGTTGTAGAAACTCTCGCCGCCTTTGTCGAAACGGCGGATTTGCGCGCCCAAGCTGTCGGCGAGAAATTCGGCGGTTAAGGTTTTCAGACGACGTGTATCGGCAGCGCGTAAAAGTTGTTCTAATAAATTCAACAATCTGCGCGCATCGCCGTCGGCGGTATTGACGAGCAGCTCATGCGCATCGGCTTCAACCGTGAAATCCCGGTATTCGGGCAACGCCAACACTTTGGCAATCAGTTTCTTGAGGTCGTCTGAAGACAAGGATTGCAAAACATACACCGGCGCTCTGCTGAGCAATGCCGGATTGACTTCAAATGACGGGTTTTCCGTGGTGGCGCCGATAAAGGTTAATAGGCCACTTTCGACATAAGGCAAAAATGCGTCCTGTTGCGCTTTGTTGAAGCGGTGTACCTCGTCAACAAACAAAATTGTCGCGCGCCCTTGCTGCAAAGCGATTTCGGCTTTATCGATTGCCTCGCGTATGTCCTTCACGCCGGAGAATACGGCGGAAACAGGCAAAAACTGGGCATTGAAACTCTGCGCTAAAATCCGCGCCAACGTCGTTTTGCCCACGCCCGGCGGCCCCCACAGCAACATAGAATGCGGTTTTCCTCCCTCAACCGCCACGCGCAAAGGTTTGCCTTCGCCGATTAAGTGCTGCTGCCCAATGACATCGTCTAAAGAATGCGGGCGCAGACGTTCGGCAAGTGGCGCATCGGGTTGGCGGATAAAAAGGTCAGACATGGCAGTTTCCGTGAAAGAGGGTTTTCAGACGACGTGGATTATAGCAGGTCGTCTGAAAACGGACGGATGGCAAAGAGAACAATAAAGACAGGGAACACCACAACCGTCATTCCCGCGCAGGCGGGAATCCGTTTTTGAATTTCAGTTGATTGATTTTTATGACTTTACCTATCCTCAAAGATGGATTCCCGCCTGCGCGGGAATGACGGCATGGCTCTACCATAACTTACTGGCAGATTTTCTTGTCCGTGTATCCTATATCAGGATGACCATCCTTGTTTCTTGGCGAATCATGATTACAGCTGCCGTAATTAATCTGGATTGACATATTTTTTGCATTGGATTGTATCGGCAGGACAGGTTGAACATTGAAATTATTCAAGCCGGCATTGGATTGGGCGTTAAGGTCATTTTTGAATCTAACGTCCGTATTAATATCAATTGCAGGATCGTCATGACCGGTATTCTCAGGATTACCGTCGTCAATGCCATCAATATTGGTACTGATATAACCTTTTGGCATAATTTGCAGAGCTTTTCCGCTGATGACGATACATTCCTTACCTAATTTTTCAGCTGGTATTTTCCATTCTTCAATGTCATCGATTTTAGTATTATCAGTAGTCGGTGGGCAGAAAACCTTGGTGTCCCCCAAATTCCACGCCATATAGCCGTATAGAGCGTTGTTGCGTTGTTCGGGAATCGAAGAACATTCAATGTTTTTTTCCGTTTTTTCTTCTTCTGAAAGAATAGAACATTTGAAATTTTGTTTTAATTTTATTAAGTCATTTTTATCAATGCCGTTAGTTTCCTGAGAACCGTTGTTTTGTTGGAAGTTATTATGCAATAAGTACCATGAGGAGTTTCTAGGAATTTCAATGGCATGGGTAAAGTTTAAGATTCTTGTTTTATCTGGCAAAGCTAATATAAGTATATTCATAACTATAGCAAGTATCGTGAGTATATTAATAATAAATTCTTTGAGGTTTGAATTTTCAAAAAGCTTGTTGCGGAGAAAATTTCCTATTATTAAAAAAAATAGAGGTATAAATAAAATATATATATTCCCATCTATTTTTGGAAATAAATATTCTAAAAAAGATTTGAGGAATTTAGGAAGTAACCAAAAATTGATAGATAAGATAATTAATATATAAAATAATCCCAGAATAATTTCATTAGAGTTATCATTAGAGTTATTTTCCTTAGGAGATTTTGAGTTTCTATAGTTCTGTATTGTAAGAAGTAATTTTCTAATGAATGGAAATAATATTAAAAGCAAATGTAATGAAAGATAGTACAACAAAATTATAATAATAAAAATAGGTATGAAAATTGTAATCGCAGCTATCAAGTTAGAGGGATTGCTTATTACTTCAGGAAGAATACTTAATTGGTCAATCTTTAAGAGATAGATATATATAACAGATCCCCCGAATAGTATCCCTAATACTGTCGATATTCTGGAAATTTTGCTGAAGATTTCAAAATAGTCAATTGTTTGTGTTCTTTGTTGTGCAGGCTGTTTATTTTCAACTGAATGCTCTTGAATACCTTCATCAGTCATTTTGTTTTGATTCTCTTTAGGGTTTTGCGTGTTTTCGTTTGAGTTATCCATTGATCAATCCTCTATTTTCCCAAAAAAGACGGATTATACCCCGACTTTCCCCAATCCCCCATCTCACACTGCTTACGGTATAATACGCACCTGTTTAAATATTATGCGGGGCGTTTCAGACGACCTTGCGGCAAGGGATGGCTATGAATATAAAAAAGATTGTTGCCGTTGCTTCTGTGGCGGTGTTGTTAGGCGGTTGCGCTTATGATTCTGATTCTGCGTTCGGCGGTTTGGGCGGCGGTACGGGTATCGGCGGCAGCGTGGTGAAAATGGCGGTCGATCATCAATGCCGTTCGGAGTTGAACAAGCGCAATGAGTGGCGTTTGGTCGCGCTGACGATGAGCGCGGACAAGCAGCGCGAGTGGGAAGACAAAATCTGCGGCTGCGCGAGCGAGGAGGCGCCGAATCAGGTGTCCGCGCAAGAGTTGATGGATGTTTTGAATCCTTCTTCGCGCGATCGGGCGATTGCGTCGGTAACGGTGAAAACCGTCAATGCTTGTTTCAAGCGTTTGTATAGATAATGTTTTTCAGATGACCTCTGTGTATCGGGGTTGTCTGAAAGTTTATAGTGGATTAAGGTCAGGATAGGGCGGCTTGCGGGATGGTTCGCAGGCGGGTTTCCTGTTTTGACCGGCAATATTTTTGTTTTTATAGAGAAGAAATCATGAAATACATCAGCACCCGCGGTGCAACCGCACGCAAGCAATTCAGCGAAGTTTTATTGATGGGCTTGGCTCCTGACGGCGGTTTGATGCTACCTGAGCAATACCCTCAAATCGACCGTGCTACCTTAGACCAATGGCGCACACTCAGCTATCCTGAGCTGGCGTTTGAAGTCATGAGCCTGTTTGCCACCGACATCCCTGCTGATGATTTACGCGACATCATCAACCGCACCTACACCGAAGAAGTATTCGGTACCAAAGCCATTACTCCGGTGCGTACACTTTCAGACGGCATCAAAATTCAAGCCCTCTCCAATGGCCCGACTTTGGCATTCAAAGACATGGCCATGCAATTCTTGGGCAATGCGTTTGAATATGTATTGAACAAAGAAGGCAAAGAACTCAATATCTTGGGTGCCACCAGCGGCGACACCGGCTCTGCCGCCGAATATGCCCTGCGCGGTAAAAAAGGCGTCAATGTCTTCATGCTGTCTCCGGAAGGCAAAATGAGCGCATTCCAACGCGCGCAAATGTTCAGCCTGCAAGATGCCAACATCCACAACATCGCCGTTGAAGGCATGTTTGACGACTGCCAAGACATTGTCAAAGCCGTACAAAACGATGCCGAATTCAAAGCCAAATACCACATCGGCACTGTCAACTCCATCAACTGGGGCCGTATCGTCGCCCAAGCCGTGTACTACTTCGCCGGTTATTTCAATGCCACTTCGAGCAATGACGAAAAAGTCAGCTTCTGCGTGCCAAGCGGCAACTTCGGCAATGTCTGTGCCGGACATATCGCTCGTCAAATGGGCCTGCCTATTCACCGCTTGATTGTCGCCACCAATGAAAACGACGTATTGGACGAATTTTTCAAAACCGGCGCATACCGCCCGCGCAACAGCGAACACACCCACGTTACTTCCAGCCCGTCTATGGATATTTCCAAAGCCTCCAACTTCGAGCGTTTTGTATTTGACCTGATGGACCGCGATGCAGACGAAATCAAAACCTTATGGGCTGAAGTAGGCTCCGGCAAAGGTTTCAATTTGGAATTTGTCTTAAACAAAGTACATCAACAATATGGCTTTGTTTCCGGCAAATCGACCCATGCCAACCGCCTTGCCACCATCAAACAGGTTTACAAACAAGACCGTGAATTGATTGATCCGCATACAGCCGATGGTGTCAAAGTAGCGCGTGAAGTACGCGAAACCGGCGAAACCATTGTCTGCCTCGAAACCGCATTGGCTGCCAAATTTGAAGCCACCATCCATGAAGCCGTCGGCGAAGTTTCCATCCCCCGCCCTGCCGCATTGGAAGGCTTGGAAAACCTGCCGCAACGTGTCCGTGTTGTCCCTAATAACGCAACGACAGTAAAAGACATCATTAAGGAAGCTTTGGCTTAACCGGTTGTCTTTGACGACTAAAAAGGCCGTCTGAAACTTTTTCAGACGGCCGCGACTGGTACTTGAGAAGTGGATAACATTATTGCCAATCCTACCTCATCACAGTCGTTCTTATTATAAAATCAAGGCGTTAAAACAATACCAACTCCTTTTGACTTTCAATTGCAAACATTGTAATGACAGATATTTTCGTTTAGAATTGCATGTTTGCTCTAAATCTGGATTGATATGCAGACAACACAAGCCACATCCAACTGGGAGCTGTACAAGCGTTTGCTTGGATATTTAAAAAGCTATTGGAAGATGTTTATCGTCTCCGTAGTGGCCATGCTGATTGTCGCCGGTACGATGCCGGCTTTCGGTTACTTGCTCAAACCTTTGATTAATGAAGGTTTTGTCGATAAAAACATGAAAAGCATGTCATGGTTGCCGCTGGCAATTGTGGCGCTGTTTTTCGTTCGCGGCCTGTTCAACTTCATTAATGAATATTGCACGACTTATCTGTCCAGCCACTTGGTGCAGCGCTTGCGCGGTGAAATGTTCAACAAAATGATGCACCTGCCGACTTCGTATTTCAGTAGCAATACCGGCGGCCGTCTGATGTCGCGCATTTTAAGCGACGTCAACCAAATTACCGATGCAGGATTTAACGTCATTACCGTGATCGCCAAAGACGGTGTGAGCGTGGTCGGCCTGTTGGGCTTACTGACTTATCTAAACTGGCGTTTGACCCTGATTACTTTTATTATTTTGCCGGTCGTCGCCGTATGTATCCAAACGGTCAGCAAACGCTTGCGCAAATTGTCTGCCAACAACCAAATTTATCTTGGCCAGCTGATGCAGGTTTTGGGCGAAAGCATTAATGGTGAACGCGTTGTAAAAATCTACGGCGGTCAGGATTATGAAAACCGCCGCTTCAACCGTATTGCCGACGATGTGCGCCGCAACCTGCTCAAACAGGTTTCCGCCAGCTCTGCCGGTACCGGCATTACGCAATTAATGGCTTCAGTTGCTCTGGCTGCAATTATTTACGCAGCAGCCCGCCAAGCAGGGCTTTCAGGATTTAGTGCAGGCGATTTTATGTCGTTTTTGTCCAGCATGATCATGATGTTTGACCCCATCAAACGCATGACCGGCGTGATGCAATCCCTGCAACGCGGTTTGGCGGCAGCTGAAAGTGTCTTCACCTTTTTGGATCAACCTGAAGAAAGCAACGAAGGCAAACAGATTCTCAGCCCAAACCCTGGCGATATCGAATTTTGCAATGTTGTACACCGCTATCCTGAAGCCGAACGCAACAGCTTGAACCACATCAACCTGCTTGTACCGCAAGGAAAAGTTACCGCATTGGTCGGCGCATCAGGCTGCGGTAAAACCACCTTGGCTAATATGTTGCCGCGCTTCCTTAATCCGGATGAAGGCAAGGTTTTGATTGGCGGCGTCAACATCAATGAATATACACTCGAAAGCCTGCGCAGCCGCATGGCTTTCGTCGGCCAAAACGTTGTCCTGTTTAATGGTACGATTGCTGAAAACATTGCCTATGCTCAAGCTGACAAATTCAGTGAAGAAGAAATTATCAATGCTGCAAAAGCCGCGAATGCTTGGGAATTTATCCAAAAAATGCCGCAAGGTTTGCACACTGAAGTTGGCGAAAACGGTTTAAAACTGTCCGGCGGCCAACGTCAACGCCTCGCCATTGCGCGTGCGCTTTTGAAAAATGCGCCGATTTTGATTTTGGACGAAGCCACCAGCGCATTAGATAATGAATCCGAACGTTTGGTACAAACCGCATTGGAAAACCTGATGCAAAACCGTACCACATTGGTGATTGCCCACCGACTTTCAACCATCGAAAAAGCCGACAATATCGTTGTGATGCACGAAGGCAATGTAGTCGAACAAGGCACTCATCATGAATTGATCAACGCAGGCGGACGCTATTCCGACCTGCACAGCCTCAGCGAAAAATCAGCCAAACCGGCAAGCAAGTAGCTGAACACCATATTCCATTCTTTTTATTAACCTCGGCCGCCCCTACCTATTCTTTTCAGACGGCCTTATCCGACAGGAAATATCAATGGCAGCATTCAACACCCAGAAAGTCTTGTCCGTACACCACTGGACCGACGCTTACTTCACTTTCACCTGTACCCGTGACGAGTCTTTGCGCTTTGAAAACGGCCAATTCGTCATGGTCGGCCTGATGGTAGACGGCAAACCGCTGATGCGCGCATACAGCGTGGCTTCTGCCAACTGGGAAGAGCATCTGGAATTTTTCAGTATCAAAGTACAAGACGGCCCATTGACCAGCCGCCTGCAACACCTTAAAGTCGGCGACGATGTCCTCATCAGTAAAAAACCGACCGGTACACTGGTTGCCGGCGACCTGAATCCGGGCAAACATCTCTACCTCTTGAGCACCGGTACCGGTATCGCCCCTTTCTTGAGCATTACCAAAGACCCTGATGTTTATGAGCAATTCGAAAAAATTATCTTGGTTCACGGCGTACGCTACAAAAAAGACTTGGCATACTACGACCGCTTCACCAAAGAATTGCCCGAACACGAATACTTGGGCGACTTGGTTAAAGAAAAACTGATTTACTACCCGATCGTTTCACGCGAAGAATATGTACATCAAGGCCGTCTGACCGATTTAATGCGCAGCGGCAAACTCTTTGAAGACATCGGCCTACCTAAAATCAATCCGCAAGACGACCGCGCTATGCTGTGCGGCAGCCCAGCCATGTTGAAAGACACCTGCAACGTTTTGGACGAATTCGGACTGACCGTTTCTCCGAAAACCGGCGTTCGCGGCGACTACCTGATTGAGCGCGCATTCGTCGATCAATAACGTACGTTAGCAACAGGCCGTCTGAAACCCTTCTTTCAGGCGGCCTAAACCTTAATAATTTATCCCACATTATGCCTACTCTACTCATCATCCGTCCGTCCAACCGTCCACAGCAAGATATCCAAACCTGCCATACAGCCGGTTGGCAGGCTCAGGTATTGAGTCCGATCGAAATAGAGGCAGACCGTTCGACACTAAACAAACTTCCCGAACAATTCAAGCAAGCCGATGTGGTGTTTTGGGTCAGCCCGACCACTATTGAAACTGCAGCGCCGCACTTGAACTTTTCAGACGGCCCCAGAGCGCACATTACCGTCGGCCAAACCAGCCAACATACTTTGGCACAATTCTCCCCCTATCCCGCCTTCTCTCCCGAAGATGGTAACGACAGCGAAGCCGTCTTGAGAATGCCTATTTGGAAAAACCTGCCACCCAACGCCCGAGTTCTAATCATTCGAGGCCATAGAGGCCGTGATTTTCTAGCAGACAAACTGACCGAACTGGGTTTCCAAATCAACATTGCCGAAATCTATTTCAGACGGCCACACGCCATCGATTGGCAGAACTTTAAAACTGAAGACATCGCTGCCGCCTACGTCACATCCGGCGAGCTCGCGCGCGAATTTTTCCATCAGATTCCGCCGCAATTTTCCCGATTCTTCGAATCCTTGCTATACTTTACCCACCATCCGCGTATTGCCGATGCACTTCGCATTGTCGGCGCCAAACATGTAGAAACCGTCACTTCTTTATCCGCTGCACTTTCATCCATGCCACAAAGGAGCCAAGCAGTGAACCCAGTCGAAGACAATAAAGATACCCAACAAGTTGCCAATACGGCAGCTCCGGTGCCTGAACGTTCTGAAAACACAAGGCCGTCTGAACAAATCAAACCTACCCAACCTCAGCGAGTGGAGGCGAGCATGCCCGAGTCCAACAATCTCCCACAAAACAACGCCCCTGTTATCATCAAACAATCTGGCGGCAAAGCCTTGGCCGCAGGTGCAACCGTCTTGGCACTGCTTAGCTTGGGCGCGAGCGGATTCCTGTTTGTACAGGGCCAAAATGTTTTAAAAAACCAAGAGCTCGAATTCAACCAAAAAATCGACAAAGCTGCATTGGGCGAGTCTGAAAACGCCAGCCTTTTAAAAGACAACCTCAGCCGCCAAACCGCTATTCAAGCCGAGTTAGACCGCCTGAACAACGGTCAAAAAAACAATAGCGATCAAATCCTGCAAACGCAGAAAGCTTATCAAGAGCTGCTCAAAGGCCGTATCAACTGGCTGGTCAACGAAGCCGAATCCATGTTGAACACTGCTTCGCAACAATTGATGCTGTCAGGCAACCTCCAAGGCGCGGTCAGCGTATTGGAACACATCGACAGCCGCTTAAGCCGTTTTGAACAGCCTGAGCTTATCCCCGTCAAACAAGCCATCAGCAATGATTTGGCCGCGCTAAAAAACCGTCCTTATGTCGATATTTCCGCCACTGCCTTGCGTATCGACCGTTTGGAAACCGGTATTTCAGGCCTGCCTTTGGTTTTGGACGGCGTATTGAAACCGAGTGCCGCGCCTGTCGAAGCCGCCAATTCAGGAACTTGGTGGGAAAACACATGGGAAAAATCCCTCAATACCCTCAAAGGATTGGTTGAAGTCCGCCATCTGGACAGCAACGACGCCATGTTGATTTCACCCGATCAAACCTACTTCATCCGTGAAAACCTGCGCCTGCGCCTTTTGGATGCGCGCATTGCCCTGTTGCAACACAACGGCGAAGTGTATCAAAGCGATTTGAACAACGTTGAAGCAACCGTGAAGCAATACTTCGACAGCAAATCCCCTGCTACCCAGTCATGGCTGAAAGAGTTGGCCGAACTCAAAGCCCTTGATGTCCGTATGATTTCAGACGACAGCCTGAAAGCCAGCTTGAGCGCCGTTCGCGCTTATCAAGAAGGTTCGCGTATACAAATGACGACCGAAGAAGCTGCACAAACCCAAGCTGCCGAGAAAACCGCTTCCGCTCCGGCTGCAACTACCGAGCAAACCACAACTTCCGCACCGGCGGCCGCTTCCGCTCCTCAATCTTTAGAAGCACCTGCATTGCCCTCTGAAAACAAAAAAGAACCGGCCGCCGAAGCTGCCAAACCACAAAACCAAACCAAGCCTGCTGCCAAAATTAAAGGAGAGCAAGCATGAAAACCGTCGTTTGGATTGTCATTCTGTTTGCCGCCGCCGTCGGTTTAGCGTTGGCTTCCGGCATTTATACCGGCAACGTGTATGTCGTGGTTGAGCAAACCATGCTGCGTATCAATCTGCATGCCTTTGTTTTAGGCCTGCTGTTGAGCGTATTCGTCTTGTATTTCCTGATTAAATTCGTGTTCGGCCTCTTAAATATTCCGGCGCGTATGCAACGCTTCGGCATTGCCCGCAAAGGCCGTCAGGCTTCTGCCTCTTTGAACAGCGCAGGTTTGGCATATTTTGAAGGCCGTTTTGAAAAAGCCGAACAAGAAGCCGCCAAAGTCTTGCAAAACAAAGAAGCAGGCGACAACCGCACCCTGGCTTTGATGTTGGGCGCGCATGCGGCCGACCAAATGGAAAACTTCGAATTGCGCGACCGCTACCTGCATGAAATCGAACACCTGCCACAAAAACAACAGCTTTCCCGTCATCTTTTGCTGGCCGAATCTGCGCTGAGCCGCCGCGATTATCCGACTGCCGCACAAAACCTTGAAGCCGCAGCAAAAATCAATAGCAACTTAAGCCGCCTGGTCCGCCTGCAATTACGTTATGCCTTTGATCATAGCGATGCTTCAGATGTCTTGGCAAAAGTGGAAAAACTGGTCAAAGCCGGCGCCATCAACGATTACGAAGCCGAACAGTATCAAAATTGGGCATATCGCCGCCTCTTAAGCGAAGCAACCGATGCAGGCAGTCTGAAAGCTTGTTTGAAACACATTCCTGAAAGCATGAAATCAGGCGAATTGTGTGTTGCGATTGCCGAAAAATACGAGCGTTTAGGTTTGTATGTCGATGCAGTCAAATGGGTTAAAACCCATTATCCGCAAACCCGCCAGCCTGAGCTCTTGGAAGCATTTGTCGAATCCGTACGCTTCCTAAGCGAGCGAGAGCAACAAAAAGCCATCGACTTGGCAGACTCTTGGCTGCAGGAACAACCAAACAATGCACCGCTGTTGATGTATCTTGGCCAACTGGCTTACGGCCGCAAACTTTGGGGCAAAGCCCAAGGCTACCTCGAAGCCAGCATCGCCCTGCAACCCAGTGTATCTGCACATTTGGTCTTAGCTCGCGTGTTTGATGAAACCGATCAGCCGCAAAAAGCGCAAGAACAACGCAATCTGGTTTTGGAAAGCGTGGCCGAAGAAGAACATCCGGCAGCCCTTCCTCAACCAAATTGATGTGCTGATTTCGCATTAAGCGATAGTATGAAATCTACAACAGAACCAACTATTTAATCATTTCAGACGGCCTCAATACATATCTAAGGCCGTCTGAACTTTGTCCAACACACCAAATCAGAAAGCCTATTTATCATGACTGCTCTGAAAAACGACACTTTCCTCCGCGCCCTGCTCAAACAGCCTGTCGAATACACTCCCATCTGGATGATGCGCCAAGCCGGACGCTATCTGCCTGAATACAAAGCCACGCGCGCACGCGCAGGCAGCTTTCTCGATTTGTGCAAAAACACCGAGCTGGCGACCGAAGTCACCATCCAGCCTTTAGAACGTTTTGATCTGGACGCCGCAATTCTGTTTTCCGATATTCTGACTGTTCCCGATGCCATGGGTTTGGGCCTGTATTTTGCCGAAGGCGAAGGCCCGAAATTTGAACGCGCCTTGCAACACGAAGCCGACATTGCAAAACTGCAAGTTCCCGACATGGAAAAACTGCAATACGTCTTTGATGCCGTAACTTCCATCCGTAAAGCACTGGACGGCCGAGTTCCGCTGATCGGCTTCTCCGGCAGCCCGTTCACACTCGCCTGCTACATGGTTGAAGGCGGCAGCAGCAAAGAATTCCGCACCATCAAAACCATGATGTATTCGCGCCCTGATTTGCTGCATAAAATCCTCGACACCAATGCCCAAGCCGTTACCGCCTATCTCAACGCCCAGATTGATGCCGGCGCACAAGCCGTACAAATTTTCGACACTTGGGGCGGCGTGTTGAGCGATGCAGCGTTTAAAGAGTTCAGCCTGAAGTACATCCGACAAATCGTTGCCGGACTCAAACGCGAAAGCGAAGGCCGCCGCGTGCCTGTTATCGTATTTGCGAAAGGCGGCGGCTTATGGCTGGAAAGCATGGCAGAAATCGGCGCAGATGCATTAGGCTTGGACTGGACCTGTAACATCGGCGAAGCCCGCCGTCGCGTCGGCGAACAAGTTGCCCTGCAAGGCAATTTTGATCCGTTCGCCCTCTTTGGCACACCGGAATCTATCCGCACCGAAGTCGCACGCATCCTTGCCGACTACGGCAACGGCAGCGGCCATGTATTCAACCTCGGACACGGCATCAACCAACACACCAATCCGGAACACGCCAAAATCTTGGTCGATACCGTACACGAATTGTCCCATCAGTATCACGCTTGATTGAGCGCGTAACGTAAAAGGTCGTCTGAAACCGTATTTGTTGTTTCAGACAACCTCTTGGCTCAAACCCTGAGAACCGCATGCGTGCGTTCTGCACACATCCTACTTGTTAAGTTTAGGTTTCATATGGGCTACGGCTTGCTCATGATTCATGGTTATTCTCCTTTTCTAGTTTGCAACAAGTTGAGGTTATCTAAAACAAGATTTAATTCAGTCATAAGCTTCTCATGATGAAAAATGTAAACATGGTTTTCTATAACTTATTCTATTAATTATGTATTCAATAAACTCAAATCATCATTTGTTGGAATGGTAAGGTGATTTTCATTATTTCTAAATTCCCCATTAACATATTCTGAGAATGCACATGTTTTGCAGCAATAAACTAATCTATTAGTCTCGATTTCCTTCCATAAATCAAAACCATAGGTGCCATGGCAAATATTACATTCCATATCTGGTTCTTGAATAATAAATAAATTCTCTAAAAAATTTTGTAGCAATTGATAAATATATGGATTATTTCTTTGCATGGAAATATCTATTTGCCGTTTAAGAGCTTTTAAATCGTAAAAACTAATTAGTGATTTTTTTATTGGATAATTAGAGATATCTAAAATTTCTATATTCATAAATATAGAAATATTTGAACGGTGATCTAAAAATTCTTTCTCTAAACTAGGATAATCATGTAACCATTTAAGAATTAAAGTTGCGAGTAAGATATGATCTACATTATTACCTATACCCTCTATTTTTTCTTTTAAAGAAAGTATTATTTTTTTTTTGCATAATTACTGCCCTTTCACTGGATATGTTGTGATTAAATTTCCCATTTCGTCAGTAAATATCTTAATATATCTAGTTGATGTTCCTCCTTCCTTCAAACTAGTTATACCAATATTCTTACCAGTATCGACTACACGGACAAACTGACCGCCAGGGATGGCTGTTACTGGAGAGGATATCGTATTTCTACTTTGTAAAATAACTTTTAATTCATTTGGAGTTATTGAAAAAATAGAACGGCTATTTTCAACTGGCCTATAAAATGGCCGTCTATTAGAGTTAGCATAGGTAGTGTCGCCGCCGCTCAAGCCGATAAATAAAGGTCGTCTGAAACAGTTTCCTAGTTTTCAGCCAACCTACATTGCATAATGAGGAGAATATCTTAAATAACCAAGTATCCTCAATCATAATTTAGAGAAATTATTTTTTCAGAGTCTAACTCTGTTAATATAATTAACTTATTAACTTTATCTATTTCCCAATCTGATATTATATCGGTAAATACTGAATTCTCTCTTGTTAATTTTTTATCTGTAATAATTGCACCCAACTCATGAATAATACAAATTTTTTGATTCTCTAATAAATAAATATCAAAAAATATGCCATCTATATTTAGCATATTAACTCTTAAATTTTGTATAGAAATACAAAAAACAACTGAATCAAATCCAATAAAAATATTTTTATCACCAAATATTAATACTTTTGGGAGAACGCTTATACAGGAAATAGCCAGCCCAATACCTATATTGAATTCTTTATGAAAAGAAAGAATAAAACATCGATAAATTTCCTTTCCTTCCTCTCGTAGAATAATATATTTTTGATAGGTATTTAGTAAATAGTCTTCTAACTCTCTTATGGAATTATAAGGATATTTCGTTAATTTCATTATTTGAGACCTTTGCAAAATTCCCCCAAATCCCCTAAATTCCCACAAAGACATTTATGGGATTTCTCATGAGTACCTTCTTTCAGCAAACCGCCCAAGCCATGATTGCCAAACACATCGATCGTTTCCTACTATTGAAATTAGAGCAGGTCATTGATTGGCAGTTAACCAAGCCAGCAACTGCTTATTCAGTATACACGTTTCCGTTGCTATGTTAACCGTGTTGCACGAGCTGACAACCTTGGACTCTACAGCATTCTTTCCCCTCGTACTGATCGACCTGCCCACAGGTGCAGCATTGACTGTATTGTTTAGTGGTTTAACACCCCAAAACCGACGAAAAACAAGACCTAAAGGCCGTCTGAAAGCAAAAACACGATTATCGTGTAAATTTGTTTTCAGGCGGTTTTTCTATATACTTAATATCTGAAGCTTATCAGCTGACACCTTCAAACTTAAAAACACATCCACTCCCGCTACCGAATATGAATTTTTTAAAAGACATCACCTGGACCGAAATTTTCATCTTCGCCCACACCTGCGCCGCACTCGTCTGCATGCTGCGCGTGTTATACAAACAAAAAAACATCGGCTCAACCTTTGCCTGGCTGATTATCCTATTCCTTTTCCCCGTATTCGGAACCATCGCCTACATCCTTATCGGCGAGCCTCGTCTCGGCACGGCCCGCGCCAAACGTACCGGCGAAATGAACCGCTTCTACCGTAACTTTGCCGCCACCCATCTAGCCGATATCTATCTTGACATTGCCGACCAAGTCAAATCACGTTACCACGGCATCAGTAAAGTTGCCGAAAAAGGAACGGGGCTGGGTGCCACCAAAGGCAACGCCATGAGCCTGCTCTCGACTACCAATTCCATCATCGACAACATGCTCGCAGACATACGCGCCTCAACCCATTCCTGCCTGCTGGCCTTTTACATTATCGAGCCCAAGGGCCGCATCGAAGAAATTTTAAATGAAATTCTTGCCGCCGCAGATCGAGGCGTTGACTGCGCCATTCTGGCTGATGCCGTCGGCAGCAGGAGTTTTTTTGAAAGCGATTGGGTAGAGATACTGCGCCAAGCAGGCGTTGAAGTACATACCTCATTGCCTGTCGGCATCTGGCGTACATTATTCACGCGCACAGACCTGCGCAACCACCGCAAAATCCTCGTTATCGACAGCAAAATCGGTTACACCGGCAGCTTCAACCTTGTCGACCCGCGCTATTTCAAACAAAACTCCGGCGTCGGAGAATGGGTCGATGTCATGATGCGCTGCACAGGGCCTATGGTTTTGGAACTGTCTGCCGTCTTCTTCGCCGACCTCGCCGTCGAAACCGATGAAAACCTCCAAAACGTACAAACATACCTTAACCAAGCCCAGAGCCTGTTGCCCCAAATCCTTCCTGAAAAAATGCAGCAAGGCAATATTGTTGCCCAAATCATTCCATCTGCCCCCGAGCAAGGCAGCTTTGTCATCTACGAAACCATCATCAGCGCCATCTATGCCGCCACCAAACAAATCACAATTACCACCCCCTACTTCGTCCCCGACGAGCCGCTTCTCATGGCGTTAACCGTTGCCGCCAAACGCGGCGTCAAAGTGACCCTGATACTGCCTGCCAAAGTCGATTCACTGATGGTGCGCTATGCCTCACGCGCCTACTACCCTATGTTGCTGGAAGCCGGTGTCAAGATCGCCATGTTTGAAGGCGGTCTTCTACATGCCAAAACCATGACCATTGACGAAGACTACTCCCTCTTCGGTACGGTCAACATGGACATGCGCAGCTTCTTCCTCAACCTCGAAATCAGCCTCGCCATCTACGATCGCGACACCACTAAACAAATCTGCCACCTACAGCGCAGCTACCTTAAAAACAGCAGCTATATTGCCATCAAATCATGGCAACAACGCTCCAAACTCCGCGGCCTCGTAGAAAATGCCGTCCGCCTGATGAGCCCTTTGCTGTAAAACATAAATATTTAGGCCGTCTGAAAAATATTTTTCAGACGGCCTTTTAAATAAAACACTGATAGATAAAATTCTTTATTGACAGATATTCAAGCTATCCCTTCTCTCCCTCTCGGAAAAAGTAAGACTCAACCCATTTCCCAATCAAAGAATCTTTACTAAATTTAACTAAAATATAAACTAATTGATTTTTATAAAAATCATATTAATTTTAGATTGAAATGAAACAGAATATATTTATTAATATTTATTAAGAATTTGATAATCATTATTATAATAATTAGAATAAGCAGTCAATTTTTTACTTAGGAAAAATCATGAATAAGGTCTCCTCTCCTGTATTCCGCCTTAGTATCATTACACTCGCATTATCAACAAGCTTCGCTCATGCCGAAAATTTGCAACCCGCAGAAACTGCCGAGCTGAATGAAATTAAGGTCACCGGTACTGCCGTACCGACCCGCGTTACCCGCAATCAGCTTGACCGCGAAATTTCGACTGATT
Source organism: Neisseria sp. 27098_8_112 (assembly GCF_041433235.1). NCBI lineage: Bacteria > Pseudomonadati > Pseudomonadota > Betaproteobacteria > Neisseriales > Neisseriaceae > Neisseria > Neisseria sp. 27098_8_112. The sequence continues at coordinate 180,269 of NZ_JAPWBB010000001.1, read as the reverse complement.
TAAAACAAGTCATGAAAGATCAAATCGGTATGGATGTCGGCGGCGGCAACGGCGTGGCGCAGTTTTACAGCATCCGTGGCGTTGGTGAAGACAAAATTAACCTAGAAGTCGACAACACCAGCCAATCCACTAAAATCTTCCACCACCAAAGCCGCTTCCAACTTGACCCCGCTTTGGTAAAAAGCATCAACGTCGAAAAAGGCACAGGTGCGGCGAGCGCGAGCTTGGGCGCGGTCGGCGGTACCATCCGCGTAACAACGGTTGACGCAAAAGACCTGCTGACCGACGGCAAACCTTTCGGTTTCAAACTGGGCGCAGGCTTGAGCAGCAATAAAGGCTCAACCGGCAGCGCAGCGGTTTACGGCTATCAAAACGGCTTCGATGCCCTGTTTGCAGGCAACTTCCTCAACAACCGTGACTACAAAGACGGCAACGGCAATGTCAATCTCGGCAGTCGTCTAAAACAGCACAGCTACCTCGCCAAACTCGGCTACGATTTCAACGACGACCACGGCATCCGCCTGACCTACCGTCAGGAATACCAAAAAGGCAACCGCACCGACAAAGCCGAGTTCCAAAACGTTGACAGCTACATCGGCGTGGACGGCACTTATCAAAAAGAGCAGACCTACAATCTGGAATACCGCGGCCGCAACGTCGGCTTTATCGACAAAATCGACGCCAATGTCTTCCAAATCAACACCGACGACACCAAACCGCCTAAAGGTGCGCCTTCTCCAAAAGCCCAAGCTTCCGGCACTGCGCAAGGCGGCGTTCCTATCGGCAAACTTGAGTTAAGCAAAATCAAAGCGACCGGCGCTAACCTGAACCTCGCCAGCTCTTTCGGCGACGGACACATGGTGAAATACGGCGTCAACTACCGCCACGAAACCTCCGAGCCGTCTGACAAAGGCGCATGGCTGAAGATTCTCGGCCTATATGACCGCGACAAAGAGAAAAAAGCCGAATACGGCGTGTACGCGGAAGGCATCTGGAACCTGAACCCCGTTACCCTGACTACGGGCTTGCGTTACGACCATTTCAAATACAACGCCGCCAGCAAACAAAGCGCGTCGCACGGACAACTCAACCCCAGCATCAGCGCGATTTGGGACATCAACGACAACTTCTCCCTCTTGGCAAACCTCAATCAGGCAAGCCGTGCGCCGCGTCTGAACGAAACCTTGTTGGCTAACGAACGCGCAGGCGCCGCCGCCGATTTGGACAGCAACCTCAAAGCTGAAACTGCCCGCCGTGCTGAAATTGGCTTCAAATGGCGCAACGACAACTTCAACGTCAGCGGCAGCGTGTTCCACCAACGCATCAAAGACCTCATCGTCTATCGTTGGGCAAAAATCAACAACAACACCGCCTCCATCACCGAACGCGGTAAGATTTACAACGGCGGCACGCTCAAAACCTACGGCTACGAACTTGACGCATCCTACCGCTGGGGCGGCCTGACCGCGCGTGCCGGCGTGTCCTACGTCAAACCCCGTCTGAACGGCGAAATGTACTACGGCGAAAGCCCGATTCAAGCGGAAGACCACGAAAGCTCGTTCACCTTCTGGAACACCGGCCGCCAATGGCTGACCGGCCTGTCTTATCAGTTTGAAAACCCCAAACTCGAAATCGGCTGGCGCGGCCGCTACGCCCAAAGCGTGAAATACACCGACGTCGCCCGCGGACAAGGCACGATACACGGCAAGAAATCAGGTTACGGCGTACACGACATCTACGCCAACTGGCAGCCGCTGAAAAAAGACAACCTGAACGTCAACTTCGCCGTCAACAACATCGGCAACAAGCAATACCGTTCGCACAGCCAACGCTTCCCCGACGGCAACGGACGCGTGCCCTTCTACGAACGCGGCCGCGAGTTTGCCTTGGGCGTGAACTATCGTTTCTGATAATACGAACGACGTTATAAAGAAACCAAAAGGCCGTCTGAAATTCAATTTTCAGACGGCCTTTTATAATTCGTAGACAATTTGATTTTAAAGTATCTCCTCTCCCTTGCTAGTTACACAACGGATTATCCAGTCTTCAAATCTTCTCCATTGGACTTCTTTTCCAAATCGGTCATGATTTGATTCCTTCTGAAAACTGACTATCAATTCTTCCAATATAAATAAAATATTATATAGATCATCTCCAGTGCCGTCTGAAAATATCAGGCTGTATTTTTACATTTAACCATACCGTTGGAGATTGATTCTATTTGTGCGTTTAAAAAATACAATGCAAATATTCATTACACTTTTACTGTAAACCATTTGACAAAGTCATCTTTAAAGCTATAATATTTCTCATATATGATTTTTGTTATATGTGTTTATTTATAGACAATCCATTCTTAAACAAGGAGCAATAAAATGAAACGAAACTTGGGTACTTTGGATCGCGTAATCCGTATTGTTATCGGTGTAGCACTAATCGCTGCAGCCGCTACCGGACAAATTGGCTGGTGGGGTTGGCTGGGCATCGTCCCTCTGGGTACAGCACTGATTGGCAACTGTGCGCTGTACAGCTTATTGGGCATCAACACCTGCCGCATCAACAAAAAATAACAAAGGCAAAACATGAGTACGGTCGGACAACTCCCGCGAATTACACCTTCCGAAGCAATGGCAAAAATCCGTGAGGGCGCGTTGGCAGTGGACATCCGAAGCCAAGCCGAATATCGGGGCGGGCATATTGGTGGTGCATTATCCCTGCCGCCTAAACGGCAGCGAGACAAGCTGCCCGATGATACAGCCCCATGCCTGATTTTTTATTGCCTGAGCGGTAAACGTACAACTCAGGCAGAAACTATATTGTCAGCGCTTGGCCAAAGTCGAGAATGCTATATTCTAGAAGGCGGCTTACAGGCATGGAAGGCTGCAGGGCTTCCTATTGTTGCCGACCGTGCCACACCGGATATCATGCGGCAGGTGCAAACCATAGCGGGCAGTTTGATTCTGTTGGGCGTGCTGGCAGGTTGGTTGGTATCGCCTTGGTTTTATCTGATAGACGTGATGGTCGGCGCAGGCCTATTAACGGCCGGACTAACCGGATTCTGCGGCATGGCACGCCTGCTGGCCAAAATGCCATGGAACCATTAAGCAAAGGCCGTCTGAAAGTTGCTGCTGAGGCCATTATGACTGATAATTCGACCTCCTCATTTGCCGACAAGCGTGAAAAATGACCACTGCCGACAATCAACCGCCCTACGAAGAAGCCAGCGCTTTTCTCAAACTTCTTGCTAATCCCAATCGCCTCGCCGTATTGTGCAAACTACATGAAAGGCCGCACAATGTAACCGAGTTGGCTGAGTCATCCGGACTGCCGCAAGCGGCAATGTCCAGCCAATTAGCACTACTGCGTGAAGCCGGTTTGGTATCGTTTGAAGTGAACCATCGTGAACGGCAATATTACATTGCCGACCCGAGAGTAACCGAGATGATACAGTTGCTGTATTCCTTTTTCTGTGCAGAAAAATCTTGAAATGTTACCGAAATAGGATAGTCAAAAAATCTATCCATTTATAATTTTAAAGGCCGTCTGAATTTTTTTCAGACTGCCTTTGCTGTAATTTTTAGTCTTGCCATATAATCTCGTGTTTAGAACCATAAGTAATCTTCTTGATATTGCTTTCAAGAGCGATTTCTTTATCTAATGTTCCTGAGTATTCCGAACCTGCTAATTTTTGAAATAAAGTAATATTCAGCTCATCGTTGCGACTCATTATTTTGATATCTGAAATACCCATTGCGCTATTGCCTAATAAACCTGTCAAATGAACCTGTCTATTATCCTTAGCTTCATTGACAGTAATTTTAAAATTCCAAATATCTTCCAACTTAATTTCATCACTGGAAAAGCAGCCGGACAATATCAAGCCTGTTACTCCCAGCATCATTACCTTCATTTTCATAATAATTCCCTGTTCGATTTAGTAATCTTAGGTTCGATTTTCAAAACTGACAGTTTCAGTATTTTCAGACGGCCTTTATTTTATACTACTTCTGTATCCGCACTTAAAGCCTGCGTGAGTATCGCTGCTACCTTCAGGTTTTATCCAGCCTACAGCTTGCTACGCGTACTCTTTTAAAATACAAGCTTGAAATATTTGGCTTAAACTTCATATATTATCAAGTAACTTATGTAAATATTCTAATTGGAGGCAAAATGCTTGAATGTGTCACAAATCCAGATATTATTAATTTTGTATGGGGAACGATCCAGAGTATGACACAGAATGCTTTGTATGATGGAGTAAAAAAAATATTAGGTACTAAGTTTGAGAAACTATTTAATTATAAGGAGAAGGATGACATGGCTAGATTTTCTCAATTATTGGGAACGGAATTAGAAGAAAATCCAAAGTTAGCTGAAGAAATAGGAAGAATCATGTTAAATAAATCTAAAACATGTATAGAATCCAAAATTAGCATAGTTGGTGATATTAATTCAAATGGTGGTCCAGTAAATATTGGAAATATTACTCATGGTTAATCAAAAAACAAGTGTATCGACAGGTAATATAAATTCCAATGGAGGGAATATATCTATTGGGAATCAACAATATATTACAAATATTTTCCACTCTTCAGAGTGGAAAAAAATGGAAGAGGAAAAAGAAAAATTAGAAAAGGATATTAATTTCTGTGAATCTTTATTATTAAAAGAGGGAAATTGTGATGATGAAGGCATTATCAAGAGATTAAGTGAAGCCAAAAACGATCTAAAAAATAAACTTAAAGAGATGGAGGATTTTAAGCATGGTATTTTACAATTAGCTGAAACATTTTCAAAAATAGAAATTGATTCTGAAAGATTGCAAGAAGCCTATAAGCTATTTTTAGAAGGGAAGTATTCGGAAGCTCGTACAATTCTAATGATGGAACAGGCTTTGAATGAACATAATGATCTCCTTGAGAAAAGAGATAAATTATCTCAAGATATAGCAGAAAATGAAAGGAAGCTAAAACAAAAAGCTAAAGAAAGCTTTCTTTTAGCTAATTTACAGGCTGTAAATTATTCTATAGGTCCATCAAGAGTTGACGAGGCTAGTAAATATTTTCAATTGGCAATAAGAGAGCATAAATGTTTCGAATATTTAATTAATTATGCTAGTTTCCTTCGTCAAAATAATAGACGTCAAGATGCTGAAAAAATTTGTCAAGAAACAATATCTTTTATTAAAGAGAATTATCAAGAAACTGATGAAGAAAAGCAGAATTTGGCTGAAATACTAACTGAATATGTACAAGTTTTAATTGTATTTCCTGATCGGTTATCTTTTGCTGAAGAGACTGCTAGGGAGGCATTAGCAATTTATTCCTCTTTAAAAATAATTCCTAAAAAGTCAATTGTTACTTTTGTAAAAATACTAAATGAATTAGGTAATGTATTAGATGAGTTGGGAAAGTACTCTGATGCAGAGAATTTTTATGAAAATGGATTTGGAATTATTAATAGTTATAGGTATAAAGATCCAATTTTATTTGCGAAACTCCTGCATGATTATGCTATTCTACTTTCCAAAAATGAGAAAAAATTTGATCAGGCAGAGAAATATTTACGAAAAGCTTTGAAAATTAGAAGTTCCATATCTTATAATGATAACTCAGTTAAAATTATTGAAATTTCTAGGGCGTTATTATCATTAGGGAACTTACTATCTAAACAAAATAGTCGTTATAAGGAAGCCAGAAATTGTTATGGTGCAGTATTGGCTAATTTAGCTAAAATTATTGAACGGGGGGATTATGAACTTATCTTTTGGGAAGCTTTATGTCTAGGTAATTTGGCAAGATTGTTAAATGATATGGCACAGGTTGATATTAGTCTTTATCCTGAGGCAGAAAAAAACTATATTTTGGCAATAAAAAAATATAAAAAATTACGGGAGATAGAGCCTGGGGCTTATACACATCATGTATCAAGACTCTTGCAAAACTATGGCACACTTCTCATGGAGCTGGGAAAGGATCAAGAAGCTGAAAATAATTTTTTGGAAGCTATCCAAATATTAGAATCTATTAAGGGGGAAGAAAATTTTGAAGTTTTTGATGATATTGTTTTAGTTAAAAAAAATTTAGCTAATTTATACATGATAAATAATAAATATGATAAGTTTAGAGAGTTATACGTTGATATTTTAGAAAAAATGATATTATTATTTATTAATAACCCTAAATTTTATGAACATGATTTGAAGGGAACTAAGAATTATATAAATAGTTTTTTACAGGCTCATAAAATAGAAAATGGGAAGTTATTTGATATGTGTGTCAATGCAAGTACTTTATTAGCTAAATATGAGCAAAAGATAAAAAGAAGAAAGTTGTATTACTAAAAAATAGATACTAAGTTCCAAACAAACCTAATTTCCAGTTAAAAGGTCGTCTGAAAATTTTTCAGACGACCTTTTAACTAGCCTCTAATTTGCTACCACTCTTTCTTTCAAAGTCTTCAACACACTCTTCACCATCTTAATTCGCGTTTCCACATCCTCCATCTGAGCCGTAAACCTCAACTTATCCGCTCCAGCCAGCCGGTATTTTTTATCTGTCTGAATTAGCAGGATGATTTCTGTCGGGTCGATTCGGTGGTGTTTGCCGAAGGTAATGGTTACGGCTTCGCTTGTGGCGTCGATGGCGTCTATACCCAATTCTTTTGCCATAAGCCGTAAGTGGTGGCTTTCAATGAGGGTTTTGACGGGTTGTTCGGGTAGGCCAAAGCGGTCGACCAGTTCTTCATGTATGGCGTTGATTTGCTGCACGGTTTCGCAGACGGCGAGGCGTTTGTAGAGGACGAGCCGTTCGTGAATGTCGGGGCAGTAGTCTTCAGGCAATAATGCCGGGCTGTGCAGTTTGATTTCGGTGGTAATACCCAATGGCGCGTCAAGGTCGGGCTGACGGCCTTTTTTGAGGTCGCGCACGGCTTGTTTGAGCATTTCAGTGTAGAGCGTGAAGCCGACCTGTATCATTTCGCCGGATTGTCCTTCGCCAAGGATTTCGCCTGCGCCGCGGATTTCCAAATCCTGCATGGCGAGGGTGAAACCTGCGCCGAGTTCGTCTGCCGCCGCGATGGCGTCGAGGCGTTTTTCTGCGTCTTTGGTGATGTATTCGGGCGTGAGCAGGTAGGCGTAGGCTTGGTGGTGGCTGCGGCCGACGCGCCCGCGAAGCTGGTGCAGTTGCGCCAGCCCGAATTTGTCGGCGCGGTTGATGATGATGGTGTTGGCGTTGGGGATGTCGATACCGGTTTCGATGATGGTGGAACAGAGCAACACGTTAAATCGTTGCTGTAAAAAGTCGCGCATGACTTGTTCCAGCTCGCGCTCGCGCAGTTGTCCGTGCGCCACGCCGATGCGGGCTTCGGGCAGCAGGGTTTCCAGCCGCTCACGCATATTCTCAATCGTATCTACTTCATTGTGCAGGAAAAACACTTGTCCGCCGCGTTTGAGTTCGCGCAATACGGCTTCGCGCACGCTGCCTTCGCTGAAGGGTTTGACAAAGGTTTTGACAGCAAGGCGGCGGCTGGGAGCGGTAGTAATCAGTGAGAAGTCGCGCAGACCTTCGAGCGCCATGCTGAGGGTGCGCGGAATCGGCGTGGCGGTCATGGTAAGGATGTCGACATTGGCGCGCAGGCGTTTGAGCTGCTCTTTCTGTCGCACGCCGAAGCGGTGTTCTTCGTCGATAATCACTAAGCCTAAGTTTTTGAATTTTATGTCGTCCTGCACCAATTTGTGCGTGCCGATAACGATATCGACCGTGCCGTTCGCCATGCCTTCCAGCGCGGCTTTGGTGGCTTTGCTGTTGTTGAAACGCGAAAGGCTGGCGACTTTCACGGGGAAATCGGCGAAGCGGTCGGCGAAGTTTTGCGCGTGCTGCTCGACCAGAAGCGTGGTCGGGGCGAGTACGGCGACTTGTTTGCCGCCCATTACCGCCACAAACGCGGCGCGCAGGGCGACTTCGGTTTTGCCGAAACCGACATCGCCGCACACAAGGCGGTCCATCGGCTTCGCCTGTGTCAAATCTTTAATCACGGCGGCAATGGCGGCGGCCTGGTCTTCGGTTTCTTCGTAGCCGAAGCCGTCGGCAAACGCCTGATAGTCCAACTCGTTGATTTCAAACTTGTGTCCCGATTGGGCGGCACGTTGGGCGTAGAGGTTGAGCAACTCGGCGGCAGTGTCACGCGCTTTTTCGGCGGCTTTGCGCTTCGCCTTGTTCCACGCGCCGCTGCCGAGCTTGTGCAAGGTAACGTTTTCATGCGCCTGACCGGAGTAGCGGCTGATTAAATGCAGCTGCGAAACAGGCACATAAAGCTGCGCCTCGCCCGCGTATTCGAGCAACATCATTTCGTTGGTTTCATCGCCCAAGTCCATTGTGACCAAGCCCATATATCGGCCGATACCGTGTTCTTCGTGAACGACAGGGTCGCCAATATTGATTTCGGCAAGGTCGCGCAACAGGCCGTCTGAAACAGCGGCGTGTTTCTTACGATGATGTTTGCGCGAGCGGGCGACGTATTGATAAAGATCGGATTCGGTAATGACCGCGATGTTTTGATCTTCTAATTTAAACCCGTAAGCCAACGGTGCCACTGTAATCATCAGCGGCTCATGCGCCGACAAAAAGCCCTGCCAGTCGGACACGCTTTTGGCTTTCAAACCGTTTTGCTGCAAGAAGCCGAGCATGGTTTCGCGCCGTCCCAAACTTTCGGCGCACAGCAAAATTCGTCCGTTAAAGGCCGTCTGAAAATCCTTCAATGCCTGCAACGGTTCATCTGCTTGGCGGTTGACGGCCAAGTTTGGCAACGTATGTTCATCACCAAAAATATCCGGCAATACCTGACCATAATTTTTCAGACGGCCTGCAAAAACATCAGCAGAGAGATACAAATACTGTGGAAGCAAAGGCGGATAGGTTTCGTCGCCCTGCGCCATGGCGTAACGCGATTTGACGTCGCTCCAAAAGCGGTTTGCCTCAGCATGAACATCGCCCAAAGAGACAAACAACGCATCTTCGCCGATATAGTCAAACAGCGTTTCCAACTCGTTTTCAAAAAACAGCGGCAGGTAATATTCCACGCCCGCACCGAAATGACCGTTGCTGACGGCTTTGTACACAGCGGCATCGTTCGGATTGCCATCGACTTCTTCGCGGAAGCGGCTGCGGAAAATCTTTTGCGCCTCGCTGTCGGTGGGGAACTCGTGCGCCGGCAGCAGGCGGATTTCGGAAACGGGAGAAATGGTGCGTTGCGTTTCGGTATCGAAAGTTTTGATGCTGTCGATTTCATCGTCAAACAAATCGATGCGGTATGGCATTTCGCTGCCCATCGGGAACAAATCGACAATGCCGCCGCGCACGGCAAATTCGCCTGCCGCAACAACGTGGGACACATGGTTATAACCTGCATCCACCAAATCACTTTTCAGACGGCCTATATCCAAAGTCTGCCCCGTTTTCAGCCAAAACGTACGGCCTGCCAGAAACGGCACAGGCGGCAGCTTCTGCATCGCCGTCGCAACCGGCACGAACAACACGTCCGCCGCGCCGCTCTTAATCTGCCACAATGCCGACAAGCGCTCCGACACCAAATCCTGATGCGGCGAAAAACGCTCGTAAGGCAGCGTTTCCCAGTCCGGCAGGAACACCGCCGTATCGTGCGGACGGAAAAACAGCCAGGCCGTCTGAAGGCGTAGCGCCTGTTCCGCATCTTGGGTCAAGACAACCTTGAGCTGCTTATGCGGCAGATAACGCGCCAAAGCCAAGGGCAGCGAGCCTTGCGAAAGATTGAGCCAACGGGATTTTTCACGGGGTTTGGGAATCGGATAGGTCATGACAAAACAGTTTGTAATAAGTAAATACAAGCACCATAGGCCGTCTGAAAAGTTTTCAGACGGCCTTTAGCGATCAAATCAATTTTCAATTTTACTGGATACAGGTTTAAAAGAATATAAGGCCCTACATTCAGACGGCCACGCCTGCCAGTTTTCCAATAAATCCGGTTATCACCAATGCCGCAACGCCCCACAGACACACGCGCAAAACAGCAGGAACGATAGGTGCCCCGCCGAGTTTGGCGGAGGCATAGCCCAGTCCGGCCAGTCCGCACAAAGTGGAAACTGCCAAGGCTGGAACAATGGCACTAGAAGCTGTCAATGCAACCAGTAAAGGCAAAATTGCGCCGGCACAAAATGAAGCGGCAGAAGCCAGCGCGGCCTGCATGGGTTGGGCGGCAGAGGCTTCGGTAATGCCGATTTCATCACGCGCGTGGGCGGCGAGTGCATCGTGTTCCATCAAGGCTTTGGCCACCTCTGCGGCGAGCGGGTCGGACAAACCGCGGCGGCGGTAAATTTCAGTCAGCTCTTCAAGTTCGGCATCAGGATTATTTGCCAATTCGTAGCATTCTTTGTGCAAATCGGCTTTTTCCGTATCCGATTGGCTGGACACGGAAACGTACTCCCCCGCCGCCATTGACACCGCGCCCCCGATAAGCGCCGAAACGCCCGTCAACAGCAGGGTTTGGAAATCAGGCGCGGCAGCGGCTACGCCCGTCAACAGCGAGGCAGTGGAAATCAGGCCGTCATTGGCACCCAATACGCTTGCCCGAAGCCAGTTGTTGCGGTCGCTGAAATGGCGTTCGCTGTGGTATGAATACATATATGCTCCGATAAATTGGCGGTTTCCAGATGATAACATTGTATTGTTTTTTGAAATCCATGTCAGTTTATCCCTTCAGATCAAGCATTCTTAAATCTTTCTGCTGCCATTCAAACCATAAAAACCAACACTCTTCTTTGGATTTTTTTCAGACGGCCTGAACGCTTTTACAAGCAAATTTATTGTTCCAAGTCATGGCATTATCACAAGGCAGTTTTGTGCTACTTGGTTTATCCGTTTAAAGATGCTATCTTTATGAATCTTTCCACTCCTCAATCCATTGAAAGGATGTATCATGGCCGAAGAAAACAAAATCAAAGTAAACGATTTGCCTGAAGATAAAAAAGAGCAAACCGAAGAAACCGAACTGCCCGTTATCAACAACGAAGAAAAACGCGGCGGTCACAGCGAAGGCGGTTGCTGCGGCGCATGCGGCGGCTAAATCTTCCCGACAAAGCCTCCGAGGCCGTCTGAAAAGTCTTACTTTTCAGACGGCCTTTTCCTTTCTAAACAATTACAGGTAAATCAATGAAAGGATGCGGGAGAAGAATTTAAACCCAACCGCGTTTGTGCTACATTCACATCTTTACAAACCACAACAATCTGCACACGCAGACACACAAGGAAGAAAAAAATGTTTTGGTATATCGTTGGTTTTTTCGCCTTCATCGTTTCCCTGCTTTCCCTTTGGGTCAATGCCAGCGCATTCGGCATGGAAGAGGATGGCACGCCGCAATCCGAATATGAAAAAATGTTGGGTTTGGGTGCGAAATTGAAAGATAAAGAGACAGCCGCAAAAGAGCGCGAAGCGGCGCGCTTTCACCCTGACGATTAAGCCTTACCGACTGGACAATCTTGCCAAACTGGGCTAATGTTCCAAACGCATAATGCACACCAACACAACTATACGAGAAGGTAAGAGAAATGACTGTACGAATCGAACACGATTTATTGGGCGACCGCGAGATCCCTACTGAAGTATATTGGGGCATCCATACTTTGCGCGCCATTGAAAACTTTAAAATTTCCACACAAAAAATTTCCGACGTACCGCAATTTGTCCGCAGCATGGTCATGGTTAAAAAAGCCACTGCGCAAGCCAACGGCGCATTGGGTGCCATCAAGCCGGAAATCGCGGCCGCCATCGAAAAAGCCTGCGATGAAGTATTGGTCAAAGGCCGCTGCCTCGACCAATTCCCGTCCGACGTTTATCAAGGCGGCGCCGGTACTTCGGTCAACATGAATACCAACGAAGTCATTGCCAACCTCGCATTGGAAGTCTTGGGACACGAAAAAGGCCACTACGACATCGTCAATCCGATGGACCATGTCAACGCCAGCCAATCCACCAACGACGCCTACCCTACCGGCTTCCGTCTTGCCGTGTATTACAGCATCGGCGAATTGCTCGACAAACTGGCCATCCTGAAAAACGCCTTTGCCACCAAAGCCGAAGAATTTAAAGACGTTTTGAAAATGGGCCGCACCCAGCTTCAAGATGCCGTGCCGATGACTGCCGGACAAGAGTTCCAATCTTTCCAAGTGTTGCTGGAAGAAGAAATCCTCAACCTCGACCGTACCCGCTCCCTGCTGCTTGAAGTCAACCTCGGCGCTACCGCCATCGGTACCGGCGTGAATACGCCTAAAGGCTATGCGGCTTTAGTCGTTGAGAAACTCTCCGAAGTCAGCGGCCTGCCTTGCAAACTGACTGAAAACCTGATCGAAGCGACCTCCGACTGCGGCGCATATGTAATGGTACACGGCGCATTGAAACGCACAGCCGTCAAACTGTCCAAAATCTGTAACGACTTGCGCCTGCTCTCTTCCGGTCCGCGCGCCGGTTTGAAAGAAATCAACCTGCCTGAATTGCAGGCCGGTTCTTCCATCATGCCTGCCAAAGTCAATCCCGTGATTCCCGAAGTCGTCAACCAAGTCTGCTTCAAAGTCATCGGCAACGACACCACCATCACTTTCGCAGCCGAAGCAGGTCAGTTGCAGCTGAACGTTATGGAGCCGGTCATCGCCCAATGTATGTTTGAAACCATTTCCCTCTTGGGCAATGCCGCGGTCAACCTGTCCGACAAATGCGTCAAAGGCATTACGGTCAACCGCGAAATCTGCGAACACTATGTCTTCAACTCCATCGGTTTGGTCACTTATCTGAACCCATACATCGGCCACCGCAATGGCGACTTGGTCGGCAAAATCTGCGCCCAAACCGGCAAAGGCGTGCGCGAAGTCGTATTGGAGCGCGGTCTGTTGAGCGAAGAAGAGCTCAACCGCATCCTCTCCCCAGAAAACCTGATTAATCCTCATCTGTAATCAGGATTTGAAATCAAAGGCCGTCTGAAACTTTAAACGTTTAAAGTTTCAGACGGCCTCTTCGTATTGATATTTATCGAATTTTTTTGCGAAATTCAGAATTAAAAGATAGCCTGACCGGCAGGTTTGATTTAACATGGTGTTGCCCCAGCCTGTTTCCTCATTAAGGTTATGCCGGTAATGATACCTCAAAAGGAACCGGATATTGGAATAACATCTTCATTTATTAGGAAAACCAGATGAATCAAATTACACGCGAACAAATGCTGCAAGTATTCGAAAATCGCTGCTCCACCCGTTATTACGATCCCAACAAAAAAATCAGCCAAGAAGATTTTGCAGCGATTTTAGAATTTGCCCGCCTCTCGCCCAGCTCTGTCGGCTCCGAGCCATGGAAATTCTTGGTGATTCAAAACAAAGCCCTGCGTGAGAAAATCAAGCCTTTCAGCTGGGGGATGCAATCCCAACTGGACGACTGCAGCCATCTGGTGATTATCCTTGCCAAGAAAAATGCCCGTTACGACACCCCTTTCTTCCGCAGTGTTGCCGAACGCAGGGGCCTGCAAGGAGAACAACTGGAAAAAGCATTGGCAAGATACAAAAGCTTCCAAGAAACCGACATTAAAATTGCCGACGACCAACGCGCACTCTTTGACTGGAGCGGCAAGCAGACCTATATTGCTTTGGCCAATATGCTCACAGGCGCAGCGGCCATCGGCATCGACTCCTGCCCAATCGAAGGCTTCAACTACGACAAAATGAACGAAGTATTGGCGGCAGAAGGCCTGTTTGATGCCAATGAATGGGGCGTATCCGTAGTGGCAACATTCGGCTATCGTGCCAAAGAAATCACCAAAAAATCACGCAAACCGATTGAAGAAATGGTGACTTGGGTCGAATAAGCAGTTTGTATTCTCAGGGCGGCAAATACCGCCCTTTTACTTTTCTAAAAAGAAAAGCAAATTCCGTAACAACAAATACTTCTAAATTTAAAATCAGAAGGCCGTCTGAAACCCTGTGTCAGAAATCCTAGATTTCATTTCACACCGTTTCAGACGGCCTGATTTAATACGCTTCTACTTAAAACGATACTTTCAAACTGCCGTAGAAGGCACGTCCATGCTCGTTGTAAGTTTGTGCGCCGGCAGTTGTGCGGTACAGTTTTTTGTCAAACAGATTGCTGATACCGCCACGGACGGCCACGCGTTTGTTCCAGTTGTAGCCTGCATTGATGCCCCAAATGCCGTAAGAGCCGACTTGCGTTTGGTTATGTTCGGAAGTTAAAGGCGTGATACCTGCACGTGGATTACCGTCTCGTTCCAGTCTATTAATCGCTACGCCACGCGGCTTGGTGCGGCCGTAATGGGTAAAGGTCAGGTTGGCATCAAAACGTTCGTTCGGCGTCCAAGACAATGTGCTGTTGATGGTATGTTTCGGCACCAAAGACAATGGATTGCCTTGATAATCTTCAGATTTGTGCATATAAGTGAAATTGTTGCTCCACTTGAGTGTGTCATGCAACGGAATCACCAAGTTACCTTCGATACCCGAAATAGTCGCTTTCGGCGTATTTTCCCATTGCAAAAGCCAGTTGCCGATATCGCTGGTGGCAATGATATTTTCACCAATCACGATTTTGTTGCGGTACGCATTATGGAAATAAGTCGCGGAAGCCTGCCAGCCGTTTTTGTTGAACTCAAGACCAATCTCTTTATTGATACTGGTTTCAGATTTCAAATTGCTGTTGCCCATGTAATAGCAACGGACTTTGTTCGGCGCATTGAGCGGACAGCCCTGACCGCGTGTGTACAGGATAAAGTCAGGATTGGTTTGATACAGGTTTGGCGCTTTGTACGCACGGGCAATACCGCCTTTGACCAACCAGTTTTCGCCGATTTGATGCGAGAAGTTCAAAGCCGGACTCCAGTTGCTGCCGCTATCGCTGTTGTGGTCGAAGCGGATGGCCGGAATCAGATGGGTTTTGTCGGTCAACGAAATATTGTCTTCAACGTAGGCAGCCCAGTTGCGTTGCGAAGCCTTGCCGCCGCGCGTTGCGGAGATACCGTTAAACACATCGGTTTTACCTTGGTCTTCAAATCCCTGAGTATTGGAGGCAGGATCGTCCAATTTGCTGTCAGTAAATTCTGCACCGACCGTCAATACATTATCGACTCCAAGTTTAAACGGAATATTCGCTTCGCTGCTGAGGCGCAGGTTTTTCAGACGGCTTTGAACAAAATCCAAGCCTGTATAGCTGCCTTCCGGACCGCCGGCCAAACCTTCAGGCAAGTGGCTGTTGACTGTACGCTCATAACTGATCACGTTTTTGGTATCGCCCCATTCCCATGCGCCATCATGAGTAAGCGAGAAAGCAGAACGATATAAGCGGGCGGTTTCAGCCTTAGAGTTAACCAGACCATTATATAGCGCTACTTTATCGCGTACTGGCGGATTGCTGTTTTGCGTATCGCCGTTGTAGATATTGCCCTGACGGCTGTAACTGCTGTCCAAAATCAGCGTTTGCGCTGGGCTGATTTTCCATTGCAGACGGCCTGCAATGTCCTTATTGCGTACGCCTTCGACACCGGCCGCGCTGTCATTGCCGTGTCCAGTATTAATATCGGCAGCATCTGCATCCGTTTTATTCAAATTGCCGTAAATGCGGAAGCCCAAAGTATCTTGGATAATTGGACCGCTCAAATTGAATCCGATACGGCGGGTTGCGCCCTCTTTGCTGTCTTGCGGCTGATTGGCGTAAAGATTGACTTGGCCTTTAAATTCCTTAGACACTTTTTTGGTAACAATATTGACCACGCCGCCCATCGCGCCGGAGCCGTAACGGGTCGCCGCCGGACCGCGCAAAACGGTAATGGATTCGATTTCTTCAACCGGTACCCAGTTGCTATCGCCACGCGTATTGCGTTCACCGCGCATACTGATACGTTCGGACTGGCGCGAATTAACCGGCTTGCCGTCAATCAGAATCAATGTGTTTTCAGGGCCCATACCGCGCAAGTCGATTTGGCGTTTGTTGCCACGCTGACCTGTTGCTGTATTGCCGGTCAGGTTGACACCCGGCATGGTGCGGACAAATTCGGAAATATCGTTGACGGCCGGACGCTTGTCGATATCGTCTTTAGAAATACGCGATACGCCAAGCGACTGTTGCAGTTGCTTCTCAGCAGTAACGTAAACGGTATCGACTTCAGCCTGTTCAACTGCTTTCTCTTCAGCTGCGTGTGAGAATGCGCTGATTAACGCCAAAGGCAAAATGGCGAGTGTGAATGTTTTCATTGCATTGTTTCTCTTGGTTTTGTTTGTTTAAAATCAAAATAAAAATTATTCGAGATTTTAAATAAACTTAACAGAGTTTTCAATGCAATTAAGAGTGATTTACAATTATTCGTTAAATTAAGCTAATAAAAATAACCAAATGCCTAATAATTAAAAAGGCCGTCTGAACCGGCATGAAAGGGAATCTGAGATTTCCATCATACCGTTCAGACGGCCTTATTCAATTTTTAATTATTTGCCTGCTGCTTTTTGCAGAAGAGCATACAATTCGTCTTTGAGTTTGAGTTTGGCTTTTTTCAGCTCTTCAATCTCTTCGGCACCGCTGGTAACAGGGTTGTTAACCAAACCGGTAATTTTATCGTCCAGCTCATTGTGCTCGTCAAACAAACGGGCAAAGTGTGCATCTTCTTGTTTCAGTTTAGAAATCAAATCGCGATATTCTGGAAACATTTTGTTTTCCTCTCTTGTTAATTAAATAAAAAAGTACTGCTGTCAAAAACTAGGACGAATCAATCTTTAGCTTCATTATAACAAACACGGGCGTTTTATCCAGTCTTTTTTAAGTCGAAACTGTTTTATGTCAAAATTAATAATATCAACATAAGTTAGTGCAAAAATAGAGAGAAACGGCTTTATAGACGGCTTGCCGACTTGGGCATACAATCGGGCTTATGCGTTTACACAATGGCCGAACCACCCTATTCCGTCATATCAACGGCATGGACGGACAATTTATCCTGCTTGAAAACCATCCTTCATGGATGCCGATCAATGATGCCGATTTCAACCATGCCGCGCCCCTGCCCGACGGTTTGGCCGTGCACGAAGAATCGTTTTATCCATTTGAAAAAATAAATGCTACTGAATCGGCAGACAATATCAAGATCTTCAGCGAAGAAGCCCTACGGCTGGAGAAAGAACGCTTAAATGCGGTAGCCTTGGTAGAACTGGCAAAAAATCTCAAAGCCGCCCAAGCCGAAGCCGATTTAGCCGCGCTTCTGGAAAAAATGGATTTTCATTTAAAACAAGATGATATTTTCAAATAAACCCTTCAATCTCAGGCCGTCTGAAACCAAACACCCGACACAATTGTTGACAATGCAAGAAAAATAGTTCATCTTGAACCAATTCGCAGCACTCCATCCCATATTTTCTTTTCAGCCCATCACAAAGGAATCGAGAACATGTTTTCAAAAAGCGTTACCCTCGCACAATATGACCCCGATTTGGCAGCAGCCATTGCCCAAGAAGACCAACGCCAGCAAGACCACGTCGAGCTGATCGCCTCTGAAAACTACGTCAGCTGTGCCGTTATGGAAGCCCAAGGTTCGCAATTGACCAACAAATACGCTGAAGGCTATCCTGGCAAACGCTACTACGGTGGCTGCGAATACGTTGATATTGTCGAACAATTGGCGATTGACCGCGCTAAAGAGTTGTTTGGCGCAGAATATGTCAATGTCCAACCGCACTCCGGCTCGCAAGCCAACCAAGCCGTATATGCTTCAGTTTTGAAACCGGGCGACACCATTTTGGGCATGTCTCTGGCACACGGCGGCCACTTGACCCATGGCGCAAGCGTTAACATCTCCGGCAAACTCTACAACGCCATTACTTATGGTTTGGATGAAAACGAAGTTCTCGATTATGCCGAAGTAGAACGCTTGGCGCTTGAACACAAACCTAAAATGATTGTGGCCGGTGCGTCTGCCTACGCGTTGCAAATCGACTGGGCAAAATTCCGCGAAATTGCCGATAAAGTCGGCGCATACCTCTTTGTCGATATGGCGCACTATGCCGGACTGATTGCCGGTGGCGAATATCTTAACCCGGTGCCATTCTGCGACTTCGTAACCACCACCACCCACAAAACCCTGCGCGGCCCTCGCGGCGGTGTGATTTTGTGCCGTGACAATACCCACGAAAAAGCGTTGAATTCCGCCATCTTCCCAAGCCTGCAAGGCGGTCCGTTGATGCACGTTATCGCTGCTAAAGCCGTAGCGTTTAAAGAAGCGTTGCAACCTGAGTTCAAACAATACGCGAAACAAGTAAAAATCAATGCTGCCGCTATGGCGGAAGAGTTAGTTAAACGCGGTTTGCGCATCGTTTCCGGCCGTACTGAAAGCCACGTTTTCCTCGTTGACCTGCAACCGATGAAAATCACCGGCAAAGCCGCCGAAGCCGCTTTGGGCAAAGCTCACATCACCGTCAACAAAAATGCCATCCCGAACGATCCGGAAAAACCATTCGTTACCTCCGGCATCCGCATCGGCTCCGCCGCCATGACCACACGCGGCTTTAACGAAGCCGACGCGCGCGTATTGGCAAACCTGGTTGCCGACGTATTGGCCAACCCTGAAGACGAAGCCAACCTCGCCAAAGTCCGCGAACAAGTGACTGCTTTGTGCGATAAATATCCGGTTTACGGCGCATAAGCATTTCGCCTTGGATAAAATAACAGGCCGTCTGAACAACAGACGGCCTTTTTTATTTCAACTTTTCTTTTAAATTTCAAAACTGTTTGTTTCGCTGACTTTGCGTATCATGCCTGCTGCGACAGTATGGTTGGTGGCTTCGTCAATCAAAATAAACGCGCCTTGGGCATGGTTGTCCTCGTATGCGGCAGCAGCAAGAGGCTGTTGGGTTTTGAAACTGACGCTGCCGATGTCGTTGAGCTTGAGCGTTTCGGCGGATTCGACGCGGCTGAGGGTGTTCACGTCCCAAACGTAGGCAATTTCGCTGATTTTTACGGGCGTGGTTTGGGTAGTGTGCTTCAGCAAATATTTACGGCGCAGATTGAGCGGAATATCGTCAAACCAGCAAAGCGCGGCTTGAAATTGTTGTTCGGGAACAATGGCACTGTCGGCTGAAACAATGCTGTTGCCGCGTGAAATATCGATGTCCGTATCCAAAACAACAGTCAACACTTCCCCTGCCTCGGCAGATTCGTTTTTACCGTTTGCATTATAGATCTCGGCAACCTTGGCAACATGGCCGCTGGGCAGGACTTTAACTTCATTGCCCACTTTCAGACGGCCCGCTTCCAATCTGCCTTGATAACCGCGGAAGTCGTCGCTGCTGCTGCCGTCTTGGCGCGCCACACGTTGTACGGGAAAATGCGTGGCTTGGTCGGCGGCGTTTTGACGGTTGACAGGCAGGCTTTCAAGCAAAGGTAGAAGCGGCAAACCTTGATACCACGGGGTTTGACTGCTTGCATTGACGATATTGTCGCCTTTTAACGCGCTGATGGGCAGGAAGTGGATTTGTGCTTTGAGGCCGATTTGTTCCGCCAGTTTGCGGTAGGCTTCGGTAATGGCTTGATATTTGACTTCGTCAAAGTCGAGCAGGTCGAGTTTGTTGACGGCGACGATGATGTTGGGGCAGCCCAAGAGTTTCAGAATCGCACTGTGGCGTTTGGTCTGCGGCAGAAGGACAGGTTCGTTGCCTGAAAAATCGACGCGTGTAGCATCAACCAAAACAATAGCAGCATCGGCAGTCGATGCGCCGGTAACCATATTACGCGTGTATTGCTCATGTCCCGGCGTATCGGCAATGATGAATTTGCGTTTGGGCGTGGCGAAATAACGGTAGGCCACGTCAATGGTAATGCCTTGTTCGCGCTCGGCGGCAAGGCCGTCTGTCAGGCTGGCGAAGTCGGGCGTTTCGCCGTTTTCAGCAGCGCGGTTGAGCTTGTCAAGCTGGTCGGTCAGTAAGGTTTTGCTGTCGTAGAGCAAGCGGCCGATGAGGGTGGATTTGCCATCATCGACACTGCCGGCGGTAATGAAGCGTAAAAGCGGAGCGGAAGCTGCGGTCATGATTCTTTCCCATTTCTCGTGATTTCTCAAACTGACTGCTACTTTAAACAGGCCGTCTGAAAATGGGAAAGAATGTTTGGTTGTTAAAAAAGCTGTTTTCGTTATATCGCAAAGCTATGGGATATTGCTTCACGCCCCCCGTTTTCTCCGGGTTGCCAACCAACACACAATCGATCCTAAACACACCATTCCCGCACCCTGCCAAAACGTCATGGACAAAGGCGCGCTAATCAAAAATGATGACACTACCGCTGACAATACGGGAATGAAATAAGATGCGCCTGCCAATACGGTCAGGTTGCCGCGTGAAATACCGATATTCCACACTGCATAGCCCAAGCCCATACAAGACGCGGCGGCAACGGCATAGCCGAACGATACGGAATCAAAACTCAACGTATCCGCGCCGCTGAGAAAATACTCTATCCACAACAGTATCGACACCAGCGCAAAGAAGAAGCCGACGCTGCTGCCTTCCGCTTTCACACGCGCCGTCAGCGTACAATATGCCGCCCAAAACACTGCGTCCGCAAATGCCATGATGTAGCCGCCGGGATTGGTGCGGACATTGTGGTAGATGCCGGAAATCGACAAGCCGACATCGCCGCCCAATACAGTGGCAATCCCTAAAAACGACAGCACAAAGCCGATGACTATCCACCATTTTGACGGCTGTTTGTTGAAATATACCGCTCCGACGATGGTAAACGTCGGCCACAAATAATTGACCATGCCGATTTCCACCGCCTGTCTCGCGTTTTGCGCAAAACCGACCGATAGCGACAAACACAGTTCGCAGCCGACAAAAAACACGCTTGCCCAAAACAAATAGCTGCGGTTGTAATTGCGCAAATGCGGCCGGCCGAAAATCAGCCAAATCAATACGGTAGACAGGGTGTACATCATTGCCGCGCCGCCCACTGCCCCCATATGCAGGCTCAAAGAGCGTATCAGAGAAATGACAAAGCTCCACAAAGCAACGGCAAGCAGCCCGATGGCAGTAGCTTGTTTGGAGGAGATGTTTTGAGATAAGAAATGAATCATGGCGTATGTGTTGAAGATGTTATTAGGTTTATCGTAGTTTGAAAATATCGTTTCTACATTAATTATTTTAACGGTTTCAAGGCCGTCTGAAAATGATTGTTTCAGACGGCCTTCTATTTGCAATTAGTCCTAAACATGACTATAATCCGCATCCAATTAGTCAATATTGAGACCAATTTATGAATCAGCTCGACCAACTCGGTATGCGCATCAGCCACATAGACAGCGCATTTGACCAATGGATTAAACAGCAAAACACCAACTACAATACCTTCGCCGTTCTCTACACCTTAGCCACCGAAGGCAGCCGCACTCAAAAATACATAGGCGAAGAATGGAGCCTGCCCAAGCAAACCGTTTCCGGCACATGCAAAACACTGGCGGAACAAGGCTTGCTGACATTTCACGAAAGCGAACAAGACAAACGCGAACGTTTATTGTCGCTGACCGAGCAAGGCAAGGAATCCGCTGCACCATTGGTGCAAAACATGCAGGAATTCAGCAAACGAATTTTTACCGCCTTCGGTGAAAAACGTGCAGCCCGACTGTTTGCCGATTTGGACGCGTTGGCCGAATTAATGGCGCAAACCCTCAATACTAAATAAGGAGGGCAACCATGTGGAAAATGTTGAAACACATCGGTCAAACACACCGCCGCAAACTCATCACAACATTCTCTCTCGTCGGCTTGGATAATCTGCTCTTGCTGGTATATCCCGTGTTTGGCGGCTGGGCGATTAATGCCGTTATGGAAGGCAACGTCTGGCAGGCAATGTTGTATGGTGTGGTGGTTTTATTAATGTGGATAATCGGCGCCGCCCGAAGGATAGCTGATACGCGCACATTTACCAAAATCTATACTGAAATAGCCGTTCCGGTCGTCTTGGAACAGCGCAAACAAGAAGTACCGCATTCCGCCATTACCGCACGCGTCACCCTATCGCGTGAGTTTGTCAGTTTTTTTGAAGAACACCTGCCCATCGCTGCTACTTCGCTGGTCTCCATCTTCGGTGCATGTATGATGTTGCTGATACTGGAATTTTGGGTGGGTGTATTGGCTGTCGCGATACTTGCCCTGTTTTTATGGTTGCTGCAGCGTTTTGCCGCCATCAGCGAAAATCTATATTTCCGTTTAAACAACCGGCTTGAACGCGACAACTACCTTATCCGCGACGGCAACGAGCATCAGCTCTACCGCCACTATGGCTGGGTTGCCAAACTACGCGTGCTGATTTCCAACCGCGAAGCCTTAGGCTATCTCAGTATCGGCATGGCAATGAGCGTATTGTTCGGCTTCGCCTTTATACACATGACGCTTAAAGGCTATGGCAGCGCCGGCCATATCTATTCCGTCAGCACTTATTTATGGATGTTTGCAATGAGCTTAGACGATGTACCGCGCTTGGTCGAACAATACTCCAATCTAAAAGATATCGGACAACGCGTTGAACTCTTGGAAGAAAACAATCTTTCCAAGGCCGTCTGAAACCTTAACACACTATCAGGATATATTATGAGTTGGTTTTATTTAATCTTAGCCGGTATGCTGGAAATCGGCTGGCCATTAGGCTTGAAGCTGGCACAACAGGAAGGCTACCGCTGGCATGGCTTTGCCGCCGCGCTTGCCTGCATCATCGGCAGCGGATACTTCCTTTACCTTGCCCAAAAAAGTATTCCGATGGGTACAGCCTACGCCGTCTGGACAGGCATAGGCGCGGCGGGGGCTTTTTTGGTAGGCGTTGTATTTTTCAACGATGCTGCCAACTTCGGCCGCTGGCTTGGCGCATTTCTCATCATCTCCGGCGTCGTAGTGATGAAACTCTCCAGCGGAAACTGAAAATCTCGTTTCTATCCAATCCAAGGCCGTCTGAACGAGCATGTTCAGACGGCCTAATACCTTCCCGAATATAACGAAATCATCTTAAATTAAAACCAAGCATTCTTTCCTTTTTTCAGACGGCCTGTTTAAAGTGGCGACTGTCCATTACTCAAACAATCGGTTATAGCCGTCCAACAAAGGAATCCAAATGAGCCAAGCCAATCCGCTTCCACCCGAACTCTCCGTCCAACTCTCCACACTATCCCCCACCCAACTTGCCTGGCTCTCCGGCTATTGCTGGGCAAAAAGCCAAGGCATATCCGGTATAGCAGCCGAACCATCTGTCCTGCAAACAGCCACTTCGACAGTCAACCGCCGCGTATTAGTCCTCTCCGCCTCACAAACCGGCAATGCCCGCAGCGTTGCCGAATCCTTACACGCCAAACTTCAAGCCGCCGGCGTAGAAGCCCGCCTCAGCAGCGCAGGCGATTTCAAAAGCAAAACCCTGCCCGACGAAGACATCGTCCTTTTAGTTACCTCCACCCAAGGCGAAGGCGAACCGCCCGAAGAAGCCCTACCCTTGTACAAATTCATCTACGGCAAAAAGAAACCTGATCTCAGCAAACTCACCTTTGCCGTCTTGGGCCTTGGCGATTCCTCCTATCCCAACTTCTGCCAAGCAGGCAAAGACTTTGATGCCAAATTTGCCGAACTGGGCGCAGGCCGTCTGAACGACTTGGGCATTTGCGACTTAGAATTCCAAGCCGATGCCGACGCATGGATTGCCGCCGTCGTACCCAAAGTAGCCGAGTTAACCGCCCAAGCAGCAAGCCCAAGTACAACCGCTGCACCAAACGGCTCAGCCACACCAAGCAACGATGCCGTCTACACCAAAGAAAGCCCCTACACAGCCACCCTATCCGTGCGCCAAAAAATCACCTCGCGCGACGCAGAAAAAGACGTCGAACACATCGAAATCGACCTCAGCGACTCAGGTCTGCATTATCAGGCAGGCGACGCACTCGGCATATGGCCGCTGAATGCCGCCGACCTCGTTCAAGAAATCCTCGACCTCAACCAACTGAACGGCAACGAAACCGTCCAACTTTCAGACGGCCGCGAAACCGACATCCGCACCGCCCTGACCGAATCCGCAGACATCACCCAAAACACACCGGCATTCGTCCAACAATACGCCGAATTAATAAACAACGAGGAACTCAAAACCATAGTTGCAGATAAAGCCCAACTGGATGCCTACCTCGCCGCCACACCGCCCGTCGGCGTATTTGCCGCCCATCCACACCCACTGGATGCACAAACCCTATACAGCCTCTTCCGCCCACAAACCCCGCGCCTCTATTCCATCGCCTCCGCACAAGACGAAGTCGGCGAAGAAGTCCACCTTACCGTAGGCGTCGTCCGTTTCAACCACCACGACCACACCTACACCGGCGCAGCATCCGGCTACTTGGGCGAACGCCTCGAAGAAGGTAGCGAAATCCGCGTCTTTGTCGAACCCAACCCCAACTTCCGCCTGCCCCAAAACGGCGATACCCCCATCATCATGATCGGCGCAGGCGCAGGCGTCGCCCCCTTCCGCTCCTTTATGCAACAACGCGCAGCCAATGGCGACAGCGGTAAAAACTGGCTCTTCTTCGGCAACCAACGCCTGGCTGACGACTTCCTCTACCAACTCGAATGGAGCGAATGGCGCAAAGACGGCCTCCTCACCCGTGCCGACCTCGCATGGAGCCGACAAGGCGAACACAAAGTCTATGTCCAACACAAAATCGCCGAACGCACCGCCGAAGTTTGGAACTGGCTGCAACAAGGCGCACACATCTACGTCTGCGGCGACGCCGCACGCATGGCACGCGATGTCGAAAACGCCCTGATCGAAGTCATCGAAACCCAAGGCAAACTCAGCCGCGACGAAGCCGACGACTACCTCAACGACTTGCGCGAAGACAAACGCTACCAACGCGACGTTTATTGATTGGATAAACAAAAATAAAGGCCGTCTGAAAGCTGAATTTCAGACGGCTTTTTTAAAGAGCCTGCTCGGATTGTTATCAATTCACTCGGTTTTGCATTATAATTGTGCAAATTTGACTCACTCGAAAGAAAATAAATTAGAAGGATTACAACAACTTGTAGATTTATTGGTGGGTTTTGTCGATTGGATATTGAAATTACTGGCATTCTTGTTTTAAACTACGTTCCATTCTTTTATACATTAAAGACGTATTTTCATCATGCAAACCGCGCAACGCTCTGCTACTTTCTTCTATTGGTACCACACAAACGTGCGGTACTTTTTTGCGCTTGTCTGAAACAGACCAAATTGAAAATACGCAAATTAGAGCCGCCTCATTTGAGCGGCTTTTTTTATACCCACCATGGCCGCTTAAATCCACCCATTTTTAAGAAATAAGGAATACAGCCATGACTGCCTCAACTAAAATCCACAGCCAAACACAAATGTTACACACCTGCCGCATGGTCGTTGACAGCAACAGCCACCACAGCATGCTCAACATGCACACTTTGCCTGATTCGCCTGACAGCCTCATCAGCGAAGCCTTGATTCCGCAAGTGCGCACCATCGCGACTTTGATTGCCGCAGAGCGCCACGACTTTAATCAAAGCAGCCCCAACGTTTTTACTGATGAAGCGGATTTCTTCGCAGCGCGTATTTTGGTTCTAGGCGTACGCCGTTTCCATTTGGATATTACCCTGCTACCTATGCTCAAAACCGCCAACAAACGCGCCGAAGCTTTCGCCAAACGCCATCACATGCCCTTCTCT
Organism: Neisseria sp. 27098_8_112; assembly: GCF_041433235.1. Taxonomy (NCBI): domain Bacteria; kingdom Pseudomonadati; phylum Pseudomonadota; class Betaproteobacteria; order Neisseriales; family Neisseriaceae; genus Neisseria; species Neisseria sp. 27098_8_112. Next base: position 154,509 of record NZ_JAPWBB010000001.1, on the reverse strand, counting down.
CCCGCTGAAATGCAAATGTCCCTGCACACCCGCCGCCCTGCCAACCTACTGATTATCGAAACCGAACACGAAATGCCTGCACTGGGCAATCTGGCTGCTAACAGCCGTGCATTTGCAGCGCAACTTTCCAATATTATTTTGTAAAACCACTTGAAAAACAGGGAAATGGTTTAATATTAGGCAAACACACTCCGCCGAAATCTCGGCAAAGACAAACTTCTCTCAGGAAAAACAATGAAAAAACTGATTGCCTTAGCCGCCCTTTCCACTTTTGCCCTCGCTGCCTGCAAAGACAATACCCAAGCGCAGCTTGAGCAACAACAAAAACAAATCGAAGCATTGCAACAACAGTTGGCACAACAAAACGGCCAACAAGAAGACAATACGGTTTACCAGCTCACGCCTGAAGCCGTGAAAGACACCATTCCTGCCGAAGCACAAGCCAACGGCAACAACGGCCAACCGGTAACCGGTACAGACGGCCAACAATACATCTACGACCAATCCACCGGCAGCTGGCTGCTGCAAAGCTTGGTGGGTGCGGCAGCCGGTGCATTTATCGGCAACGCATTGGCGAACAAATTCACACAAGCAAGCAATCAAAACAGCCCGATTGCCCGTCAAGCCCGTACCAACTATTATCAAACCGCACGTCCAAACGGACGCACCAGCCAACAGCTGAATACGCGTACCCTGCGTGCCCAACAGCAAAATGCGCAACAACAAAATGCGCAACAACAAAACGCTCAACAGCAACAGCGTTACCGCGAAACCGCGCGCCAGCCTTCCAACTACCGCCGCCCAAGCATGGGTCGGGGCTTTGGCCGCCGTCGCTGATTCGGTTTATATTCCATCTTTCGTGCTGAAGCACACACCTTACGCATGGATTTTAGGTTTCATGCAGGCTACAGTTTGTTTGAGAATATGTTTTTTGTATTTCTTTACACTTTTTTTGATATTCAGGGTGAGCTATTAAGAAATCAGATATTGCAATATTAAAGTAATGATATGCTAAATTAATAGGTATAATTAATTCTTCAGGATTGAAATCATCTCCAACTGAAAAATAAATAGAAGGAGCTTTATCAATATACTCAAATCCATTTACCTCTTCATAATCTCCAATCCATCTGGTAGCATCTATTTTTTCATATTGAGCACCTATTACTCCAAAATGTCCGGTAGTTGTAATATTTTTAAAACACTCTAAAAGCGTATCTTTAGTTTCAAATTGGTAAATTGTTTCAAAAAAAATCGAAATAACAAAATGGTTGTTATTTATAGATTTTTTCTTTAAGTTTAGAAAAATATTATTTTTCATAATTTTTCCTTTAAATTATTCTGGGTGAATGTTTGTAATTCTTCCTGTATTTACATCAAAATATGATCTAAATTTGATTCCGTCAAAGGTTTCTGAGAATTGAATGACATTTTTTCTTTCCAATATTGATTTAGTTCTTTCATTTTGAGCAATTTTAGAGGCTTTTGAATATCCTTGTGAAGCAGCTTTTTGAGCCATTTGAAGTATTTTATCATCAGAAAATTTTTTAGGATCATAAACAGTTTTTATACTTGAAATTTCCTTAAATCCACCATCAGGTTTACCTGTCCTGTCTAGTGTAGGAATCTCATATTTAATTCGGGTAATGCCTTCAATATCAGTTTGGGTTTCAGATTTTACGCGTCCTCCTCGTGAATTTAGTTCTGCCATAAAATTGGTGCGGTTATGGGCTCCTTTAATGCCCTGTTTTTGACTAAAACCATCAGCATTTGCCAGATGTCTTTTTAGGTTTGTATCGAAACTGATGCCTTCCGGGTATTTGACATTAGTAATAGGTGTATTTTGTTTTACAAACCCTCTTGGTATTGGAATGAATCTAGGATTAACTCCTGGATATAAACGCTCCCAATATAAAAGGCCGTCTGAAAATCAGATTTTCAGACGGCCTTTGGTTTTCTCTATTTTCTTATTGCAGACTTGTCAGGTCTGTTTGTATGCGTTATGCCCAAAAGTCTCGCGGAGCGTCCAATACAGGTTTGACGATGCCGGTACGGATGGCGAAATCGCCAAAACCTTCCTCATCCAAACGGTTTCGAGACCAATCTGCCACCCAACCTTCAACAATTTCGAGGATTTCAGGTTCAGTAATGTTTTCTTTAAACAGGCGCGGGATGCGGGTGCCTTCGCGGTTGCCGCCTGCGTAAAGGTTGTAGCGGCCGACAGCTTTGCCGACCAAACCGATTTCCGCCAGCATGGCGCGGCCGCAACCGTTGGGACAACCAGTTACGCGCAAAACGATGTATTCGTCTTCCAAGCCATATTTAGCGAACATTGCGTCGATTTTATCGGAGAATGTCGGCAGGAAACGTTCCGCCTCCGCCATTGCCAGCGGACAGGTCGGCAAGGCAACGCAGGCCATCGAGTTCTCACGCTGGATGGTAATCGATTTGCTGATAAGGCCATGATCTTTGGCAATTTTATCAACCATGCCTTTCAATTCGGGCGGTACATTGGCAACCACCAGATTTTGGTTGGCCGTCAGACGGAAGTCGCCGGGATGGATTTTAGCAATTTCGCGGATACCTGTTTTCAACGGCCTGCCGGGATAATCGAGCAGGCGGCCGTTTTCAATAAACAAAGTCAAATGCCAGTTGCCTTCATGCCCTTGTACCCAGCCGATATGGTCGCCGCGATGGGTAAACTCGTAAGGGCGGATGGGCTCAAACTTAATGCCCATGCGTCTTTCGACTTCTTCTTTGAACACATCCACACCGACGCGTTGCAGCGTATAGCGTGTACGCGCTGCTTTACGGTCGCTGCGGTTGCCCCAGTCGCGCTGTGTGCTGACGACGGCTTCGGCGGCGTTGAGGGTGTATTCCAGCGGAACGAAACCAAATTCGTAAGAAGTGTTCGGATAAGTTTTGGTATTACCGTGTTCGCTGGATAAACCGCCGCCGACCAATACATTGAAGCCCACCAACTTGCCGTTTTCTGCAATCGCCACAAAACCCAAATCGTTGGAATGAATGTCCACATCATTGTCGGGCGGAATTACGACGGCAGTTTTGAATTTGCGCGGCAAATAGGTTTTACCCAAAATCGGCTCTACGTCGTCGGCAATTTCTTTATTGCGCGGCTCGGTCGGCTCGGTTGTAAACACTTTTTCACCGTCCAGCCATACATCGGCATATGCCATGGTGCGCGGCAGAAGGTGCATACTGATGCGCGCCGCCCATTCATAGGCTTCTTGGTGCAACATACTTTGCACCGGATTGCTGGTGCACAACACATTGCGGTTGACATCGCTGGCTGTGGCAATGGAATCCAAACCAAGTTTGTGCAATACCTGATGTGCCTGTTTTAGATCGGTTTTCAGAATGCCGTGGTATTGGAAAGTTTGACGGTTAGTCAGGCGGATAGAGCCGTAAATCGTATTTTCACCGGCAAATTTGTCGATACCCAGCCACTGCTTCGGCGTAATGATGCCGCCGGGCAAACGGCAACGCAACATCATGTTTTTTAAAGGCTCAAGTTTTTGTTCGGTACGCTCGGCACGAATATCGCGGTTGTCCTGTTCGTACATGCCGTGGAAGCGGATAAGCTGAAAGTTGTCGGCAGTAAAGCCGCCGGTAAAGTCGTCTTTCAACTCTTCCTTAATCGTACCGTGTAGATAATCGCTGCGCTCTTTCAAGGCTTCGTTGCCGGACAAAGGCGTCTCAGGCAGCTTGGCGCGTGGGTCGGTTGTGGTAGCAGTCATTGAAGCACTCCTTATTTTTGGTATAGGCGTTACTTTAATGAGGCCGTCTGAAAATGAGAAAGAATGGTTTGTTTGTTTTAAAGACGATTTTGTTATATTGGTTTGAAACATAAAAAGGCCGTCTGAACTTTGCTTTCAGACGGCCTTGATATTGGATGGGACAAACCGATTAAGCTTGTTTGTTCCAACGTTCGATAGATTCTTTGATAACTTGTTTCGCTTCTTCTACATCACCCCAAGATTCAACTTTAGTGGTACCTGCTTTTTTCAGGTCTTTGTAGTGGTTGAAGTGGAACTCGATTTGTTTGATCAGTTGTTGCGGCAAATCGGCCAAAGTTTTGTAGGCGTTGCCGTTGTTGCGGTCGTCGGCCGGAACGCAGACGATTTTGTCGTCCACTTCGCCGTCGTCAACGAATTTCATCACGCCGATAACGCGTGCTTCCAAGAAAATACCAGTTGCCAAAGGCTGCTCGGTAACCAGCAATACGTCCAATTCGTCGCCGTCTTCGTCCAAAGTTTGCGGAATGAAGCCGTAGTTGGTCGGTTTGGCGAAAATTGCCGGTTCAACGCGGTCGAGTTGGAAAGCGGCCAGTTTGCGGTTCCACTCGATTTTGTGGTTGCTGCCTGCTGGGATTTCGTTGACAACGTTAATGATGCCGCCGTCCACGTCGCCCGGGGTCAGGATTTTATTGAAGTCTGCCATGATGGTTTCCTTTGATTTTAAAGAGAGTCAAACGGCGAAAGTATAGCAAACCCAAGGCCGTCTGAAAATGTGAAACTGTCGTATTCAGACGGCCTTTTTGGCATTCAGCCTTTTGACCAATTCTAAAATTGCGCGTTTATTGGAAGGAGAAAACACTTTTTCCGCCGCTTCTTCCGCACCAAACCAACCGTAGGCAACGTGTTCGTCCGGTTGCAGGACGATGGGCGTATCGCGCGGAATTTGGGCGGAGAAGATGTGTTCGCGGTTTTCAAAAACGCCTTTGGGATAGCGATGGCGCCAGTGATGATAGATTTCATAAACGGTGCTGTCGTGCCAGTTTTCCAGCTGTCCTTCTGCAAGGCGGATACCGGTTTCTTCCCACACTTCGCGCCATGCGGTTTCTTCGATACGCTCGCCTTCTTCCAAGCTGCCGGTAACCGACTGCCAAAAACCTTGCGGCGCCGTGCGTTCAATCAGCAGGATATTGCCGTCTTTATCATACAAGACGACCAAAGCGGAAACGGGATACTTCAAAGGCTTACCGCTCATGACTTGTCCTTGCCGATTTGGTTGGGGAGGCTGATTTTTTGTAGTAAGTAAGCCAAAAGGTTTTCCATGTATCACTCAAAAATGGGAAATTGATATTCAGACGGCCTTTGCCGGAAATCCGCAAAGGCCGTCTGAAATTATACCTGATTTAACTGCGCCAGTTTCCGAGACACCAGCTCAGCCGCTTCTTCCGGCGAGTTGGCCTTCACCCCTGCTTCGCCAAAATACGAAATTTTAGGCAAACCACACAAAAACTTATCGACATCTTGCGCCGTCAAAAAGCGGCCGTGCAAATCGAATCCGACATTTAAAGCACGCCCTTTGATTTCCGCCACCCTGTCATGCAAATGGCCGTATAAGTGATACCAGCCCTGATAGCAACCGTCCCACTCCTGAATCGGATAGTGAAAGAGAACCAGCGTATTCTTAATTTCCGGCAATTTGAGCTTCAAATACGGCCGTATGGACGACAGCAGCGGATGGCCGTCATGCTTGGTTTGGCTGCGGAAAAAATCAGCATGCTGCCGAATCACATGATCATGATTGCCGTAAATCAAGTGATGCTGCCCGTTCAAACGCGACAAAACGCGCTCTATCTGCTTATGGTCTTGGGCAAAGGAAAAATCGCCCAAGTTGTACACCGTATCTTCAGGCGTAACGGTTTCATTCCATGTTTGGATTAAAAATTCATCCATTTCTTCCACATTGTCGAACGGTCGAAATTGCGGGCAGAATTTGGCGATGTTTTTATGTGAAAAATGTAGGTCTGATGTAAAGTAGGTTTTGCTCATGCCGTGCTCTCTGCGTTGCAAGCTTGAATCGTATCACGCGCGGGCGTATGCTGAGGAATGTTTATTGTATGCTTCAAGGAGTTTTTATGCGTTTGGTTATTGCCGCGCCGGCCAACGGCGCAATATTGAAAGGTGCGCTCAAAGCGCATCTGCAAAACGACCCGCGCGTCAACAGCTTGGTCGATTTATCCTCGCCCGGAGGGACCTATCCGCAACTCTCGTTTGCCGCGGCCGAAGAAGTAGCGGCAGGACGCGCCGACCGTGCGCTGTTGATTTGCGGCACCGGCGTGGGCACGGCAATCGCCGCCAATAAGGTGCGCGGCATACGGGCGGCGACAGCGCACGATTTGCTCACGCTCCGCGGATCGGTGGAAAACTATGATGCACAGGTTTTATGTATGGGGCAAAACGTCATTGCCGCCCCGGCCGCTTGGGCATTGGTCGATATCTGGTTGGATTTGCGCCACGACACAAACAGCGGCTATGCACCTAAAGTCGGCGAAATCGAAGCGTACGAGCGCGGAAAATAAATACGCGTTTCTCCATATATTTTCAGACGGCCTTACAACTGTCTCAAAAACGCCTGAATGAACGCGATTTTATCCAATTCCGACATGGCATTGAATGTTTCCTGATGCTCGTGGATGTAGTCGATCAAAGGATAAAATTCTTCATCAACATGGCGTTTGTCCAGTTTGCGGCCGATATTGCCTTCATTGCTTCGTCCCAGAAACTTGGAGATCAGGTAATACGGCGATTTGAGTTTGAACAGCATTTCGCCGTTTTGCGCATCAAATACCATAAAGCCTTCGTGTTCCACATTTTTCAGACGGCCTTTCAGTTCGCCGAACGTGATGTTTTTCAGCATTTCGGGACGACGGATACCGTATTGTTTGCCGATTTTGTCCAATTCCGCTTCGCTAAACTGACGGCCGGTCGCCACATCAATGCAGCCGATTAAGGTTTCGCCCAATGCTTCGCGGATGATGTGCACGTCTTTCGCATCTGTGATTTCAAACAAAAAAGTATGGTTCGGATATGCACGGAACAAGGTTTCGTATTGTACGCAATGTGCGGCGGTCATGTCGGCAAACGCGCTATCAAGCGAACCGGTAGTCGAATACAGCACTTTGCCGTCAAACGCTGCGCCGTGGGACGGATGATCGTCTGAAAGCGAGACGAAAGTGCAGCAACCGAGGAAGCCGTTTACTTTCACCACCGCATCCACCAGTCTCTCGTCGCCGACTCGGATCGGATAACGGCTGCCTTTGGCAATACGTTCCGAATAATTGAACACTTTTTTAAACGGGCGCACGATGATTCGATTATGTGCGTCGATAATCAAACCGCGCATTTCCAGCAAAGCATCATCAAAGCGGTTGTTATAGAACACGCTGCGTGCGTATTTCAACACGCGCAATTCAGGATAACGCTTGGATGCTTTGGCAGTAAAGTTACGGCTGCCGTGTTGCAGATAGTGATCGGTCACAAAGGTTTGCTGCGCCTCATCAAACACCAGCGGCTTATGCTCGATAGCCTGCATCTGTTCGATTTTTTCTAACTGTTCCGCATTTGCCGGCTGCACGGCCTCGATATGGATTTCGTTTGCCACTCGGTTTTGGTTCAACTTGATATACGCCGCCAACACGTCATGCTCTTTTACACCGTGCAGGTTGGGATAGAAATTGTGCAGTCGATAAACTTCTGTTTCAAAACCGCTTTTCTCCGCCTGATCCAATAAATGACGGCAACGCGAAGCTTTTTGATTGGTATTGGAATGAATGATCAAAATATTTCGATTCGGATTTTGGCGTCCAAGTCTCAAAGTTTCAGTCATCAAGGCATTGCCGCGTTGCTGCGCCTTATCCACTGCTTCGCCCGACCAACGATATTCACCGTATTCATCGGTAATGAACAAATCATTTTCAATACGGACCACTTCCGCATCCGGATACTGCGCTTTAAATTCGGCGGCTTTTTGTTCGGCAAACGTCGATTTTCCCGAACCTTGATGACCGCGGATTAAGATGAATTTTTGCATTTTATTTCCTTATTCTTTTTCTCAGCTTGCCCTGAATAAATAGGCCGTCTGAAAAATATTTCCACCCTTTTTTCAGACGGCCTTAGCTTCAGTTCACAGCTGCCAACTGTGTTTTCTCAATCTCTTCTACCCAGAAATCTGTACCCATACCTCGTTCGGCAAAGGAACCAATCAGGGAGAATACTTGATCGGAGAAGCCACCGATGTTCAAGATATCCTGACGGTTTCGTGCTTGAGCCTTGGTGTAGGGCTGGATATCCAGACAAACGAGTTTGGCTTCTGGGCAACGTCGTTTCAGAATATTCCACTCCTTCATCAGGCTGGTTGTTGCGCCCCATTGTTGGCTGTCATCTGCCCAACTTTCGTTGTCTGACACAATGACAACCAAATCCACTTCGGCTTTTTCACGGTTCAACATGGCGAGCGGTGCGCTGCAAGCCGTTCCGCCGCCACCGACATTGGCGAGTTTTTCGGCGTTGGTCATGATGCTGTCGCGCGGGTTGAGCTTCACGTTTACCGTGATTTGCTCAAACGGTATCACGCGGGCTTGCGGATTGGTACGCAACATAGCGGCGGACACGAGCGCGGCGATGTCGATACAGCGGGTTTTGGTGGATGCACTGCCGCAATAGCCGGTAGCCGGACTGTGCATAGAGCCGGAGACGTCCGGGCAAACCACGACTTTGCCTTGGATTACCGGTACGTTTTGTACGGCAGTTTCCATCGCATCTTGCAGGGCTTCGCGAATTTCAAACGGCATCTGTTCAGATGTCGCCTGATACGCAGTCAGCAACTGGTAAGGGAGGACACGGGCGCGGGCAATGGCGGTTTCGTCACGCAATTTTTCTGCCACCATTTTGATGTTTTTGCTTTTGGCAAACACTTCGTGGCGCAGGAAAGTGTTCAGGTTTTGACGAACCTGCTGCCATGAGCCGTTATGGGCGATTTGCGCCCAGCCGCCGCTGTTCAAGTCTAAAGCTGTAAGCATTTGGAAAGGAACATTGGGCAATTCGCCTTCTCGGCTTTGTTTGTAGTCTTCAAAAGCGCGGGTAATGGGCGGCAATGCTTCGCGGTCGTACGGTTTGCCGATCAGCCATGCAAACCATGCGGCACGCCATGCTTCACGCGGTTTCGGATGCACCATTTTGACCACGTCTGCCAGCGACGGCGAATTGCCGATGGCGGCGTTCAACAGTTGTTTTTCGGTGGCGGTCAAAAGCCAGGTCTGCATCAGTTTTTTCGGACGGTTGCCGAAGGATTTTCTGCCGACTGCGCCGCTGCGGATAATTTGTGCGAAATTGCGCAACATTTTACCGTTGTCCACCACTTGGTCGAATACGCGGGCGAGCATGTTCACATCTTTTTGCGCCAACACGGCAAGCAACAGCGCAGGCATATCTTTCATAAAACCTTTTTGACGGGCATATACGGCGGTTTTGGCGATAAACTCGGCATCCAGGCTTTCTGCCAATTTCAACACTTGGTCAAGCTGACTTTGGGCGTCGGCATAGTAGGTATTGTTCAGACAACCGGTAGCGGCAAGCTGGGCAAGCTGTTGTTTAGGTGTCAACGTGTAGGCGATGCCGCCGGCTTCATTATGGGTATCGGTTTTAGTAAAACGGTTTTTAATCGATTGAAACAAGGTAGTATTAGCCATTTTCATTTTCTTTCATATTGTTGGTTTGAGGCCGTCTGAACTTGTTTTAGCTTTGTTTTTCAGACGGCCTTGAATGGGTGGCAGTGTGGCGGCTAAAGATGAAGAGAAGCGTTTTTAACTGAAAGCTAATGTATTCTCTTCCGGGCATCCGCCTACTGCCGTAGGGCGACTAGTTTAATTAGGATCATTCGGGTTTGTAGCAAGGAAGGAATGTAATCCTAATGGTATTCGCCCATAAGGGGGTGGCACATTGGGCAACAAAGAGTGGAGAAATTTTTACGCGCTCTATCCACTAAGCTACTCTGCCATAGTTGGCGGCAGAGACGGGACTCGAACCCGCGACCTCGAGCTTTACAGGCTGTAATTTCTCCGGCATTTGCCGAATGCACCGAAAACGGTTTTTATATCGGTCCGCCCGAATATTTCAGACGGCCTCGAATGGGGGCGGCGTAGCTGATAAACATGAAGAGAAACGGTTTTAACGTGAAAGGTTAATGTACCCTCTCCGAGCATCCGCCTGCTGCCGTAAAACTAATATGGCACGCAACAAGTTTTTAAGGGAAACATGCCTTGGCTCTACCAACTGAGCTACTCTGCTATTTGGAACAACAGAGACAGGACTCGAACCTGCGACATAAGGATATCCATGTTGTAGTTTCCCTAGGCATTTGCCTGCCATATTGGAAAAGGGTGGGCGACTAAATAAACAAGATGTTCAACGTCTATCAGACGAGACAGGATTCGAACCTGTTAATCCAAATGTAGTCTTGTTGGCATTCGCCCTGTAACCACACAGCAACTAAATTTACGGAAAATTTTTCTCTGGTAACTGTATTTCCCGAAGCATCTGCTGTATCGTTACATTCACAACATAGCCAACAGCGTGCCAAGAATAAAATATTTATAAAAATAATTTTTAATTTATTGAATATAAAGAAAATATATTTTAAAGTAGCTTTTATCAGCAAAAAGCGTAGAATGCTGAAAAATATATTTATAGATAGTTATATAGAAAATAAAATATACAAGGATATATGATGAGATTCGATGATTTGGACAAACGCTTGCGACAATACGAAACTGCTTATGATTTTTGCGTACCACAGGAAAATTTTATTGTTGTCCGCTTAGACGGGCGCGGTTTTACACGACTAACCAAGGAAATTTGGCAGTTTGAAGCCCCGTTCGACATTCGTTTCCGCGATCTGATGGCGCACACCGTCCGTCATTTGATGAAATGTGGCTTCAATGTGGTGTACGGCTATTCGGAAAGCGATGAAATTTCACTATTGCTGCGTCGAGACGACGATACGTTCAAACGCAAAACGCGCAAAATCATTTCTGTATTGGCTGGTGAAGCCAGCGCCGCCTTTTCTGTGGCGCACGGGCAACCTGCTGCTTTTGATGCACGGGTTTGCGTTTTGCCGAACGAAAAACCGGTGGTCGATTATTTCCGTTGGCGACACGAAGACTCATACCGCAACGCGCTCAACGCCCACTGCTATTGGATGCTGCGCAAGAAAGGAGAAAGCGCGTCCCGCGCTACAGATGCCGTCAGCGGCCTGACACGCGTGCAAAAGCACGATTTGTTATTTGAAAACAATATTAATTTCAACGAACTGCCTGCGTGGCAGAAACGCGGCTTCGGTGTGTATTTTCAGACGGCCTTAAAAGAAGGCTTTAATCCGAAAACTGACGAAACCGTACAAGTAAAACGCCAAATCCTGCATACGGATTTCGAGCTGCCGTTGGGCGATGATTACGGCGTGTTTGTCCTGGAAAGAATTGTTTAATTTGTTTAGAGGTCGTCTAAAAATGAATACCGCTACAAAAGGACAAATCCCCGCTGTTCTTATCATTGATTTGGAAGTCGATCCAAAAACCGACAAGCCGTTCAAAATCGGTGCATTCCGCCCCGACTCAGGTTTGTTTTTTGAAAAAGTTTTTCGTGGAGAAAAGGGGTTTCATACCGCCTTGTGTGAAATGGCTCATCTGACCAGTGGATTAAAGTGGCTGATGGGGCACAACATCCTCCGGCACGATTTGAAATATTTGAAGGCCGTAGTGCCCGAAGCCGCATGGCTTAAAGTGCCTGTTATCGATACGCTGTGGCTCTCGCCTTTGGCATTTCCGCAAAATCCGTATCACCGACTAATCAAAAACCATAAAATCATCTCTTCTGAAATTAATTCCCCACTCGCCGACTGTCACGCTTGCTGGCAGCTTTTTCAAGACCAATGCACTGCGTTCGGAAAAATCAAAGCCGAAAAGCCCGAGGAGTTTGCGCTGTGGACAGCCCTGTCTGATATACCCCTGCCGTATCGTCTTTCAGAAGACATTATGATTCCCGAGCATGATACATCGCCAGATATCAAGAAACTGATCGACACTATTTGGTTGATAATGCAGGACAACAATAATCAAGGTCGTCTGAAAGTCTGCCGCACACGTTTTTTGGAGTTAATGAAAACTGACATCCGCAATCCTGCCATATATCCTTCCCTCGGCTATGCCTTATCTTGGTTAAATGTCTCTGGTGGTAATTCTGTGTTAGCTCCGTGGGTGAGGCACCAGTTTCCCGATACGGCTCGGCTGATTGCCGAATTGCGCGACCATGATTGCGGTAGTACGGAATGCCGTTATTGTCAGGATACGCTCAATCCTGAGGCGCAGTTACAGCGTTATTTCAAACTGCCTACTTTTCGCGATGTAAAAGGATTTGATGGTGGACAACGTGCTGTGGTGCAATCAGGTATGAAGGGGTTGCATACGCTGGCGGTGCTGCCCACGGGCGGCGGCAAATCCTTGTGTTATCAGTTGCCAGCACTCAACCGCTACTACCGCAACGGAGGCTTGACAATAGTTGTTTCACCTTTGCAATCGCTGATGAAAGATCAGTTGGACGGTTTGGAGAAAAAAGGAGCTACCTGCGCTGCTATGCTTAACGGCTTGGTTGAGGTGGTTGAACGCGCCCAAATTTTAGACAAAATAGCCTTAGGCGATATCGGCATTTTGTTTGTCGCGCCTGAACAGTTCCGCAACACCAGTTTTATTAACGCTATTTCGCAACGCCAAATCAACGGCTGGGTATTCGATGAGGCACATTGTCTGTCTAAATGGGGCCATGATTTCCGTCCCGATTATCTATACGCAGTTAAATTTATCGCTGAACACAGCAAAAACAACGGTACGATGGCCCCAGTAAGTTGTTTTACTGCTACTGCCAAACCCGATGTCCTCGCCGACATCACTAACCATTTCCGTGAGGAGGCTGGTATTGAGTTCCGCCAATTTATTGGTGACAACGAGCGCGACAATCTGTTTTACGATGTGCTGGAGATTTCAGATGGCCTTAAGAAGCAAAAAATCAACGAGCTGTTGCATCGTGAACTTGATCATCAAAGCGGTGGAGCCGTGGTATTTGTCGGACGGCGGAAAAGTGCGGAAACCTATTCGGCTTACCTGAAAGAACAAGGCTGGGCATGTGAGCATTTCCATGCAGGCTTGGGGAACAACGAAAAAGCCGATATTCAAAACCAGTTTATTGGCGGTAGTTTGCGCGTTATTGTCGCCACCAACGCCTTTGGTATGGGCGTGGATAAACCTGACGTACGCTTGGTTATTCACGCTGAAATCACCGGATCGCTGGAAAATTATTTGCAGGAAGCGGGCAGAGCAGGGCGTGATCAGGCAGATGCAAAATGCGTGTTGCTGTATGACGGCAAAGACGTGGACACACAGTTTTCCATCAGCAAAATGTCGCAAATCGAATTGCGCGATTTGAAATCAGTGTGGAAGAAAGTTGGTTGGCTGAATCAGGCGGCATACGGCAAAGACCATTGCGGTGAAATCGTGGCAACAGGTGGAGAAATCTTGCGCGACACCGAGGAGTACATGAGTTTTGACAGCGATGATAGACAGGCAGATACCAAAGTCAAAACCGTATTGGCATGGTTGGAACGTGCAGACTTATTAGAGCGTAAGGAAAATCAAACCCGTATTTTCCCCGCACGTTCAGGTCGTCTGAATCTAGATGAGGCACTGGCGATTATTGAAAAAAACAAGTTCAGTAAGCGTATCTCGGAAATTTACCAAACCATTGCCGAAATTGTGTTTAAAGCGCCAGAGGACGCGCCTTTGAGTACCGATGATTTGGTGCAGGCAACAGCATGTAGTTTCACCGAATTGCGAGGTCATCTAAAAAAGCTGGAGGAATTGGGTATCCTTACCAACGATACGCATATGACCGTCATTTTGCGTACCGATAACATAAAGTCTGCCGACAAACGTCTGGCACAAGTTATCGCCTGTGAGGAAAAAATCTGGCAGATTTTAAAAAACGAAATTCCAGAAGCAGATCAAGGTATTTGGCAAAACCTCTCATTGAGCGCTGTCTGCCACCAAATGCATGAGGTAGGTTTAGAAACCAATCCTGCTGAAATCAAACTTCTGATGCAGTCGCTTGCCGATGATAAAGCAGCAGAGCGAACAAACAGCAGTGGAAGTTTCCAAATCCGTGATGTTGGCAACAACCTTTTGAAAGTACGTTTCAAGAATCCCAAAAGCGACAGTTGGGAAAACCTACAAAACAATGCCGAACTTCGCCGTAATATCGGTCTGTGCCTTTTACCATTCCTGATGGCAAAAACCAATGGAGTGCGTCAAAAAGACGTAATGGTTGAAACCCGTATGGGTGAATTGGTGCAGCAGCTTGCCGACGATTTGGTATTATCGGTACAAATCCCGGCTGACCGTCGCGAGCTTCTGCTCAGGCAGACACTGCTGTTTATGCACAAACAAGGCATTATCAAACTCAATCACGGCATGACCATTCTGAGACATGCCATGACTATTACACCCAATCCAAAAGCACTCTCAGATAAACGCCAGTATCTTGCGGAGGACTATAAACCGCTTTCCATTTTTTACGGCGAAAAACGCTTTCAAATCCATGTGATGCAGGAATATGCCCTTCGCGCACTGAAAAATCTTACTGAAGGGTTGAATTTGGTGCGTGATTACTTTGGCTTGGAAGAAAAGAATTTTAAAAATAAATGGTTTAAAGGTCGTCTGAAAGAATTAGACGAGCCTGCATCGCCACAAACCCTGCGCGAAATTACAGACGGGCTGAATGAGATGCAGAAAGCCGTTGTTACCGACCAAAGCGGCAGCAACCGTCTTATTCTTGCCGGACCGGGTTCAGGAAAAACGCGAGTTATTGTACACCGTGTTGCCTACCTTTTACGGGTGCAACATGTTCCCGCATCCGCCATCATTGTATTGACTTTCAACCGTTTGGCGGCTCAGGAGGTCAAGCGCCGCCTGTTCGGACTGGTCGGCCCTCTTGCTGCTACCGTTACGGTTATGACTTATGACGGTATGGCAATGCGGCTTTTGGGTGTGCGCTTTGACGGCAACAACCGAGAATACGGCAAAAGTCAGTTTAAAGAATGGTGCAGGCAGGCTGCCGCTATGCTTTCAGACGACCTTGAAAACGATGATGGTAACGATGAAACACGCGAACGTATCATGGCAGGCTTCCGCTATATTCTGGTAGATGAATACCAAGACATCAGTGAAGAACACTACCGGCTTGTTTCTGCGCTTGCGGGTAGGAAGCGGGCTGAAGAAGACAAGCTGACCATTCTGGCGGTCGGCGACGATGACCAAAACATCTACGCCTTCAACGGCACCAGCAACGAGTACATCCACCGTTTCCAAAAAGACTACGACGTTGCCCAACCTGACTATTTGACCTACAACTACCGCAGTACGCAGCACATCATCAGCGCTGCCAACAGCGTGATAAATGGTCTGACAGGTCGTCTGAAAACACTGCATCCGATTGTTATCAACCCTGAACGTCAAACACAGCCCAACGGTGGCGTATGGGCTGCAACAGACAGCATACGGCAGGGGCGTGTGCGCCACATCAGCCTGCCGTTCGGTAGCAGCAGCAACATACAGGGACAAGCTGTTATCACTGAAATAGGTCGTCTGAAAACCTTGGGCGCAGTCGCATGGAATGAGATTGCAGTTTTATCCCGTCATAATGCTAGTCTCAAACCTCTGCAGGCATGGTGTGAACAAAACGGCATACCTTATTTTTTGAGTGCCGACAAAAGCAGCAAAATCAAATTACGCCACACCCGTGAGTTTGTCCGCCTGATTGATGGCGTGGAAAAACAAACCGAAGGCCTTACATCACAAGCTTTTGCAGAACTTATTAGTGAACAAGTGAAAAAAAGTGGGGGTAGTTGGTGCGTTTGGTTTAGGCAATTACAAACTGATTTCTTAAACGAATATCCACTGCAAGATGAGAAGCTACCTGAAAAGTCAGATAACCTTGCAGATAGTCGTGAGGCAGAAATTAAAGTGTCGCCCATAGAAGACAGCGGGTCGTGTGAAAACGGTAGTGGCACTGTTAACCGATATTCGTCCTCCTTTCTGAAAAGCTGGCTCTACGAGTATGTAGGTGATGAACATGAAACCCGTTCGGAAGGTATATTTCTAGGCACGGCACATGCAGTCAAAGGATTGGAGTTTAAGCACGTCTTTATTTTAGACGGAGGTTGGCAGGGAGCTGACGAAGCCGAACAGAGGCTTTATTACGTTGCTATGACTCGTGCCATAGAAACATTGACCCTACTGCAAACTACTCCAGAGCATCCTTGGATGGCAAAGCTACCTGATAATATTGAAAGAGTGGCTCAAATCTTTACCGAATTACCTGATTTGAATACCGAATACAGACGTTTGGCAGCTTATCGAAACACGGCAGCAGAGGGAAAAATCGACAGCAAAAGTGATTTGGATATCGACTTCATCGTTTGTCACAACAATGTCGAAACTGTGAAACAACGCCTGTTTACTGCTGCGAAACTGAAAAAAGACGATCCACTGGAAATGAAACGAACGGAGGATGGCAGATATATTTTCCTTTCTGATGATATTGAAGTTGCCCGTACCGTTAAATTACCACCATTGCCGACAAAAACTACCGCCTACGCCAACACTTTCAGAGTACGTTATTTAGACGAAGTAGGAGAATCATTTCGCCAACGTATCCCAGAAAAAATCGGTACTAAACAGCTGGAAAAATGGACGCTTGTTATTCCTATGTTAGTGATACCGCCTGAGTAAAAAGAGTTTTTCAGGCCATCTCAAACATGAAGAAGGCAGCTTGAATACAAGGCTATCTGAGACTCGAACGGAATAAACGGAATAAAAGATGAGTAACAAAAAACAAGTCGCCGTCAGCTTTCTCGGTACGGTATTGGACAGTGGTTTCGGTCAAGGGCGTTGGTTGAAATGGCGGCCGAATGTCGCCATGAATCAGCGTCAGGATTTTCATCTTGACCGCATGGAGCTGTTTTATGCTGAAAAATACCGCGAACTGGCTGATCATGTAAAAGCCGATATTCAGCAAGTATCGCCGCACACAGTCGTCAATCTCGTGCCTATGGAGCTGGCAAACCCGTGGGACTTCTCAGAGGTTTATACCAAGCTGCACGATTGGGCAGCAAGCTATCCATTTGATACAGAAGAGGAAACCTATCTCACCCACATCACGACAGGTACACACGTTGCCCAAATCTGCCTGTTTTTATTGGTGGAATCGCGTCAAATCCCCGGCGTACTGTTACAAACCGCGCCGCCGAAAAACCAAAGACGCAGTATGGAGGACGGCAATGTCGGCAGTTATGAAATTATCGATTTAGACTTGGCTCGTTACGACGTATTAGCTGAACGCCTTGCCGCCGTACGTGATGACGCAGTGCGCTACCTGAAAAGCGGCATTTCCACCCAAAACGCCGCCTTCAACCGCATGATTGCCGAAATCGAACAAGTCGCGCTCAATTCCCCTTCCCCCATTCTGCTTTCCGGCCCCACAGGCGCAGGCAAATCCATGCTGGCACGTAGGATTTTTGAATTGAAAAAAGCGCGCCATCTGATTAAAGGCACATTTATCGATGTAAACTGCGCCACCCTTCGCGGCGACGGCGCAGCGTCTGCCCTGTTCGGCCACAAAAAAGGCGCCTTTACAGGCGCTGCAGAAAAACGTGAAGGCTATTTGAAAACTGCCGATGGCGGCGTATTGTTTTTAGATGAAATCGGAGAATTGGGCTTAGACGAGCAAGCCATGTTGCTCAAAGCAATTGAAGAAAAACACTTTTATCCCGTCGGCAGCGACAGCGAAGTCAAAAGCGACTTCCAACTCATCGCCGGCACCAACCGCGACCTGCGCCATGAAATCCGCGCCGGACGCTTCCGCGAAGACCTGTTCGCCCGCATCAACATCTGGAATTACCCACTGCCCGCACTCGCCAACCGTCGCGAAGACATCGAGCCCAACGTCGAACACCAGCTTGCCCTAGCCTCACAAGAACTCGGCCGCACTACCCGCTTCAACAAAGAAGCCCTGGCCGCCTACCTCGACTTTGCCCACTCCAACCAAGCACCGTGGCGCGGCAACTTCCGCGACCTCGCCGCCAGCATCATGCGCCTGGCCACACTCGCGCCGCAAGGCAGGATACAGGTAGAACAAGTCCAAGCCGAAATCGAACGCCTCAAATGGCTATGGTCGGAAGAACCCTTTTCAGACGGCCTCCTACATAACAGGCCGTCTGAAAAAGAACAAGACTACCCCGATAAAGTCGATTGGGAGACATTGGATTTATTCGACAAACTACAACTGCAACACGTTATCGACGAATGCCGCAAACATCCCAACATGGCCGCCGCCGGCCGTGCATTGTTCAACGTCTCCCGAACAGAAAGAGCAAAAGTCAATGACAGCGACCGATTGAGGAAATATTTACAGCGATTCGGATTGGAATGGGGAGATATTTAAGCAGAGTGAGCAAGTAGGTTTTGCAAAGTCCTCCTTATGCTGATTCTAGAAAGAAGCTCATTTTAATAGTACTTTTATTATTATTTATAAAAATAAAAGGCATCAGATTGATGCCTTTTATTTTCGTTAACATAAAAAATTAACGTTCATACCAACATTTGGTCGATTCACCAATCACTTCTTCGACTTACTTCAAAAATGCCGCATGATAGGCAATATGCTCACCAATAAAACTGGCAATGAAGTAATAGCTATGATCATAGCCTTTGTGGAAGCGCACATCGGCCGGTTGATTTGCCTCACGACAGGTTTCGATAAAATCTTCAGTACGCAATTGTGTTGGCAAAAACTCATCTTCCAAGCCCTGATCAATGCGCATACCTTGCACTTTATAGCCTTGTTGGATGAGCGAGCTGGCATCATATTGCTGCCATTTTTCGCAATCTTTTCCTAAATAGGCAGAAAAGGCTTTTTCTCCCCAAGGCACAAGGCTTGGCGACAAAATGGGCGAAAAGGCAGAAACACTTTGATAACGTTCCCGGTTTCGCAATGCTAATACCAATGCGCCGTGCCCGCCCATTGAATGTCCCATAATGGAACGTTTGCCGTTGGTAGGAAATTTTTCCTCAATCAGACTAGGCAACTCATTCAAAATATAATCATACATTTGATAATTTGTCGCCCAAGGCTGTTCGGTCGCATTAAGATAAAAGCCTGCACCTTGCCCTAAATCATAAGCAGCATCGTTCGACACTTGCTCTCCGCGAGGGCTGGTATCAGGCGCAACCACAATCACTTGATGTTCTGCCGCATAACGCTGAAAGCCTGATTTGGTAATGAAATTTTGTTCAGTACACGTTAAGCCGGAAAGCCAATAAATCACACCAAGCGGTCTATTTTCCTGATTATCCGGCAAATAGACGGCAAATTTCATTTCGCATTGAAGTGTTTGGGCATAGTGTGCCCAAACTTGCTGCAAACCACCAAAAATTTGATGTTGTTCAATCAGTTTCATCGCGTACCTTAGTAATGAATAACAGCGCGGATCGATTTACCTTCGTGCATTAACTCAAAGGCTTCATTGATTTGATCGAGTGTCATTGTGTGGGTTACAAACGGTTCTAACTCGATATCGCCTTTCATTGAATCTTCCACCATTTTCGGCAGTTCAGAGCGACCTTTCACGCCGCCAAATGCCGTGCCTTTCCAAACACGACCCGTTACCAACTGGAACGGACGCGTTGAAATTTCTTGTCCTGCACCCGCTACGCCGATGATAATGGATTGTCCCCAACCACGATGTGCGCTTTCTAATGCTTGACGCATTACGTTTACATTGCCGATACATTCAAAGGTATGGTCAATGCCCCATTTATTGATGTCTAACAACACATCTTTAGATCGGTTTATCGTAATCGTTTGGGTTCAAACAATCAGTTGCACCAAACTGTTTTGCCAGCTCGAATTTTGAAGGATTGGTATCAATAGCGATAATGCGACCGGCTTTGGCTTGACGCGCACCTTGCACCACCGCCAAACCAATCGCCCCCAAGCCAAACACCGCCACAGAGTCGCCTTCTTGTACTTTTGCCGTATTATGTACCGCACCAATACCTGTGGTAACGCCGCAGCCAAGCAAACATACTTGTTCATGGTTTGCTTCTGGATTGATTTTCGCCAGTGAAACTTCGGCAACAACTGAGTATTCACTGAAAGTCGAACAGCCCATATAGTGATAGATCGGCTGACCTTGATAAGAAAAACGCGTCGTGCCGTCCGGCATTAAACCTTTACCTTGCGTATCTCGCACTGAGACGCATAAGTTGGTTTTACCTGAACGACAAAACTCACATTCGCCACATTCAGCGGTGTAAAGAGGAATGACGTGATCACCCGGTTTTACGCTTGACACACCTTCGCCCACAGCAACAACCACACCCGCACCTTCATGCCCAAGCACCACAGGGAATACGCCTTCAGGATCGCTTCCTGATAACGTAAATGCATCAGTATGACACACGCCCGTGTGAGTGTTACGAATTAACACCTCGCCTTTGCGTGGCATTTCCACGTCGATTTCCACAATTTGTAAGGGTTGATTCGGTGCGAATGCCACCGCTGCACGAGATTTGATGGTTGAATTGGTTTGTTTATTTTCCATTATTTTTGCCTTTAAATTCATTAATAAAGTTATCTAGCCTAAGTAAGATAACCACAGTTTATACTTTGGCCTCCACTCTAAAGCAAGCGTTTTATGCAATTTTGGCTCCGGCAGTAGCATGATCGACTGATGGGCCGCCATGCAATCGACGGTCAAATGGTTCCGAGTATTTCCCTAAGTCATGTAGCTTTCCCGTCTGACAGGCCTGTTCCTGCGCACCGAATACCCAAGCAAACTCCGCCGCCATTTCACCAACATTGACCGAATGGCTTTGCAAGGTTTGCCAATGTTCGTAAGGTAAGAGATTGCCGAGTTCGTCTTGCGCGGAATGGGCGTAGTAAATTAGGGGTTTCATATTGAAATTCTAAAAAATTCAGATTGATATCATGCAATGATAATATGATATTAAATTTAATATGTAAATAGAAAAAATGCCGTCTGAAACTTTTTCAGACGGCATTGTCATTTATTAACCTTTATAACTTGCTTCTAATATCCTCTACTGCTTTCACTAAAGCCTCAGAAAGCGAAGGATCAAAAGAAGAGTGGCCTGCTTAGGTAATATTTGAACATACAGCCACCCAAAGGCGGCTAACGGGATAGGTCAGCATAGAGTTCGTAGTTGCTGAAGTTTCAACACACAGCCGCCTGAAGGCGGCTGGCTGATGGCATGGTTTGTGTATAGGTAAAGCTTAGGTTTCAACACACAGCCGCCCGAAGGCGGCTGGACTTTGGTTTCAATTCCTGAATTGGAAACTTGGATTGTTTCAACACACAGCCGCCCGAAGGCGGCTGGTAGGTCAACATACTTGTCAGCCTATCAGCCGTACGGTTTCAACACACAGCCGCCCGAAGGCGGCTGGATTCCAAACACCTTTACTGAATTGGGCATTTGAAAGTTTCAACACACAGCCGCCCGAAGGCGGCTGGCAGCAACTGGCACAAAATCCGAGAATGTTGAACGTGTTTCAACACACAGCCGCCCGAAGGCGGCTGGGAAAGGGACGAAGATAATATGTACCTCACATCTCAAGTTTCAACACACAGCCGCCCGAAGGCGGCTGGAACTGTTACCCGATTCAACCGAATCAATACAGGCGTTTCAACACACAGCCGCCCGAAGGCGGCTGGATCAGACGGCCTGTTTATCAAGCTAACCTCGGACGTTTCAACACACAGCCGCCCGAAGGCGGCTGGTGCGGCGCATGGCGGCATAGGCGCAATCGATAACGGTGTTTCAACACACAGCCGCCCGAAGGCGGCTGGGAACTCTGCCGACAAGTCAACAGACATTTCTTGCAAGGTTTCAACACACAGCCGCCCGAAGGCGGCTGGGACGTAGATTGTGTCAGGTGACAGGCGATATTTAGTTTCAACACACAGCCGCCCGAAGGCGGCTGGGAAATTCGTTCACCTGAACATGGCGGATTCTACCGTTTCAACACACAGCCGCCCGAAGGCGGCTGGGAGTGTGCTGTCTTTAAGCAGGCTGCTATGAAAGTTTCAACACACAGCCGCCCGAAGGCGGCTGGGTCGTGCTATGTATTATGGCATTTCAACTGTTATTGTTTCAACACACAGCCGCCCGAAGGCGGCTGGTTTGATGAAGACAGAATCGACAAGTTGACTCAGGTTTCAACACACAGCCGCCCGAAGGCGGCTGGGCGCGCGAAGCCGAAGCCAAAGCCGCCGCCGACTACGTTTCAACACACAGCCGCCCGAAGGCGGCTGGCGAAATCCAGCCATCCCCCTAATACCCAATACCACAGTTTCAACACACAGCCGCCCGAAGGCGGCTGGGGCGAAGACGAACACGCTATCGCCCTCTACGAGGTTTCAACACACAGCCGCCCGAAGGCGGCTGGGATTGAGCTGACCAGCCAAGATTTCAGCGTAAACGTTTCAACACACAGCCGCCCGAAGGCGGCTGGGTGAAAAACGGCCTGCCTTTCAATCCCTATAAGGATGTTTCAACACACAGCCGCCCGAAGGCGGCTGGTATTCGTACATGTCGTAAGGGTCTTTATACGGCTTGTTTCAACACACAGCCGCCCGAAGGCGGCTGGACACCACTGAAGGCGCAATGGAGCATGAATACCCTGTTTCAACACACAGCCGCCCGAAGGCGGCTGGAGCCTCTCTCAAAAGCCTTGCTCCATCAGGTTTCGCAGCCCCAATTTCGCTAAGCTCCCAAGAAAAGCAGAAATGCGAGTATAACACAGCCTTTTCTGTTATACCCACATTTGCAATATCCTGATTGTTAAAGAACAATCCTAATTCGCTAATCCTGCCACATTTTCATGAGAACAACAGGTTGGCGATTCACACAATCAACGTATCCTTAAACACATCCACCGTCGGTTTTGCGCCGTGGTGTTCCACTTTCCGCCGCCATTTGCTGCCCAGATGGTAAAAGCGCAGGCTGTCGGTTTCGGGGTTGTAGGTTTTTAAGAGTTTGTCTTTTAAAACGACCCACTGATCGGGCGCGATGTCGCATTCGAACACCGAATATTGCACGCGCACGCCGTAGTCCAGACACAATTTCGCTACGCGCCGCAGCCTTGCCTGTCCTTCCGCGTCTTCCAGCGAAATATCGTAAGTAATCAGCATCAGCATTTTGTATTCCCATGTGCAAGGCTGCTTTAGAGACCGTCTGAAAACATCCAACCCGTTTTCAGACGACCTGCAAACCTATCTCATCAAAAACGGCGGATATTCCGCCAAATCCCCGCGCAAGTGTCGCGCCAACAGCATTGCCTGAATATACGGCAGCAGCCCGATTTCCACTTCTTCGCCCAAAAACGGATGCACAATTTTCTCCTGCTTTTTCGCCTGCAAGGCTTGGAACAAGAGCTTACGCGCATCGGCTTTCAGGCTAACCGCGCCGCTTGCCTCGGCAACAAAATCCTGCGGTTTGATTTGTCCGCGGTTAATCAGCGAAAGCACCAACCTATCCGCCCACCACGCGCGGAATTCTTCCAAAATATCCTGCGCCAAACTGTCGCGCCCCGGTCGGTCGGCGTGCAGAAAACCCACCTGCGGATCCAGCCCCACGCCTTGCAGCGCGCCGCTGATGTCCTTGCCCAAAATGCTGTACACAAACGACAACAGCGCATTCACCCCGTCTCTGGGCGGACGGCGGTTGCGCCCGTCAAAAGAAAAGCCGCTTTTTTCGTTCAAAAGCTGCCCGAACACACCGAAATAACGTGCCGCCGCATCGCCTTCGATGCCGCGCACTACGTCCAGCCCGTCCGCGCCCTTCAACTGCCGCAGCGAAATGTTCAAAGAATCGACCGCATTTTGAATCGCCGCATTCTCGCCGTAATTGCGAATCTGCCGCTGAAGCACCCGCTTACTCGCCTGAATCTTCGCCGCGATGATATTGCGTGCAATTGGTACGGGATTTTGCTCCGACACCCGATACTGCGCCCGACGCAAAAGCACATTGCCACTCTGCCGCCCCTGAAGCCGCCCTAAGAAACGCCCGTTTTCGGTAAAAAACGCCAAATTCACATTATTTTCGCCGCAAAACCCCAATAAAAACGGCGACACCAGCACATTCCCAAAACAGAAAATATGCCCGATGGAATGCACCGGCAACTGCGCCACCTTCTTGCGTTCCTGCTCCACCACCAACGTCTCCCGCTCCTTATGCAGATAGCTGCCTTGGGTGGTGATATAGAGCGTGTTTTGCAGTTTGCGCATGGGAAAACTCCTTGGGGTTTGACCGCACTTTTTTGGGCGTTTAACAGGGTTGGGCTACCTGAAAAATGGTAGGTCGGATTCTTGAATCCGACATTTTCAAAATTGCAGCAACAATTTTAAATTACATAAATATCAAACGGTTGTCGGATACAAGTATCCGACCTACTCTGACTTTCTTTTGTTAATGATTCGACCACCTAAAAATAATTGTTAGGTTGCTAAGATATTTCAACTAGTTTCACATTAATACAAACTTCTTTTTCAACACATCTAGTGCTATTAGGAATAACTTTACACACTTTATAATCACAACGAATAGTTTCTGAACTAATAAGTTTTAATTTTGCATCACTAGAAAATAAAACTTCTTTTTCATTTCCCTTGTCTGTACCTTTTATCTTGTAAGAAAAAACTCTTGTATCTGGTTGAGTTACTTTTAAAACTAATAAATCAATCACTCCAGCATCATAGGCTTTTCCTCCCCACTCGGCATTGCGCAAAGCAACTTGCGGGCAAAATGATGTAGAAAATGGTGATGATGTTATATATTCTGTTCCAATAGAATTCTCTCCCATCCAACAACCACCATGAAATAGGAATTGCCCGTCGCTTAAAATACAATCTATTTTATTTATCTCTTGTACAACACTATTATCAAAAGTATGTTTTCTTTGATAATTAGTTAACTGAATGGGCGTTTTGCTAGGCATAGTTTGTCGCCAAATTTTAAAATTAGAGCTTGAATTTAATGCTTTATTAATATGATCTTCTAATGCATTATCCGCTCCTATTAAAGCCATATGAACCGCCGCTTCGTATGCATTTGATATGCTTTTTTCTAACTTATCACGTACTTGAAAAATAGGACGTCCATACTCCTGTAAGTGTTGGATACCTTCATCTAAGGTTGCATTTCTGTATGTCCATATTTCATAAGGTGTTTCAAATACATCAACTATTGGTAATGAATTCATTCTTATACTCCATTAAATTTATCTTCCCCAAACAACCCCGCCACATACCCCACACTCCTATCCCGTTTCCCCAGCAATTCCGGCTGGCAAATCTCCAGCAGTGAGCAGGCTTTGCAGCGTTTGCCGTAGTTAGGCGGCGGAGTTTGTCCGCTGTTCAAGAGTTCGCGCACGGCGGCGATGGTGGTGAGTGTTTGGGCGCGCAGGTCGTCTGAAAACACGACGGGGACGCGGTGGCGGGTTTGCATATACCACAGCGCGCCCTCAGAAACGGTTTGCGCCGTCATTTCTTCCAAACACAAACCTTGGGCGCAAAGCTGGATTTCGTCCATTGGGTCGGGTTTGGGCTTGCCGCGTTTGTATTCCACGGGTTTCAGACGGCCTGTCTTCGTATCCACTTCCACCAAATCCAACACGCCGCTGATGCCCAGCTTCTCCGCCGACACATGCACCGTCCGCTCAAAGCGCACGCCTTTGCGCGTTTCCGGTTCGCCCGAATCCACCCGCTCATGCAGCGCCTTGCCCTGCGCGGTCAGATAGTTCTCCGCCCACGCCTGCTCGTTATGAATCAAGGCGCATTGGCGCGGGCAGAAGGCGTAGTGTTGCAGAGCAGAAAGGGGAATCAGGCGCATGTACTGATTTTCCCTTTGGCTTTCGGTTGAAAGTGCGGTCATTTTTTCAATATTTTCAATAAATTTTTGTTATAGACAAAAAATTCTCTCTATCCATTCATCTTTATCGTATGGACCATGGACACTCTTAAAGCACCCCCTACTTTCAACACTTCTATCCAAATCTTTAACTATCCAGTCAATAACACAAATGACTTTGTTTGTTTCGGCAATAACGCCTTTAACAATACCTATATGTAAGATTCTGATTTCAGATGATCCTTGCCCCTTCATTCGCTTGATTGCAATTCGATCACCTACTTGTATTTGTTCTCCTCTTTGAAATTGTTCAGGTTGATCTTCTGCTCCCCATCCCAGCATCCAATAACCATTTTTAACAAAAAACTGATCTTGATGATCCTGTCCTCCCCAAGAGGCTCCAACTAACCAATATTTCATATCGTTACTCCTGACTTATTAAAAACTTACAAATACTCTTCCACACTCACGCCATTCAGGCCGTCTGAAACCACGCTGATTTTGTAATCGCCAAAACCGCTTGCGGGCGTACCTGATTCGCCGTTTACGCGTTCGACTTTCACGGCGTCAAACAGTTTATGTGCAGGCTGGCTGCCGAGTGCGCTGTCGTGTTTAAAAACAATCAGTTTGCGCGCCGCCATTTCGCCACGGGCGGCGGAGCGGTCGTGTTCAAACATCAGCGTCAGGGCTTGCCAGAGTTTGGCTAAATCGTTGTCTGAAAAACCGGTTTTGGCGGCAAGGTTGGCGGAGATAAAGCCATGCACGCGGTATAGCGCGTAAGGGACGATGTATTTGCGCCCCATGGTGCGTTCTTTTTCCAAGTCTTTTTCGTTGGTTACCGCCATGCGAGTGATGGAAACTTCCAGCGGCACGATGGGGTCGATGGATTGGGCGAATGCCAGTTGCACCGGGCCGCGCACTTGCCCGCTGTTGACTTCGGTGGTCATCACGGCGCCGAAGGTACGGATATCAAAGAAGTTTTTACACATCCAAGCGGTAATGTCGCGGGCTTTGGCTTCGTCTTTTGGCAGTTTTTTTTCTTTAGTATTTGGTTCAATCCCTAAAGCCTCATAAGCGCGTTTGTTTTGCAGGTTCAACACGCTTTTTTCTTTAACGTAGATTTCATAACCGGCTTCGTTTTCGCTGCTGATTTCTACAAAATTACGGATTTTGCGTTTCAGGCAGACATCGGTTACCAAGCCTTTGCTGGATTCGGGATCGAGGCGCGGCATATTGCCCGCATCGGGATCTCCGTTGGGGTTGCCGTTGGTTACATCAAAAAAGTAAACAAATTCATAGCGGTTTTGAATGGCAGACATTTTCTGGCTCCTTAGTTTTCAATGGTTTCAGCGGTTTCTTTTTTAGCAAAATAGCTTTGTTTTTGATGGTAATAGCCGATGGCGAAGCGGCCTTGCTCATCAATGCTCAAATGGCGCGGAAAGGTCTCGGGCAGTTTGGCAATGATTTCGCCCAAATCTTTATCCAAATTCACCGCCATGCCGGCTTTGTCTTTACGCAAGCGCGACAAATGGTGTTTTGCACCCGACAAAAGACGCGGAAAAACGGAAAACGGCACAGCGGATGCAGAGCCATAATAGCGGTCGGCAATGCCGGCGTTTAATTCGCCCAACGCCTGATATTGAATGCGCTCCAACACGGCAAACAGCCGCCCTAAAAGATAGGCGCGATTCGGGCTTTCATTGTTCAAACTCATAGGAACTCCTTCTTCGATAAAATCTTTTCTAAAACGCCGCTCTAATACGGCTTTAATCATTGCCACGCGCAGTCCGTTTACATCGCCGTCGGCGCGGATTCGGGTAATCAGTTGCGACAGCAAACTTAATGGGTACGGTGTGCCGCAAATCACGGCGCGGGTCATTTCGCCTGCCAATACGGGCGAGATGTTTTCGCTTTTGCCCAACACGGCAGTTTGCAATAAGAGTCGCCAAATAGACGGCGGCGTTTTCCATGCGCAAGGTTCAATAGCTAAATCTTGCCAATGCTTCGCCAAATTTTCCGCCAACTGCCCAAACGTGGTATCCAGCCAAAACCGAACAGAAATCCGCGCGGCATTAGGGGCAAGCCCTAAGATATAAAAACGGGTATTGGCAGAAAGTTCGGGCGCAATTTCTTGCAGCGGACGACCTTTGCTGATTTGTTCCAATACGTTGAAGACTTTGGCGCTTTCTTGTTCGTCATCCGGCGGCGTGAACACTTGCGCGAAAAAGCCTTCGGCAGCCTGCGCCGTGGCGTTATCGTCGGCTTCCGCCCAAAAGACCGTGCTGGCATCGCCGATGGTCAGGCAGTGATTATTTTCGCGGCGTAACAGATAGTTCAGCGCAGTGGTGTAGGCAAAGGCGGATTGTTCGGAAACGGGCGCATTTGCGCCTTGCTCCTTGCCAAAGGAGGCAAAGGCTTCTTTATTGAATGAAATAATCGAACCACCGGAGCTTTGCCCGCCAAACACGCCTTTAATCGCCGGATGCAGCCGTGCAATCGGAGCGGTGTCGCCGCTAATCAAGCACAAGCCTTCGAGTGCTTCGTCGCGTTTCAGGCAGCCTGCCCACAAGGTTTGCGCAGCTTCGCGTTTATGGATAAGTGCGGTTGGTTTTTCAAGAGAAAATGCGATGTTGGCATCGAGCATTTCGGCAGGCAGATTTTCGGCAGCAAAATGTGCAGGCTGCCAGTTTTGCAGAAAACGGCATAAGGCTTGCAAGCCTTCATCTTCGCTGTTTTGCAGTAAATCGAGATGGTATTGCTTAAAGGCGTCAAAGGTTTTTTCAGACGGCGTAAACGGTTTTTCTTTGGCTTCGGCTTTGTTTTTATTGGCTTCTACGCCGAGCGCGTAGGCGGTTTTATCCCACAAAAAATTCGGTTTGATGCCCGATGTGCGTTTTTCAGGGCGCGGCACGCTCATCAGCTTCGGTTGCGGCTTTTTATCGACAGTCAGATTCGGCACAACGGTTTTCAGACAACCCTCTTTATCCAACACCAAAATCCAGCCGATTTTCTCCTCACTAAAGCCATAAGGCGGCACTTTCGGATTGCCCATGTCATCGTTTTCCGCTGCCAAACGGCGGTAATAGCGGGCAAGGGACGCAAGAATCATGCTTTCACCTCCTCGGCGTAAAACGGCGGCACATCAATCACACCGTCTTTCATTTCCGCACGGAAAAAATGCGGTGTGTTGCCGCGATCAAAATCAATATCGTGCAGCATCCAGCCCAAATCGCGGTTTGCCTCGCTTTCCAATAATGCCGACGGCGGCAGCAGCTCGCCTTCGTCAATCAACGCAAAATCGGCAGGAAATTCACGCACGCCCAAACAAGGCTGCTGAAAGCATTGCCCCTTTTTCGCACGGCGTTTGAACATCTCGATATGCTTGGTAACGGTCTCATCCGCCCCCGCTTTTGTCGTCAGCACCGCATGGGCTTCAATCACATAAGCCACGTCTTTAAGCACCGTCGCCGCGCGCTGCTGGCGGTCGTCTTCAATCAGCGTATATAAATCGGCAATGCTCTTACGCTTCATCGCCCCGCTGACCTTACCCGCCGAAATCTTGCCGCCCAACTCATTGCGCCGCACCGACTCAAACCGAATCGGCTTTAACACATAAATCCGGTCAATCACCCACCGAATCGCGGGTTTCCAATGCACCGCCGCCAAAATCCCGCGCGCCGCCGACGGCGTGATGACATCATAAGACACCCGCTCCACCTTCATCTCCGGACGGGTAAAACAGGCATAATCGCCCCAAATATGTAGGCGGATTTGGTTCATTTGGTTCTCCTTTTAGTTGGGACGTGTGGTTTCAGACGACGTTTTATGGATTTTCATGTTCGTCTCAATTCTTTTGGAAGAAATTTATCTATCTCCTCATCAGAAAATGTCATATCTTCCATGTTTTTAAGGGCATCCTGTGCTTTTTTATAAGCTTTAAAATTTGTACTCGGTGCGCCGGAATAAATACTATGCAAATCTTCTAGTAATTTATCCCTTTGTAAGCAAATTTCATCAAGTGATTGCTGTTTCATGTGAAGGGCAGTTAAAAGTGTCAGATATTTTTCACGAATAAGCCAAATTTCTGCGGCTACTTGACGATGTTTTTGTGCAATTGCTCCCAAGTCATAATCTTTTGTATAAGAATTAAGAACAAGTAGGATAGTGGATATTATTGCTACAATAACTTCGGCAAGTTTTTTATATTCAGGGCAAAATTCAAAAAGCATGGTAATTACTCCACCAGCAATAATTGCTGAAAGAATAATCTGTCCCCATTTTATACAAGAATTTTTTTTGATTAGAGCATCCGCATGCTTTTCATGTGTTTTATGAGTGTAAACTACTCGCCCATAACATTCTCGTAACTGCCCTTCTAAAATTTTTTCTTCATTAGTCATAATCACTTCCATCCGTAACAATTGGAACATGGATTCTATCTTTAGCTACAACCACGCCATTTTTAACGCAGTAGCATTCAACGATATGATCACCATAAAAATCTGTTTGTTCTTTTCTTTGTTTATACCCTTCATCTTTAAAGATTTGCCCTCGAATACAATCTCTTCTTTTAGCTTCTTCTCCTCTATTTAATACTTTCCAATAAATATCATAAGGTTCAGAAACTGAACATTCCACTATATGAAATAATAAGTTCTTTCTAGATTTTAGAGGAATTCTATGCAGCAAAGCATATCTGAGTAAAAATTTGCGAAAACCGTTTTGTTTTACTTCACAGTCAATCTTTAGATATTCACGAATATCAATCGGAAATTTATCTTCAATAAATTCTTCCGTATTCTTCCAACCCTGAGAATAACTTTTAGAAAGAGACTCCATTGCCATTTCAGTTTTTTTAGCAGGAAACGGTCGTCCATAAATTTTTTTCCATTTATCATTTACACTGCTTTGATTTTCGGCATCAATAGCCTTCGAGCACAAGTCATAGGCTTTTTTTGCTTTCTTCTGAAATTTTTTCTTTACCTTGACTCTTTGTTTGCTACCCAATGCAGCATATTCTGTTTGTTCTGGTAATTCAGACAAGTATTTAAAAAAGTCTCTACTGAGCCAATCATAATAAGAAAAACTTTTATCATCATAATAATCTGTTGATTTCAAAAAATTATAAGCTAGCGTATCAATAAGTAGTCCTCCCATTGCTACACCATGTTTATTTTTCCAAGCTCGTGCCATTTTGCACAAACACCGTAAATTCTGATTTTTATCTTTATCAGCAGAAGAAATTTCATCTATTTCTTCTCGTGGTTTGGTAATTTTCCAACTTCCTCCATTTTTAGTATCAGGATATTTAAAACTCCCATCTTCCTGTTCAAAAACAGGCTGAACCTCAATATAGAAATTAGAAAAAGTTACAGTAACAACTAATCTATCAACACTAACAGCCGTGCGTGGATAACGTTTTAAAATAGCCTCTTTTGTGTCAGAAAGTAGTTTGTATTGCCCATTTTGAGAATTTTTATAGGTATCCCAACGAGACTTTGGCATGATGTACAACATATCTAAGTCAGAAATTCCATTGATACCTGTTTTCCGCCCAAACGATCCCACCTTTAAGGTATTTGCTGTTTCGGAATCGGTATTGCGAAACTGCTTATTTAATGTTTTAGTTAATTCTGCATAACGATCACTTATTGTCTGTTTATTAGAAATCGCCAGGTTATCAATAAACTCTTCAAACATCTGTGAAATACTCATTTTGTTTTCCTTTATGGTTAATATAATTTTATTAATATCTCAAAAAACTAAATTCTCAGTTTTGATAAAAGCATTATCCTCCCAAGAAAGCCCTGCCACGTCATCATACAAATCCAGTCCAATCAGCGTATAAAACTGTTTACCGAAGTTTTTCTCGTTAATCGGTTCGATACGCCCGGCTTTATATAAAGCGGCGAGAGCTTTTTCGGGGATTTGGACGGTGTAGGGTTGCAGTTTGCGTAAGAGTCCGCCGATGTGGTCGGCGTGGTGCAGGCTGCTAATGAGGTTTTCTGCATCAACATCGAACGGAATAATCAGCGGCTGCATATGGCTTTCAATCATGCGGAATTGGTCGGCGATGGTTTGGAATGGGAAATCAAGGCTTTGCCCTGTATCGTTGTGCACTTTCAGAATTTTTTTATTGTCCAGTTCGCTGCCTTTTAATTGATAAAGCTCGGCGAAGTAGGCGGCGACGGCTTGGGTGGATAAGAGGTCGTCTGAAAAGCTGTCGGCGGTCAGGCGCATAACGGCGGCTTGGACGGCAAGTTCAGGCGGGGCTTTCCATTGTTCTTCGGGCGCGAATATCCAGACAAAGCTGTTTTCAGACGGCCTTTTGCCTTCGCGGTTGCAACGTCCGGCGGCTTGGGCAACGCTGTCTAAACCGGCTTCGGCGCGCATCACCAGCGGAAAATCGACATCAACGCCAGCTTCAATTAAGGAGGTGGCGATAACGCGGCAGGGTTCGCCGTTTTTCAGACGACCTCGAATCTCATCGAGCTTTTGGCTGCGGTGTTTGGCGCACATTAAGGTGGTCAGGTGGAACGTGCCGTCAAGGTGTTTGGCTTGGTCGTACAGGCTGCGGGCATGGCGGCGGTTATTGACGATAACGAGTATTTGCGGGTGTTCGGCAAGTTTGGCGAACAAGTCGGCGTCGGTTTGTGTGCCGATGTGTTGCACGGTGGTACGGCGCAGTTTGTCGAAAAGTGCGGTCGGTTTTGGGGCTATTTCACGCACGTTTTCAAAGCCGCGATAGAAGCCGTTTTCGGCTTGCACGGCTGGCTGGGTGGCGGTGCACATGACGACGCTGCAGCGGTAGTTTTGCGCCAATTCTTTGATGACTTGCATGATGGGCAGCAAAAGATTGAGCGGCAGCATTTGCGCTTCGTCGAGGATGATGACGGAGCCTGCGATGTTGTGCAGCTTGCGGCAGCGCGAGGAGCGGTCGGCAAAGAGCGATTCGAAGAATTGCACGGCGGTGGTCACGACAATCGGCACATCCCAGTTTTCCGAGGCAAGGCGAAATTTATCTTTGGTGGCCTCATTTTGCAGTTTGCCGTCGTCGAAGGTGCTGTGGTGTTCCAACACGGCTTGTTCGCCCAATTCGCCAAAGGCTTTGCGGAATTCGGCGGCATTTTGTTCGATGATGCTGGTGAACGGAATAACGTAAATTACGCGCCGCATGTCGTGCCGTTTGGCGTGTTCCAGCGCAAATGCCATGGAAGTGAAGGTTTTACCGCCGCCCGTTGGCACAGTGAGCGTGAACAGCCCTTGCGGTTGTGCCGCTTGTTCTACGGCATGATCAAGAATTTCGCTACGCAGGCGGTTTAAGGCGGCATTGCGTTTTTCGGCTTCGGTTTGCTCTGAGGCTTGGGCGATACGTCGTCTGAAATCATTGATAAATTGATTGAAATTATGTTGTAAGGCGTTTAAATCGGGATAATCGCCGCGCTCGACGGCTTCGTTTTCTAGGTTTGAATAAAAGGCTTCGGTGTCGAGGTAATCAGCATCCACCAAGCAGGAATAGAGCATTCGGGTGAAGAAGGCGTAGGAGAAAAAAGGATGATGCGCGTCGGCTTTGAGTGGTGGGGCGGACAGGTTTTGAGGGAGCTTGATTTCTTGTTGCCACAAGTTATCGAGAGCGGAAATATCTGCGCCGAATTGCAACGCTAAACGATCCTTTAACGTGCGGCGGTTATCGCCTTCACCACTCCCATTTGCTAACCCGGCATGGTGCCCCGCAATGCAAAACGCTATCAGTTTGCCAATCACATTTCCCCAGCGTTCGACAGCAATTTTGGCTCCGGCAGTAGCATGATCGACCGATGGGCCGCCATGCAATCGGTGATTAAAGGCTTCCGAATATTTCCCTAAGTCATGAAGCCGTCCCGTCTGGCAGGCAATTTCCTGTGCACCGAATACCCGAGCAAACTCCGCCGCCATTTCCCCAACATTGACCGAATGGCTTTGCAAGGTTTGCCAATGTTCGTAAGGCAAGAGATTGCCGAGTTTATCTTGCGCGGAATGGGCGTAGTAAATTAGGGGTTTCATATTGAAATTCTAAAAAATTCAAATTGATACAGATGCAATGATAATATGATATTAAATTTAATATGTAAATAGAAAAAATGCCGTCTGAAACTTTTTCAGACGGCATTGTCATTTATTAACCTTTATAACTTGCTTCTAATATCCTCCACTGCTTTCACTAAAGCTTCGGAAAGCGAAGGATCAAAAGAAGAGTGGCCTGCTTGGACGATTCTCAATTCTGCTTCAGGGAAGGCTTGCGAAAGTTCCCACGCGCTTTGCATCGGGGTGCATAGGTCGTAGCGGCCTTGGACGATGATGGTTGGGATATGGCGGATTTTGTCGATGTTTGCCAAGATAGCTTTATCGCCCTGCAGCCAGCCTTCGTTCACGAAGTAATGGTTTTCCATTCTTGCGATGGCAAGGGAGGCTTGCGGGTCTTCATCCACGTCTTTGGGTTCAAACTGAATAAGGTAGCTTTCCCAATCTGCCCATGATTTAGCTGCTTTGAGGCGCGTAGCTTCATCTTCGCTGAACAGCATTTCATGGTAGGCTTTGATTAGGGCTTGGCGTTTGTTTTCCGCTACGGGGGCGATGAATTTTTGCCATTGAGCCGGATAAATTTGGCTGACGCCGCCTGCTTCGTTCAACCATGCCATTTCAGACGGCCTGCACAGGAAAATACCGCGCAAAACTAAGCCACTGACGCGCTCGGGATGGGTTTCGGCATAAGTCAGCGACAAGGTGCTGCCCCATGAACCGCCGAAAACCAACCATTTTTGAATGCCGAGCATTTCGCGTACTTTTTCAATATCGGCAACCAAATCCCATGTAGTATTGTCTTCGATACAGGCATAAGGTTTGGAGCGTCCGCAACCTCGTTGGTCGATAATAACGATGCGGAAATACTCTGGGTTGAAAAAGCCTCGACAGGCCGGTGATGCGCCTGCTCCGGGGCCGCCATGCAGGAAAATCACGGGATGGCCATCAGGATTTCCTGATTCTTCCCAGTAGATTTCGTGAATGTCGGATACGCGCAAAAGGCCGCTATTTCTTGGTTCTTGAATCGAATGCATGAGCTTTCTCCTTTGTCTGATGAATATGTTGATTGTAACACTTTGCCTGCTGATTTTTCAGACGGCCTACATAGGTTTATCGCAACAAATGGCGTAAAATAGCACTTTTTTGACAGGATTATTTATGGCTGACAACAAACAAACACATGCTGCACCCGAAGGACAACTTTTATTGCGTACGGTAGCCATGCCGCGCGATACCAATCCTAATCAGGATATCTTCGGCGGCTGGATTATGTCGCAAATGGATCTAGGCGGTGGTATTTTGGCGGCAGAAATCGCACAGGGACGAATTGTAACCGTGGCCGTTCAAGAAATGAATTTCATCAGACCGGTAAAGGTCGGCAACGTCGTGTGCTGCTACGGTCATTGCGTCCGCGTAGGCAATACTTCTTTGCAACTGAAAATCGAAGTGTGGGTGAAGACTTTGATGAACGACATGGTAACGGAAGACCGCCAACTGGTCACCGAAGCAGTGTTCACTTACGTCGCCATCGATGCACAAGGCAATCCGCGCCCTATCCCTCGCGAAGGCAATGCAAAGCTGGCTCATTTGTAAGTTTAAAAATTCAAAACAAGGCCGTCTGAAACCTCAACGTTCAGACGGCCTTTTTTCATACAGAAGCAAAATGTAATAATATTTCTTTTGAGCTAAAGCAAGGCGAAGTATCTGTTTTTTAGGTTTAATTCAGGCTGATTGATAAAACAAAGACCGTACACCGGCTCCCTATAACACTGCCCTACCGCGACAGTTTGCGCCACTTTTGAAACGGCGTTTCCTCCTCAATCCACTTTAAGGAACATC
The DNA here is from genome assembly GCF_041433235.1 of Neisseria sp. 27098_8_112. Lineage (NCBI taxonomy): Bacteria > Pseudomonadati > Pseudomonadota > Betaproteobacteria > Neisseriales > Neisseriaceae > Neisseria > Neisseria sp. 27098_8_112. The sequence goes on along the minus strand of NZ_JAPWBB010000001.1, from coordinate 118,769 downwards.
ATGGCTTCGCGCGATTTATACCCACAGGAAATTTTACAGGTTGTTCTCGACAAAAGCTGCGCCAAAGCACAATCCAGCATCCCCACTCTGGCAATCTTGAGCATTTTGGCCGGCGGATACATCGGCTTCGGTTATCTTGCCTATTTAAAAGTAGTCAGCGGCATTCCGCACGAATGGGGCGGAGTTGCAACTTTACTCGGTGCCGCCGTGTTCCCAATCGCCTTGATTTGTATCCTGCTTGGCGGCGGCGAGCTGGTAACCAGCAACATGATGATCATGTCTTTAGGCAGATTGGCCGGACGGATTTCCTCCAAAATGCTGCTGCGCAACTGGGTTATCGTTTGCATGGGCAATTTGGTGGGCACGCTGGCAATGGCTTTTTTCCTCGGATACTATGTCGGTATGATTGAAGGCAGCGTGGCAGAAAAAACCATTGCTGTGGCGGAAGCAAAAGTCCATATGGATTTCGGCCGCGCTTTTGTATCGGCGGTCGCATGTAACTGGATGGTCTGCATGGGCGCGTGGCTGCACTTTGCCGCTAAAAACACAACCGGACGAATGCTGGCCATTTGGTTCCCCGTCATGATTTTCGTATTAAACGGCTTCCAACACCTTGTCGCCAATATGTTCGTTATCCCAGCGGGTATTCTGGCAGGCGCAAACATCACTTGGGGGCAGTTTTTCTTCAATATGATTCCCGTATTCCTAGGCAATGTCGTCGGTGGCGCATCCTTTGTCGGCGCATCTTATCTTTATACTTATAAAGATACGCTGAAAGATAGTGCCGAATAGCCTGCTTTATAAACAACAAAACCTGCTTTTGAGAAAGCAGGTTTTGTTTCAGACGGCATTGGTATTAAGTTTTAAAATCTATTTGGACACATTATTCAGATAAATCATCCAAACGAAAAAAGAGCCGTTTTTAAAACGGCTCTTTCCAATTCTTTGGTCGGAGTGAAAGGATTCGAACCTTCGACCCCTTGCACCCCATGCAAGTGCGCTACCAGACTGCGCCACACTCCGACTCGATAAGCTGTGAATTTTAGTTTCAAACGCTGATTTTGACAAGTGCTTTTTAGAAAAGGAAATTTACTCGTTTGAAAACATTTAAATTATTTGTAAGCAAAAAAAGGCCGTCTGAAACCGTTCAGACGGCCTTTGATTATCCAGGCAAATATCAAGCTTCAACCGGAATAATACCGATTTTAGCCTGCCATTGTTTTGGCGCAATGGCGTGAACCGATTCGCCGTTACTATCTACCGCAACGGTAACAGGCATGTCTTTGACTTCAAATTCGTAAATCGCTTCCATGCCCAATTCTGGGAACGCCAAGACTTTAGACGCTTTAATGGCTTTGGCAACCAGATATGCCGCGCCGCCGACAGCCATCAAGTAAACGGCTTTGTTATCGGCAATGGCTTGGCAAGTTGCTGCGCCGCGCTCGGATTTACCGATCATACCCAAGAGGCCGGTTTGTTCCAGCATTTGGCGGGTAAATTTATCCATACGGGTGGAAGTAGTCGGACCGGCCGGGCCAACAACTTCGTCACGGACTGGATCAACCGGGCCAACGTAGTAAATCAGTTTGTTGGTGAAATCTACCGGCAATTCTTCGCCTTTGTTGAGCATGTCAACCAAACGTTTGTGCGCGGCATCGCGGCCGGTCAGGATTTTACCGTTCAGCAACAATACGTCACCGGTTTTCCATGTAGCCACTTCTTCTTTGGTCAGATTGTTGACATCGACACGTTTGCCGTTGTCAGGGCTGTAAGTCAGATCCGGCCAGTCTTCCAAAGATGGGGCTTCCAGTTTGGCCGGGCCTGAGCCATCCAATTCAAATTCGATGTGGCGGGTTGCCGCGCAGTTTGGAATCATGGCAATCGGTTTGGAAGCCGCGTGGGTTGGGTAGTCAAGGATTTTGACATCCAGCACGGTGCTCAAACCGCCCAAACCTTGTGCGCCGATACCCAAGGCATTTACTTTTTTGTAGAGTTCCAAACGCAGGGCTTCGGTTGTAGACAATTCTGCACCTGAATCGGCTTTTTCTTTGAGTTCCTGAATATCGATATGGCTCATCAGGCTTTCTTTGGCCATCAGCACTGCTTTTTCAGGCGTACCGCCGATACCGATACCCAAGATGCCCGGAGGACACCAGCCGGCACCCATTTGAGGAACGGTTTTCAATACCCAATCAACGATATTGTCTGAAGGGTTGAGCATGGCAACTTTGGTTTTGTTTTCAGAACCGCCGCCTTTGGCTGCGCAAGTGACTTCGACTTTGTCGCCTTTTACGATTTCCATATGTACAACGGCAGGGGTATTGTCTTTGGTATTTTGACGTTTTCCAGCCGGGTCGGCCAATACAGAGGCGCGCAGTTTGTTGTCAGGATAGGTGTATGCACGGCGTACGCCTTCGTTAACCATTTCCTGTACGCTCATCTCGGCATCCCACTGTACATCCATGCCCACTTTCAAGAATACGGTCGCAATACCAGTATCCTGACAAATCGGACGATGGCCTTCAGCACACATACGGCTATTGACCAAAATCTGCGCCATCGCATCTTTGGCGGCAGGATTTTCTTCTTTTTGGTAAGCCTTGTATAAAGCCTGAATGTAGTCTTTAGGATGGTAGTAGCTGATGAATTGGAAAGCGTCGAAAATACTTTGGATAAAGTCTTCTTGCTTGATGACGGTCATGATTGTGTTCCTTTTCGGGAGTCATGGTAGGGAGGGTTTGTTTATTTCTTAAGAGACCGATTCTTTCAGACGGCCTTCAATAATGTAATAGTGCTTTCAAATGAATGACCCAGACAATATCATTTTCATACCTTATTGATTTAAATAGAATTTAATATCGCATTAAATCACTTGGTTATTGATAATCTATATCCACTGACCACTCACTTACATAGAAATAAAATTACATTATTTTTAAATGATAATCTTATTCCAAGGCCATCTGAAAATGCTTGCCTTAAGTATCTGAGAAAAAATTTAGTATCCTGTATTTAAAAGGAAACTACCTAAATTTCAGACGGCCTTTCTTATTTTCCAATACAATACATAATTGTAAAATCTGTGTTATTTTCTCCCTCAATCTTCTTGACTGATATCAAACTTGTTTGATTTTCTGAAATTTTATAACAGTCTTTTCACTTGCTCACATACCCAAATATTATTCAATATATACAACAATCTATGCAAAATCATCTAACATATAATAATGATTTTTACTAGTAAATATACGAATATTTTAAAATTTATAATAAAAAAGTAATTTTATTTTACTTTTAAAATCAAATTTTTGTAATAAATTTGTCTAAATAATAGGCATATTTTGTTTGCAATCCTCCTTCTATAAAACCTTAGGTTACCCCTATCATCAAAACCACTAAATTCTGATACACTTCGCCTTATATAGATAAACATTGATTTTAAAAGAATTTCTGAGTAAATCACTTGGATATTTTCCTCATACGCAATAAATGTAATAAAAATACAATTAATCAAATTACCCACTATTCCAACTTCCAATTTTACAGGAACAAACCATGAGTGAAAATTTGTTAACCCTGACCATAGACGGCCATGAAGTCAAAGCTTCCGCCGACTCGTCAATCATCCAAGCCTATGCCCGTTCAGGCAATGCGATTACTGCCAATGTCGGTTGTATGGGTCAAGGCGTATGCGGTTCATGCCGCTGCATGATTCGTAAAGAAGGCGAGCGCGAAGTAACCACTGCACTGGCATGCGAGACCAAAGTCGAAGAAGGTATGCAGGTCAGCTTCTTGGATTACTTTATTCCAGAGCACATCCAATATTACGACGTCGGCGAGATTGGTGATGGCTGGAACTGGTTGGACGATACCGCCAAAGCTTTCCCTGAAGCACAAAACTGCCGTCATTGCGGCGGTTGCAATCGAGCCTGTCCTAAAGGTTTGCAAGTGGAAAACGGCGTAGCGCAGGTAGTTTCCGGCGATTTCGGCGCGGCTGCGCTGACCTTTGACCAATGCGTGATGTGCAACCTCTGCACCCTCTCCTGCCCCGAACACATCCGTCCGAACCACTTGGGCCTGTTCGCCCGCCGTATGAAAGCGGCGCGTACGTTGCGCCCTGTGGATTTGATGCGCCGCCTGCGCGAAATCGACAGCGGCAAAATGAAAGTCGAATTTGAAGAGGAGTCAGTGTAATGGTTAACAAAATCCAAGGCATAGACTACGAAACCGCCCTTGCCAACCTGCGTGCGTCCTCATTGGAGCTGCGCGGCGATTTACCTGAAAAAAACGAATTACTGAGCCAATTTCACCCTGACTATCAGGCAAATGCACGTGTGAAACTGCCTATCGGCCCAAACCAAGGCGATTACTGTCATCCTGATTTGGCCAAACTCTTAATCAGTCAGCCTCTGATTGACGACTATGATTTGTCAGGCGCAGAACATTTGAACACTGACGTATTGGTCATTGGCGGCGGCGGAGCAGGCGCGGCAGCGGCATTGTCTGCAACCGAAGCAGGAGCGCGCGTGATTATGGCGAACAAGCTGCGTATCGGCGACAGCAATACCGTAATGGCCGAAGGCGGTATTCAGGCGGCGGTCGGCGCGGAAGACAGCTTGCAGCAACACTTTGACGACACCATCAAAGGCGGCCACAACGCAGGCAAAAAAGAATTGGTGGCGCAAATGGTTACCGATGCACCATCTGCCATTCGTTGGCTGATTGGCTTGGGCATGACTTTTGACTTGGCTAAAGGTGCAGACAACAACGGAATGTTAAGCCGCAAACGCGCAGGCGGTACGACCGTACCGCGCATCCTGAGCTACCGCGACTTTACCGGCCTCGAAATGATGCGCGTGCTGCGCGAGGCGGTCGAACTCGACGAAAACATCACCCAACTCAACCGCCACCCCGCCATCGAATTATTGTCGGACGAACACGGCCGCTGCGTCGGCGCGATTTTGTACGATTTGGAAAAACGTTCTTTGGTGTTGGTTCACGCCAAAGCCGTAGTATTGGCAACCGGCGGCAGCGGACGCCTGCATTTGCAAGGTTTCGCCACTTCCAACCACTATGGCGCGACTGCAGACGGCCTGGTAATGGCTTACCGTATCGGCACCAAACTGCGCGATGTCGATTCTTTCCAATATCACCCAACCGGCGTTGCCCACCCTCCACACTTGGCAGGCGCGCTGATTTCTGAAGCCGTGCGCTCTGCAGGCACCAAGCTGGTCAACGGTTTGGGTGAACGTTTCGTTGACGAATTGCAGCCGCGCGACGTTGTTGCCGCCGCCATTTTGCGCGAGTGCCGCGAAGGCCGCGGCGTGGTACGCGACGGTCAAGTCGGCGTATTCCTCGACACCCCGCGCCTGATTGCTAATGACCCTGACGTATTGAATCGTTTGGTAACACTCGGCCACGTTGCCCACAAATGCGACATTGACCCTGTTGTTGAACCGGTCATGATTCATCCGACCCTGCACTATCAAAACGGCGGTATCGAAATCAACGGCGACGGCGCAACCTGCGTCGAAGGCCTCTATTGCGCCGGTGAAGTAACCGGCGGCATTCATGGCCGCAACCGCCTGATGGGCAATGCGCTTTTGGACATCATCAGCTTCGGCCGCCGTGCCGGTAAAGCCGCGGCAAATTGCGGCCTGCCGCTGAAAAAAGTACGCGGCGGTGTCGGTCACGTCCACGACCTGCAACGCGAAATGACCCGTGCCGGTCTGACCAGCGACATCAAAGCCCCCGTTTTATATCCCGACTACGGCAAATTCGATTTGCGCGAACACGCCGGTTTGCAGGAGCAACAATCATGAATCAAGCCAATCAAAACTTACTGCATCCTTCCCGCCAAGTCGGCGCAGATTTAGCCGCATGGCGTAAAGTCGGCGGTGGCGAAGGTCTGCTGGCTGCGCTTGCCGATCCTCAAAGCATTGTTTCCAAACTGCAAGATGCCAATCTTTGCGGTATGGGCGGTGCAGGTTTCCCGACTTGGCGCAAATGGGAGGCCGCCGTTGCCGCCCAAAGCAAAAATGGCGACAAATATGTTGTCTGCAATGCCAACGAAGACGAACCGGGTACATTTAAAGACCGAGTACTGCTGGCAAATACGCCGCACCAAGTCATCGAAGGCGTCCTGATTGCCGCCGTTGCCTGCCGTGCCAACAAAGCGATTCTGTACGTCAACCCTCATCAAACCGAATCCATCGCTTCCATCACACCGGCCATCGAGCAATGGAAAAACAGCGATTTGTTTATCCGTATCGAAAACTACTTGGGTAAACCTTTGGACTTGCAACTGGTTGAAACTTCAGGACGTTATATCGGCGGTGAAGAAACTGCCGTGATTTCATGGCTGGAAGGCGGTTTCCCCTTCCCCCGCCGCAAGCCGCCTTTCCCTGCCGAAAGCGGTGTCAACGGTGAGCCGACCCTTATCAACAATACCGAAACCTTCGCCAATATTCCACAAATCCTTGCTAAAGGTGCGGAATGGTACAAATCTTTGGGTTTGGGCGATGCAGCCGGTACGAAACTCTACTCACTCTCCGGCGACGTATTGAACCCGGGCCTGTACGAACTGCCGATGGGCACGACCCTGCAATCGCTGATTTACGATCACGGCGGCGGTATGCTTGAAGGCCGCACGTTTAAAGCCGTATTTACCGGCGGCCCGTCAAACACGCTTTTGACCGTAAAAGATTTGGATGTGCCTTTGGACTTCGTTTCCGTACGTGAACGCAAATCCAGCCTCGGCACCGGCGCGATGATTGTGATTTCCGAAGGCACCAGCGTGGTGCGCAAAGTGGCTGAGTATGTGGAATTTTTCGCTTCCAATTCATGCGGTCAATGCCCACCTTGTAAAGGCGGCACATTCCAGCTTTCCCGCCTGCTCAACCGCGTGGACACCGGCATCGGCACTCCCGACGACCTGCGCGCCCTGCAAAGCCTGTGCCAACTGTTGCCACGAAGCGGCCGTTGCGGTTTGATTGACGGCGCGGTAACTGTGTTGCAAAGCTCGTTGCGTACCTTCCCCGAAGAATACGGCCTACCGCAAGAACAGGAGTAAAACGGCGTTGTTTTCAGACGGCCTGTTACTGTGAAGGCCGTCTGAAAAACGATACCCGAATCCCTTTCTCTTCTTTCCAAGATGGAAGAGAAGCCCAATAAGAAAAATACCTTCCGAACCTACCAAAATACGTTCAGACAGGCTTCAGTAACACTCAGGCCGTCTGAAAACAGATTTCCCAATACTTCAATCCTCAAATTAGGAGATTCAACATGGGCTTCAAGCCAATTCCTGCCGCGGTCGCACTTGTGCTGACGCTGCTTATCTGGTTCGTTATCCCCGTTCCTCAAGGCGTATCGCCTGACGCATGGCATCTTTTAGCATTATTTGTCGGCATCATTGCCGGCATCATCGGCAAAGCCATGCCTATCGGCGCAATGGCGATTTTGGGCATTACCTTGGTTGCACTGACCGGCGTGACCAACGAAAAAGCCGCCGACGCAACCAAAGACGCTTTGAGCAGCCTCAACAACTCACTCATCTGGATGATCGGTATCGCCATCATCATCTCGCGCGGCCTGTTGAAAACCGGCTTGGGTATGCGTATCGGCTACCTGCTGATCTCCCTCTTCGGAAAACGCACGTTGGGCGTAGGTTACAGCTTGGCACTGGCCGACTTGGTTATCGGTCCGGTAACGCCGAGTAATACCGCGCGCGGCGGTGCCATCGTGCATCCGATTATGAAATCCATTGCCTTAAGCTTCGACTCCGACCCTAAAAAAAGTACGGAAGGCAAAATTGGTAAATACCTTTCACTGGTCAACTTCCACTCCAATGTGATTACCTGTCTGATTTTTATCACTGCCACCGCACCCAATCCGCTGGTAGTCGAATTGGTTGCCAAAGCCACCAATTCGCAAATCCAACTCTCTTGGGGCACTTGGTTCTTGGCAATGGTCGTACCCGGCCTGCTTGCCATGCTGCTGATGCCGCTGGTGCTGTATTTCCTGTATCCACCTGAAATCAAACAAACCCCTAACGCCACTGCATTGGCAAAAGAGCATTTGGCTGCCATGGGGCCGATGAAGCGTGAAGAAAAAATCATGCTGGGCATTTTCTTGGTTCTGCTGCTGTTATGGGCGGGTATTCCCGAGATGTTGTTCGGTGTGAAAGTTGATGCTACCGCCACCACCTTCCTCGGCTTGAGCCTGTGTCTGTTGACCGGCGTATTGACTTGGGAAGATGCGTTGAAAGAAAAAAGCGCGTGGGATACCATTGTTTGGTTTGCTGCCTTGGTGATGATGGCAAACTTCCTCAACAAACTGGGCCTCATCAGTTGGTTGTCCGACTCCATGCAAAACGGTATCGCCCACATGGGCTTGGGTTGGGAAGCCGGTTGTGCCCTGTTGATGCTGGCCTACCTCTACGCCCACTACGTTTTCGCCAGCGGCACGGCACACGTTACCGCCATGTTCGGCGCATTCTACGGCGCAGGCTTGGCCTTGGGTGCACCACCGATGCTGTTTGCCCTGGTTATGGCATCCGCTACCGGCATCATGATGTCGCTGACCCACTACGCCACCGGTTCCGCTCCTGTAATTTACTGCTCCAACTATGTAACCATGACCGAATGGTGGAAAGCCGGCTTCATCATGAGCGTGCTCGAAATCCTGATTTTCGGCACTGTCGGTATCTTGTGGTGGAAAGTTTTGGGCTACTGGTAACCTTCTGGCTTATTTAAAACTCAGGCCGTCTGAAAACTCCAATTTCAGACGGCCTTTTGTTACAATTTCATTTTTACCGAACACACTCAATTACCGTGAAAATACTCATCCTCGGCAGCGGCCAAGTCGGCTCGACCGTCGCCCAAAACCTTGCCTCCGTTCCCAGCAACGACGTTACCATCATCGACATCGACGAAAAAGCGCTCAACCGCATCAGCAGCCGCCTCGATGTCCAAACCATCGTCGGCAACGGCGCATCGCCCTTTACCCTCGAACAGGCAGGTGCGGCGGACTCCGACCTCCTGCTTGCCCTGACCCGCAGCGACGAAACCAACATCGTTGCCTCCAAAATCGCCGCCGACCTGTTCAACATCCCCGGCCGTATTGCACGCGTACGCTCAAGCGAATACCTCGAATATCCGGTTGCCGGCAGCGACAAACCCGAAGAAGGCAGCCTCAACATCTTCGGCATTACCGAAACCATCAGCCCAGAACAACTGGTTACAGAACAACTTGTCGGACTGCTCAGCTACACCAGCGCATTGCAAGTACTCAGCTTTGCCAACGACCAAGTCCGCATGGTGATTGTTCAAGCTCGCAAAGGCGGTTTGCTGATCGACCGTGAAATTGCCGACATCAACCAACATCTCCCCGAAGGCGCGGACTGCCAAATCTGTGCCATATACCGCAACAACCGCCTTATTGTCCCCACACCGCAAACCGTCATCATCGAAGGCGACGAGGTACTTTTTGCCGCCGACATCAGCAGCGTTGAAGCCATCATGCGCGAATTGCGTCCGAAAGAAGCGCGTACCCGCCGCATCATGATCGCCGGCGGCGGCAACATCGGCTACCGCCTCGCCAAGCAGCTCGAGTCCAAATACGACATCAAAATCATCGAATACAAACCCCACCGCGCCGAATGGCTGGCCGAGAATCTGGACAACACCCTCGTCCTACAAGGTTCTGCCACCGACGAAACTCTGCTGGACGAAGAATACATCGACGAAATCGACGTCTTCTGCGCGCTGACCAACGACGACGAAAACAACATCATGTCCAGCCTATTGGCAAAAAACCTTGGCGCCAAACGCGTGATTACCATCGTCAACCGCTCAAGCTACGTCGATTTGCTCGAAGGCAACAAAATCGATATCGTCGTTTCCCCCCACCTGATTACCATCGGCTCCATCCTCGCCCACATCCGCCGCGGCGACATTGTTGCCGTCCACCCCCTGCGCCGCGGCACGGCCGAAGCCATTGAAGTGGTGGTACACGGCGACAAAAACACTTCCGCCATCGTCGGCCGCCGTATCAGCGGCATCAAATGGCCAAGCGACTGCTACATCTCCGCCATCGTCCGCGGCGCAACCGGCGAGGTCATCATGGGACACCACACCGAAACCATCCTCCAAGACGGCGACCACATTATCTTCTTCGTCTCACGCCGCCGCGTTCTGCCGGAACTGGAGAAACTCATTCAAGTTAAAATGGGCTTTTTCGGTTAAACCCAAAATCCGTTTGCTTGAAGCCATAAAAAGGCCGTCTGAAAACCTTTTCAGACGGCCTTTATTTCTTGTTTTATTTATGCTTTGGCAACGCTGTTTTTACGGCCAAACCAAACAAAACCAATCGCACCCAATACAATCATCGGCACGCTCAACCATTGACCCATAGACAAACCCAAGGTCAGCAGGCCGAGATAATCGTCAGGCTGACGGGCAAATTCGGCAATAAAGCGGAACAAACCGTAACCGCCCAAGAACAATGCCGCCGTTTGACCGGCCGGACGCGGTTTTTTCGAGAAAATCCAAACGATGACAAACAGGCAAATGCCTTCAAGGGCAAACTGGTAAAGCTGAGACGGGTGGCGCGGCAGCATACCGTATTGTTGCAGCCATTCGGCCCACAAAGGATTGTGCGCTGCAGCTTCCGCATCTTCGTAACGCGCTTGCGGGAAACCCATTGCCCAGAAAGCATTGAGTTCGGTCACGCGTCCCCAAAGTTCGCCGTTGATAAAGTTGCCGATACGGCCGGAAGCCAAGCCCAGCGGTACGAGCGGTGCAACGGTATCCATCAATTTTAAAATACTGATGTTATGCTTGCGGCCAAACAGCCACATGGCAACGACCACGCCCAAGAAGCCGCCGTGAAACGACATACCGCCTTCCCAAACTTTGAAAATATCCAACGGGTTGGCCAGATAGTCGGAAAATTTATAAAACAAAACGTAGCCGATACGGCCGCCCAAGATGACACCCAAGATACCCCAAGTCAGGAAATCGTCGAGTGTTTCTTTGGTAAACACAGAATTGCCCTGCGCTATACGGCGGCGGCCCAAAATCGTAAACAGGATAAAGCCGACGATATAGCTCAAGGCATACCAGCGGATGGCAAGCGGGCCGATGCTGATCAGCACCGGATCAAACTGGGGATGTATCATCATAATGTGTGTTCCTTATCTTAAAGGCCGTCTGAAAGCCTGAACTTTCAGACGGCCTGTATGCGGTGTCGGATGGTTTAACGCAAATCGCCAACCACATTCAAAATAGCAGACAGCATTGCCTCGCCCAAGCGCAGCGAGCGTTGGCCGTTCCAGCCGAAATCATCGTCCGGCAGATTGGCATTGTCTTTAAACGGCATTTCCAAAGTATAGGCAAGGCAGTTGAAATGATTGCCGACCCAGTTGGTCGCCAAAGTCATGTTTGACTGACCCGGCGCATCTTTGTCATAGCCGTAATCGTCTTGGAAATCGGGGCTGGCATTGAGCAACGCAAGTTTGAATTGATCTTCTAAGGCTTCGATGCGCTCGTTGTAGTTCGGCACGCCTTCGATACCGGCCACAAAGACAAACGGCAGACCTTCATCGCCGTGAATATCCAAGAACAAATCCACGCCGGTTTCCATCATTTTTTCGCGGACGGTAAAAACTTCGGGGCTTCGCTCCAAAGTCGGGTTTTCCCATTCGCGGTTGAGGTTGGCGCCGGCGGCATTGGTGCGCAGGTTGCCCAATACCGAGCCGTCCGGATTCATATTCGGCACAATGTAGAAAGTCGCACGGTCAAGCAGCATGCGCGCAGTCGGATCTTGCGGATCGAGCAGACGGCCCAGCAAACCTTCGACAAACCATTCCGCCATGGTTTCGCCCGGATGCTGACGGGCGATAATCCAGACTTTCATGTCGCTTTCGACTTGGTTGCCGATGGTCAGAAGATTGATGTCGCGGCCTTGAACGGTGCTGCCCAAGTCATCGATACGGCACAAACCGCTGCCCTGCGCATCACCCAAAAGGTTCAAATGCTGCTCGTTGGAATAAGGCTCGAAATAGGCATAGTAAACGCTGTTGGACAAAGGCGTATGGTTGATGGTCAACACGCCGTTTTCATAGCTGGTCGGCACGCGGAACCAATTTTGGCGGTCGTAAGAAGCGCAAGCCTGATAGTCCTCCCAGCCCAAAGGATACGCAGCGTCCGCCGCATTTTCAAAATGCATCACGCAGTTTTGATAGGCCGCACCCTGCAAACGGAAGTAAAACCATTGGGCAAACTCCGAAGCATTGTCGGGACGCAGGGCGAGACGGATATCGGCAGGGTTGCTCAAGTCTTTGACAACGACCGAACCGGCATCGAATTGGGTGCTGATTTTCATCATGGGTATCCTTAGTAATCGGCAAAGAGGCCGAAGCAAACCGTCATTTTACCGTTTGCATGAGGCTGGTTTCAACCATTTAACTGATTTAACAGGATTTCAAGCGCTTGGAAATATTGTTTCAGACGGCCTTTGGGATTAAGATAAAGGCCGAAATCATGAAACAAGGTTGAAACCATGACCCAGCAACAATCTGTCTCCCCTGCCATCAAGGCGCGCGTCCTTGCCGAATCTTTACCTTATATCCGCCGTTTTTCCGGCTCCATCATCGTCATCAAATACGGCGGCAACGCCATGACCGAACCTGCCTTAAAAGAGGGTTTCGCACGCGATGTCGTCCTGCTCAAACTAATCGGTCTGCATCCCGTCATCGTTCACGGCGGCGGTCCACAAATCAATGAAATGTTGGAAAAAGTCGGCAAAAAAGGAGAATTTGTTCAAGGCATGCGCGTGACCGACAGCGAAACCATGGACATCGTAGAAATGGTTTTAGGCGGACACGTCAATAAAGAAATCGTTTCCATGATTACTACCTTCGGCGGTCGCGCCGTCGGCATTACCGGCCGGGACAACCACTTCATCAAAGCGGAAAAACTCCTGATTGACACGCCCGAACAAAAAGGTGTGGACATCGGCCAAGTCGGCACCGTGGCCGACATCGATACCCGTTTGGTGGAAGGCTTGGTCGAACGCGGCTGCATTCCTGTCATCGCACCCATCGGCGTAGGTCAAAACGGCGAAGCGTTCAACATTAATGCCGACTTGGTTGCCGGCAAACTGGCGGAAAAACTTCAAGCCGAAAAACTGCTGATGATGACTAATATCCCCGGCGTACTGGATAAAGAAGGCAAATTATTGACCACCCTGACACCAAGCCGCATCGACGAACTGATTGAAGATGGCACGCTATACGGCGGTATGCTGCCTAAAATTGCCTCCGCCGTCGAAGCCGCCAAAAGCGGCGTCAAAGCCACGCACATCATAGACGGCCGCGTTCCCAACGCCCTGCTCTTGGAAGTGCTGACTGATGACGGCGTAGGCTCAATGATTTTGGGTGAAGGCTAATCCGTTTTTCAGACGGCCTTATGCCTGATTTAATCAGCTTTTCACCCTAAAAAGGGTAAAAAATGTTACACTATACGGCTTATGTTTGTTTGAGCGATATTGACGTGAAACAAACTTACAGTCGGTTTCATACCGACGCCGATGCCATGCCCGGCAAAGACGGTATAATGGCTGCATTCATCAGACTTTGGCAATCATCCTTAAGGCCGTCTGAAACGTAACAAAGCTACTTTTCTTTTACCATCCTATTTGGAGATATTCATGAGCGCAATCGTTGATATTTTTGCACGCGAAATCTTAGACTCTCGCGGCAATCCTACCGTAGAGTGTGACGTATTGTTGGAATCCGGCGTCATGGGACGCGCAGCCGTACCAAGCGGCGCATCAACCGGCCAAAAAGAAGCTTTGGAACTGCGTGACTGCGACAAATCCCGTTACTTGGGCAAAGGCGTATTGAAAGCCGTTGACCACGTCAACAACCAAATCGCGCAAGCCCTCATCGGTATCGATGCCAACGAACAATCTTATATCGACCAAATCATGATCGAATTGGACGGTACTGAAAACAAAGGCAACTTGGGTGCCAACGCCACTTTGGCCGTTTCTATGGCCGTAGCACGCGCGGCCGCTGAAGATTCAGGCCTACCGCTGTACCGTTACTTGGGTGGCGCAGGCCCAATGGCCCTGCCGGTTCCAATGATGAACGTTATCAACGGCGGCGAACATGCCAACAACAGCCTGAACATCCAAGAATTCATGATTATGCCTGTCGGCGCAAAATCTTTCCGCGAAGCTCTGCGTTGCGGTGCCGAAATTTTCCACGCGCTGAAAAAACTGTGCGATAGCAAAGGCTTCCCAACTACCGTTGGCGACGAAGGCGGTTTCGCACCCAACCTGAACAGCCACAAAGAAGCCCTGCAACTGATCGTAGAAGCTACGGAAGCCGCCGGCTACAAAGCAGGCGAAGACGTATTGTTCGCCCTGGACTGCGCATCCAGCGAGTTCTATAAAGACGGTCAATATCATCTGGAAGCCGAAGGCCGCTCTTACACCAGCGCAGAATTTGCCGAATACTTGGAAGGCCTGGTTAACGAATTCCCAATCATTTCCATCGAAGACGGCATGGACGAAAACGACTGGGAAGGCTGGAAACTGCTGACCGAAAAATTGGGCAAAAAAGTTCAATTGGTCGGCGACGACTTGTTCGTAACCAATCCAAAAATCTTGGCCGAAGGCATCGAAAAAGGCGTGGCAAACGCATTGCTGGTCAAAGTCAACCAAATCGGTACATTGAGCGAAACCCTGCAAGCTGTTGACTTGGCCAAACGCAACCGCTACGCAAGCGTAATGAGCCACCGTTCCGGTGAAACCGAAGACAGCACTATTGCCGACTTGGCAGTTGCCACCAACTGTATGCAAATCAAAACCGGCTCCCTGTCCCGTTCTGACCGCATGGCGAAATATAACCAATTGTTGCGCATCGAAGAAGAATTGGCCGAAGCCGCTTACTACCCTGGCAAAGCCGCATTCTACCAATTGGGCAAATAAGCAGAATATAGGATATTGATTGTATGAAGTGGGTGACTTTTGTTTTAACCTTCGCACTTTTGTGCTGTCAGTACAGCCTTTGGTTTGGCAAAGGCAGCGTCGGGCATACGGAAGAATTGCAGGAGCAGCTCGTCCGTCAGGAGGAAAAAAACCAAACGCTCACTTTGCGCAACAATTTCCTCAATGCGGAAGTTGAAGATTTGGCACACGGACAAGAGGCTATCGCCGAAATTGCCCGCGTCGAATTGGGCTATGTCCAAGACGGCGAAGTGTATTACCGAATCATCGACCGCCGTTAAACCTTGCAAAACAAAGGCCGTCTGAAAACATATTTTTCAGACGGCCTTTTTTATCGCAATCGCTATATAATCACATATCCCAAAATCAAATCACACCCATCATGTATGACGTAAACACCCACGATGTCCGCCGATTCTTTGCCCACGTCTGGCAACACAGGCTCGCACCGCTCCAATTGGACGGCCTGCAACAAAAAGCATTGCGCATTATCGAAGCCCATCCCGAATACGGACACTATCTCGAAGACATCGAGCAATATTTAGATAAAGAATGGCTGCCCGAAGACGGCGAAAGCAACCCATTCCTGCATATGTCGCTACACCTTTCCCTGCAAGAACAAAGCGCCATCGACCAGCCACCGGGCATCCGTGCCATCCACCAACAACTTTGCGCCCATTACAACGGCGACTGGGTCAAAGCCGAACACGACATGATGGAAGCCTTGGCAGAAACCATCTGGGAAGCACAACGCTACGGACGTGGCCTTGACGTCAATGCCTACATGACCCGATTACGGAAATTGGTCGGCTTAGGCCAAGAAGAAAAAGCCCGCCTCAATCCCCATGAAGTCAGCCTGATGGATACAAAGTAACTTCTTTTCAGACGGCCTCAACCCATACAAATCCTTACGCTTGCCAAAGCCAACGTTTCCATATTTCATGCTAAATTATTTTTTTAAAATCCGCATTACAAGGAAAACCAAAATGCTCCGCCCAGCCATTACCGCCCTACTGCTAGCTGCCTCCCTGCCCGTAGCAGCAGAAAGCCTCAACTACAACATCGTTGAATTTTCCGAATCCGCCAACATGGAAGTGCCGCGGGATACCATGACTGCGCATTTCAGCGTCAATGCAGAAGGTAAAGACCGTCAAGCCGTCAACCAAGCCTTCATGAAGAAATTCAACCAGTTCAACAAAATCTCCCAAAACAGCAAATTTAAAACCGAGCTAATGGAGCGCAACGCTTCCCCACGCTATCAATACACCAACGGCAAACGCACCCAAACCGGCTGGGAAGAACACGCCTACTTCAAAGTAGAAAGCAAAGACTTTGAAGCACTCAACCGCCTAATTGCCGACAGCATCAATATCGCCGTTTTGGAGAGCACCTCATTTTCCGTATCCAAAGAAAAACGCGAAGAAACCGTTGATCAACTGAGCAAGGCCGTCATCCTGCGCTTCAAAGACCGCGCCCAAAACCTCGCCCAAACACTCGGTTTCTCCAGTTACAAAATCGTTAAACTCAACCTGGGCCATATCGGCAACCGCCAAGTCGGCGGCGACTTTGCACACGCCAAAATGCTGCGTGCAATCCCTGCTGCAGAAGTAGCTGCAGGAATAGAAGATGGCGTACCAACCTCCCCAGGTTCGGAAGAAATCAGCCTGACCGTCAGCGGCTCGGTGCAAATGTAGGATTTTCTTTTGAATCATTTGAAAGGCCGTCTGAAAGTATATTTTTCAGACGGCCTTTTGTAGCTTCACTTGCTTTATTCACGCATAATCAGTCAATCTTAATATATTCCACCGACAAAATCTCTATAACCTCACGACCTTCCGGTGTATCCAAGACAACTTCATCGCCTTCGCGTGCTTTTATCAGGCTGCGCGCCAAAGGGGAAATCCATGAGATTTTGTTTTTAGCGGTATCAATTTCATCTACGCCGACGATTTTGACGGTTTGTTCACGACCGTCTCCGCGCAATAAGCCAACGGTGGCGCTGAAAAAAATCTGGTCCGTGGCTTCGCGTGCTTCAGGATCGACGACGACGGCGGCTTCCAAACGTTTGGTTAGGAAGCGGATACGGCGGTCGATTTCGCGCATACGGCGTTTGCCGTAAAGATAGTCGCCATTTTCGCTGCGGTCGCCATTGCTTGCCGCCCAGTTAACGATTTGGACGATTTCCGGGCGTTCTTTGTTGACCAGATGATAAAGTTCGTCTTTCAGTGCCTGCCAACCGGTAGGTGTGATGTAATTTTTGGTTTCGGTACTCATGATGTGTCTAAAACATAATTAAAGGCCGTCTGAACATTAATTTTCAGACGGCCTTTATTGTAAGTCAATTTACTTTATTCTTCATCATCATCGCTATCGCTGATACTGATGCTGTGTTCCATTTTGCTTGGATGAACTTTCAAGCCGCCACAACCTGATTTTTCGGTAGAGAGACGGTTTAGATACACTTCATCGATATCGCCGGTTTGATAGACACCATTAAAGCATGAAGAATCAAAGGATTCGATTTTTGGATTGAGTGCTTTGACTACTGCTTCCAAGTCTTCTAAGTTTTGGAAGACGATGCCATCCGCGCCAATCTCGGCTGCGATTTCTGCCACGCTGCGGCCGTTTGCAATCAGTTCTTCACGGGTCGGCATATCGATACCGTACACATTCGGATAGCGCACTTCGGGAGCTGCAGAAGCAATATAGACTTTGCGTGCACCTGCCGCGCGTACCATTTCGACGATTTCACGGCTGGTCGTACCGCGTACAATGGAATCATCCACCAATAAAACGCTTTTGCCGTTAAACTCGGTTTCCATCGGGCTGAGTTTTTGGCGCACTGATTTTTTGCGTGTTGCTTGGCCGGGCATAATAAAGGTACGGCCGATATAGCGGTTTTTAATCAGACCTTCACGGTAAGGTTTTTCAAGATGAACGGCAAGCTCCATCGCGCTGGGTCGGCTGGTATCGGGAATCGGCATCACGACATCGATATCATCGACAGGTAGCTCGCGTTTGATTTTTTCTGCCAAAGATACGCCCATATCCATACGGGACTGATAAACGGAAACGCCATCGATGACGGAGTCTGGGCGGGCAAAATAAACATATTCAAAAAGACAAGGGCTTAATTTGGCTTTATCGCTGCATTGACGGGAAATAATCGTGCCGTCAAAACCAATAAATACGGCTTCGCCCGGCTGGATATCGCGTTCCAAATCATAGGCAAGTGCATTAAAGGCAACGGATTCGGAGGCAACGGCATAAGATTTTTTGCCGGATTCGTCAATTTGCGAACCCAAAACCAACGGACGGATACCGAAAGGATCCCGGAAAGCCAGCATGCCATATCCGGCAATCATGGCTACGACACCGTATGCGCCACGCACCAAACGGTGTACTTCGGAAACGGCGTTGAAAATATTGTCGATGGTAAGTTGATAAGGGGCTGTATTTTTAGAGACTTCGCGGCGTAATTCGTGCGCGAATACATTGAGTAATACTTCGGAATCGGAGCTGGTATTAACGTGGCGCAGGTGTTTGTTGCATACGTTTTCATACAGCTCTTCAGTATTGGTCAGATTACCGTTGTGCGCCAAAACAATGCCAAATGGTGAGCTGACATAAAACGGCTGAGCCTCTGCGCTACTGCCCGCATTGCCTGCAGTCGGATAGCGGACATGCGCGATGCCGGCATTACCGACCAAGTCGCGCATATTGCGGGTGCGGAACACTTCGCGCACCATGCCTTTGCCCTTGTGCATATGAAATATATTGCCTTCGGCAGTAACAATACCTGCTGCGTCCTGACCACGGTGTTGCAACATCTGCAAACCATCATACAACATCTGATTGACCGGCTCATGACTAACCAAACCTAATACACCACACATATCGTGCTTCTCCGAGTTTGAAGATTAAATGGGTAAGCCGTCATTATAAAATAATTTAGATGAGTTTGCTCGAATTGTTGACAATATAATGCTACCTTCAGACAAATAAAAACGGTTTCAGACGACCTTCAGGCCGTCTGAAACCATTAATATTAATCATCCGCTTCCTCATGCATATCTTCTTTTCCCGGCAGATACGGCATTGCGGCATCGGCAAGTGATTCAAAATACGGAATCGTATGGGAACTTTGCCACTCTTCCGTCTTCGGCAAATCGGTATGCGAAAAAACCATCACAGCCAGTGTTACCAAAATCACACCTTTCACTGCACCGAATACGCCGCCAAGCAAACGGTTGATGCTTCCCAAACCAATGGCAGACATTAAACTGCTCAACAGCGATCGTGCCAGTTTCTGCAACAGCCATGCCAGAAAAAACACGGCGACAAAACCCATGGCAACCGCTAAGGAATGCGGCTCAACCGATTTAAAGACCACATCGGCAAACGGCATAGCGAGCGTTCTGGCTGCAATGAACGATACCACCCACGCCACCATCGCCCCTGCTTCTGCAATAATACCCCGTGTCAACGAGATAATGATGCAAATGACGATGACGGCGGCCGCCAATAAATCGGCAACAGGCAGATTACTCACTGGTCACCTGACCGGCAATGCCATGTACACGCAATTTGTTCAAATCGCGTTCTGCATCGCGTGCATTTTTATAACTGGCTGATTTCACGCGATACACCTTACCTTTATCGGTCATCACTTCAGTAATGGTCGAATCGATACCTGCGGCTTTCATTTTACGTTGCAGGCTTTGTGCGCGTTCTTTTTCAGCATAACCAGCCTGAATAGCGGCCTTTTTAGCAGGTTTGGCTTCTGCTTTTTCTTTTTCAGCTTTAGGTTTAGCTTTTTCAGAAGGCTTCTCGGCAGTTTTTACCTTATCGGCTTTTTCTGCTTTGGCCGTTTCCGGTTTAGCTTTTTCATTTTTTGGTTTTTCAACTTTGGCTTCTGCTTTCTTGGCAGGTTCGGCCTTGTCTTTTACGCTGTCTTTGCTGTTTTTGGCAGATTTACGCTCGGCAATGGCTTTCTCTGCTTTTTCCAATTGTGCCAATTTATTGCGTTCGGCAGCGGCTTCACGCTCTGCTTTTTCAGCACGCGCTTGAAGTGCGCGTTTTTTAGCAGCCAATGCGTTTTCTTTTTCATCCGCTTCCTGTTGGGCTTGTGCCTTGCGTGCCGCAGCACGTTGTTCTGCCTGGCGTTGGCGGCGTTCTTCGGCTCGGCGTTCGGCAGCTTCGCGTTTGGCGGCCTCAGCTCGTTGAATACGCTCAGACTCTTCCAAACCTTTAATATTGCCGTCATCCAAAGTATCATTAATCAAAACCAACGGCTCGCCGACATCTTCGGGAGCAGATTCACGGTTTGGCTTCAATACTTCAACCGGCGCATTGTCTTCTTCATCGCCGGCATTTTGAGGTTTGCTTTGCGCTTCGGCATCCGCATGGCGGGCAGCTTCTTCAGCCATCGCAACATCCTCTTTATTCGGCTCTAGGACAACAGCCTTACTGGGCTCATCCGCCGTTTTGACTTGAGTCTGACCGACAGGTGCTTCCTTAAACGGTGAATTTTTATCGTCGCCCGATGTCAGCGCCAGGCCAAACAGCATACCTGAAGCCACCACCAAGCCGGAGGCCAAAACCAAGCGGCGGCGGTTGCGACGTTTGAGTTGTTCGTAACCGTCTAAATCGTATCCGTTTGGAGTTTCTTTTTGTTTATTGTCGGACATGATAATTTCCTCGTTAGTGTTCTTTCAAAACAGCCATTACATCGGCAACAGTATGGAATGAGCCGAAAACAACGATTCTATCATTTTCGGTTGCTTTCGCCAAAGCAGCGCGGTAGGCTGCGGCGACAGTTTCAAAAACATTTACATTGTCGATGCCGTGTTCAACCAATTTGGCCTGCAAAGCCTCCACCGTCATGCCGCGCGGTACATCTAAAGGCGCAATGTTCCACTCGTCAAACTGGTCTTTAACGATTTCCAGCACACCGTCAATATCTTTGTCGGACAACATACTGAATACGGCGGTCCGTTTTTGGGCAAAGGCAAGGTTAATCAGACTGCGGCGCAAAGCACGGGCTGCGTGCGGATTGTGGCCGACATCCAAGACCACCAGCGGACGGCCGGGCAAAACTTGGAAACGTCCAGGATTCTCAACCAACAGCAAACCGCGTTTAATCGCGCCGATATCAACCGGCAATTGTTCGTTCAAACATTCCAACACCGTCAATGCACACGCGGCATTGGACAACTGATAGGCACCGCGCAAAGCAGGAAACGGCAAGGAATTGCGGTTACGGCTTTGGCCGTCTGAAGATTGAGGATGGAAGCGGTAGTTCCACTGTACGCTTTCCATTGACGCAAAATCAAAATCTCGTTGAACCATCAACAGTTTTGCGCCGATTTCTTCTGCGTGTTTGAGCAATGATTCAGGCGCAGGATTCTGTCCGCATACGGCAGGTTTGCCGCTACGGAACACTCCGGCTTTTTCAAAACCGACCTGCTCGACAGTATCGCCCAAAAATGCCTGATGATCCAAATCCACGCTGGTAACGACCGAGCAGTCGCCGTCAAATACATTCACAGCATCCAACCGTCCGCCCAAACCGACTTCTAAAATCATTACGTCCACATTTTCATGCATGAAAATATCAACGGCCGCCAAAGCATTAAACTCAAAATACGTCAGAGAAATTTCGCCGCGCGCCGCTTCGATACGCTCAAATGAGGAAACAATCAATTCATCTGAAACCGGCTGAGTGTTAATGGCGATTCGTTCGTTGTAACGCAGAAGATGAGGACTGGTCAGCGTACCGACTTTAAAACCGGCTTCTTTATAAATATGCGACAAATAGGCACATACGGAACCTTTGCCATTCGTACCCGCCACCACGACGACAGGACATTGCGGCACCAAATTCATGCGTTTTTTCACTTCTCCCACGCGTTCCAAACCCATATCGATAAGGCCGGAACTATGGGCAGTCTCCAAATGAGACAGCCAGTCTTGTAATGTTTTCATTGTATTTATCGCTTCAAAAGGCCGTCTGAAACAGCCGTTTAATCCATATCTGCCGCAAGTTCTACTTTGTCTTCTTTTTCACGACACCAACGCGCCCACACTTTCAGACGGCGATAGGCATCGCGGTCGGCCATATCAGGCAAGATGCAGTGCTTGACTATTTTCCCGTCAACATTCCATTGCAAAAACAAAGCATAAACCGTCAACATACTGCTGTCTTGCAAAACCGCGCTTCTTCCCTCTTCCTCGTCATTCAAGTAAACCGTCGCACGGTATTGGCGGTCGATGATGATTTTTCCGACCGCATTTCGAGTCTGAAAATTAACGCTGCGCCAAGCATAGGCAAAACTGCCGGCCAATGCCGCCAAACCCAGCCACATCATCCAGCCGTAAAACTCAGCAAGACATAAGGCAACCGCCGAAAGGTGTAAGAAGACAATCAGAATTTTCAAAGAACGCGAGGGCTTTAAGGCCGTCTGAAAACTGCGCACGGCTTTACATCATATTGTCGAAAACAGGCGTAATGTTCAATTCCGCCTCTTCCATATCCAAAACCATATCGTGGATTTCGGTATCGAAAAATTCCCAAAAAGCCTTCAAGCTCATGTCTTGCGGCCATTTGCTTTTATCGATGTCCCAACCTGCCAATTCGGCTTCAAAAATCTGCTGGTAGCGTTCGTCAAAATAGGAAATGACGGATTCGGGTTCGTCAAATTGCGGCACAAGGAATACGGAACAGTTAGTGCGCAGTTGCTCGACGGTCAGGTCGGGCATATTTTCATCGGCGGATTTCAGCCATTCCAAAAAACGGGCGGTCGGCTTCAGCACAACAGCGGTACGGTCAACAAAATACATTATTTTCAACTTTCAAAATCATTCAAACTGACAATGCCGTCTGAAATTTCAGACGGCCCGAGTTTAATGTGTCATCACCTGTTGCAGGAACTGTTTGGCACGCTCGTGTTTCGGATTGGTAAAAAATTCTTCCGGCGTTTCATCTTCCAGAATCTGGCCTTTATCGACAAAAATCACACGGTCGGCGACTTCGCGCGCAAAACCCATCTCATGGGTTACACACATCATGGTCATGCCGCTTTCCGCCAAGTCTTTCATCACTTTCAATACTTCGCCGACCATTTCAGGATCAAGTGCGGAAGTCGGCTCGTCAAACAACATCACGCGCGGCTCCATCGCCAAACCGCGTGCAATCGCTACACGCTGCTGCTGACCGCCGGAAAGCTGGCCGGGCAGCACGTCTTTTTTATGCGCCAAACCGACGCGTTCCAAAAGCTCCATCGCTTTCTTTTCCGCCTCTTCACGGCTTTGGTTTTTCACTTTCATCGGAGAAAGAATAATATTTTCCAAGACAGTCAAATGCGGATACAGATTGAACCCTTGGAACACAAAGCCCACTTCTTCGCGCACTTTGTTCAAATCGGTTTTCGGATCGGCAACATTGATGCCGTCCACCCAAATCTCGCCGCTTTCAATGAGCTCGAGTTGGTTTACCGTACGAATCAGCGTCGATTTGCCACTGCCTGAAGGACCGCATACAACGACCACTTCGCCTTGTTTGACTTCCAGATTCACGCCGTTGATAACGTGCAAATCTTTAAAATGTTTGTGTACATTTTTGAATTTAATCATTATTTCTTTCCAAACTGCCAAAATTTTCGGGGCTTGAGTTGCGATTGCCGCTGCCAAAGCAAAGGAATAGCCGTTTCCAGCCAAAAGCGGCAACTGACTATGCCGCCGGAGATTCCGCCTTGATTATACTGATTGACTTTAAATTGCTCTTCCCTATCGAGACGATACCCGGTCAATACCCAAACTGCGCCGATAATTGCCGCTTCAAAACGGTGCCGCTCAGGCGGCATATCTTTACCGGAAAAATACTGCGCCAACTCGAGCCACAAATATGAATCACCCAGAACCCCCCATTGAATAGGAGGTTGCTTAAAAATTGCCATTACTGTTTCAGACGGCCTTTTGAACCAGATAATTGCTCAATTCCACATATTTCTCAGCGGCAATGTGTTCTGCCCTGTCCTGCGGATTAATGCCGACTGCCTGCAAATCATCATCGCCGGCAAGCTCCTTCAAATTATTGCGTATGGTTTTACGGCGTTGATGGAAAGCCAGTTTCACCAGTTTGGCAAAATGTTCAAAATCTTCCGCTTTACCGATGCGGTGTTTCACCGGAATCATGCGCACGACGGCTGAATCCACTTTCGGCGCTGGATCAAAGGATTCAGGCGGTACTTCAATCAACATTTCCATATCGAAGAAATATTGCAGCATTACGCCCAGACGGCCATAGTCGTTGGTTTTCGGCTGCGCCACCATGCGTTCGACCACTTCTTTTTGCAGCATAAAGTGCATATCGATCACATCGTCTGCCACTTCGCTCAATCGGAACAAAAGCGGCGTGGAAATATTGTACGGCAGGTTGCCGACAATTTTTTTCTTGCCTTCAATGCTGTTGAAATCAAACTGCAATACATCGCCTTCATGTATCACCAATTTATCTGCAAACGGCAAGGTCTTCAGACGGCGTACGATGTCGCGGTCGATTTCGCAGACATGCAGGCAGTTGAGTTTCTTCGCCAAAGGCTCGGTAATGGCTGCCAAGCCCGGGCCGATTTCAATCACGATATCATCGGGCTGCGGTCTTACCGCGTTGACAATATCGCTAATAATCCGCGTATCCTGCAAAAAATTCTGCCCGAAGCGTTTCCGGGCCTTATGTTCTTTCATATCTTTCTTCAAGCAAGCTGTTTAAGGCAGTATTGTAACTGAAACAGGCGTTTTTGTCGGCACGCTTTCAGACGGCATTTGCCTAATTTTAAGCAAACGGCGGCGCTTCCAAACCCAAAGATTTCAGTAGTTGCGCGGTCTCATAAACCGGCAAACCCATCACGCCCGTAAAGCTACCCTGCAAATGCTCGACAAATACGCCGCCCAAGCCCTGAATCCCATACGCACCGGCTTTATCCATCGGCTCGCCGCTGGCAACATAGGCTGCAATTTCCTCAGCCGTCAACGTTTTAAAGCGCACTTCACTCGTCTGCACCACATCATGGCGCACGCCTTGCCAGTAAACGCATACAGCCGTCAGCACTTGATGCGTCCGTCCGGACAAGCGTTCCAGCATATCGAGCGCATCCGCATCGGATTCCGGTTTACCTAAAATAGCCTCACCATCCGCCACCGTCGTATCCGCCGTCAATACGGCAAACTCAGGCTCTTGATCATGAGCAGCAAACCATTGCGCCACCGCTGCCTGATTTTTCTCGCATGCCATACGGCGCACATACTCTACTGCGGCTTCGCCTTCTTTAGGGGTTTCATCAATATCCGCAGGAAGGCGGCGTACCGTGAAACCCAAATTCTCCAAAATCTCACGACGGCGCGGACTGCCCGAAGCCAGATAAATTGCGTTCATTGTATTGGTTGTCCTTATTTTGAAATTTTATGCTGGCCGGACAGACGGACATAATGCGCAGAGGAATACGTCAAAAATGCCTTTTCCTCATCAGTTAGCGGACGCACTTGTTTCACAGGCGAGCCAACGTATAAAAAACCACTTTCCAAACGCTTGCGAGGAGGCACCAAACTGCCCGCGCCTATCATCACATCATCTTCAACAACCGTATCATCCAAAATAATCGAGCCCATGCCCACCAACACGCGATTCCCAATTCGGCAGCCATGCAGCATGACCTTATGCCCAATCGTCACATCATCGCCGATAATCAAAGGCGAACCGTCAGGCTTCGCCGCATTCTTATGCGACACATGCAAAACGCTGCCGTCCTGCACATTGCTGCGTTTGCCGATAGAAATGCTGTTCACATCGCCACGCAATACGGCATAAGGCCAAACGGATACATCTTCCGCCAGCGACACTTCACCAATCACAACCGAAGTCTCATCTATAAAGCAAGACTCATCAACCGACGGCACATAATCCAAAAACGCACGAATAGGGTTTGCCATTTCCAATTATCCTTTTCTCAAAACCAAAACTGATCAGGCCGTCTGAAAACACGGCGTAAAACGATTTTATACTACAACAATACGAAATCAAGCCAGAAAATCATCAAAAGGCCGTCTGAAACAGTTTTCAGACGGCCTTTCATCATAAACCCTTTATCTTGGCTTACGGCTCTTTATCATTAGCGCTCCAGCTATATTTTATGGAATAATCGTCTTCATTTGATTGATGGAGAAGCCGATGGAGACAGGTTCGGGAAATTATGCAGTGCCCCTATTGGTCGTCGGCTGCGTCGTCTTCGGCTTGGGCAGCTTGATCGTCAAATTTGTCGATGTCGGCTCTTACGCCATCGCATTCTGGCGCTTGCTGATTGCCGCCCCTATATTCTTCCTGCTCGGGCGTTTTTTCAGACAAAAAATGCCCACAAAAAGAAAAACAGTCGGCTACGCAATCTTATCCGGCGTTTTCCTCGCATTCGACCTCGCCCTTTGGCACGAAAGCATTCACGCCGTGGGTCCCGGCATTTCCACCTTGCTCAACAGCCTGCAGATTTTCTTTTTAGCCGCCATCGGCTTCTTCTTTTATTCAGAACGTTTAAGCACCCTGCAAATTTTAAGTTTGATATTGGCCACCATAGGCGTCGCCTTGATCGGCAGCCCAGAGTTCGATCATAACGACAATGCCGCATGGGGATTTGTCAGCGGCGTAGTATCCGGTGCCATGCTGGCCCTGTCTATGGTCTTTGTACGCAAAACCCATGAGCAGGAAAAAGTCGGTTTGTTTCCGCTGATGATGATTTTAAGCTTCGGCGGCGCAATAGCGCTGGTCATCCCATCTCTACTATTCGATGCTACCCATCTTTACCCCAAAACTTTAAACGATGTGATTCTAGTCTCCATCTACGGCATCGTTATGCAATGCTTCGCTTGGGCATTGATTGCTTACGCCATCCCGCTTTTATCCCTATCGCTGACCGGCCTACTACTGCTCTCCGAACCAGTTGCTGCCATGTTGATCGATTATTTCTGGCTGGATAAACCGATTAATATCGTCCAATGGAGTGGCGCCACTTTAACTTTATTAGCGATTTATTTAGGTTCGTTAAAAAACAAAAAATAAATACAAAAAAGGCCGTCTGAAAAATTTCAGACGGCCTTTTAATCTGTTTATTGCTTATTGGATGCTGGTACCGATACGGCTGAGTTCGCCAAAGTTCATCCAAACAAAGAAGGCTTTACCGACAATCAACTTGTCATCGACAAATCCCCAATAACGGGAGTCGGCACTATTGTCGCGGTTGTCGCCCATCGCGAAATAACGGCCTTCGGGAACTTTACAGATAAAACCATTGCCGTCTTCTGCGTATTCGCAATTTTCCAAACCGCTTGTTTCAAGCGAGTAATTGCTTTCAGGCATCACTTCGGAGGTATATTTGTTCAATACGGCAATAGATACGGAAGGCTGACCGGCCTCCTTGACCACATCAAAGTTTTTGCCATTCAAGGCCGTCTGAAAACGCTCAAGCGTATGAATCATAGACGGATCGGTATCATCTGCGTATTGATAATTGCCGTTTGGTTTTTCAGAAATAATTTCACCGTTAACAGTCAAAACCTTATCACGGTATTCCACAACGTCGCCCGGAATACCGACGATACGTTTGATGTAATTCATCTCAGGCTGAAGTGGGTAATTGAACACCACAACATCGCCTCGTGCAATGTTGCCGACAGGGATAATGACCTTATTCAAAATCGGCAGGCGGATACCGTAAGAGAATTTGTTCACCAAGATAAAATCGCCTTTGACCAAGCCCGGACGCATGGAACTGGACGGAATTTGGAACGGCTCGGCAATAAAGCTGCGCAACACAAAGATAACCAAGATGATGGGAAAAAAGCCGCCCATGTAGTCGGTAAAATGCGCATTGTCTTCGCCGGTCTCACTTTTTTTCAGACGGCCTTTATGGATTGCCCAAACAATACCAGTAAACACGACAAACACCAGCAATACGGCGGTAAAGCTCATAAATTCGGACAAAATGCCGAATACGCCGACCATGCACAAGAGATAACTCCATTGCAGGCCGGAGCTCCATTCGCCGTTTTCCTGACGCTCTTTGCTGCTTTTGAAGTTGAGGACCAAGCCGGCCAGCAGTACAACGATTGCGCCTAAAGTCAGATTTATACTCATTATTTATCACTCACTTGCAGAATAGCCAAGAACGCGCTTTGCGGGATTTCCACATTGCCCACTTGTTTCATGCGGCGCTTACCTGCTTTTTGTTTTTCAAGAAGTTTTTTCTTACGCGTAATATCGCCGCCGTAACATTTCGCCAAAACGTTTTTACGCAGGGCTTTGACGTTTTCGCGGGCGATAATCTGGCTGCCGATGGCGGCTTGGACGGCGATGTCGAACATCTGGCGCGGAATCAGTTCGCGCATTTTTGATGCCAGCTCGCGACCTCGGTGAACGGCGCTTTGACGGTGGACAATCAGGCTCAGGGCATCGACTTTTTCGCCGTTGACCATAATGTCGAGCTTAATCAAATCAGACGGTTGGAACTCTTTGAAATGGTAGTCCAACGAAGCATAGCCGCGCGAAGTCGATTTAAGCTTATCGAAGAAATCCATTACGACTTCGTTCATCGGCAAATCATAAGTCAGCATGACTTGACGGCCCATGTACTGCATATTGACCTGCACGCCGCGCTTTTGGTTACACAAAGTCATGACGTTGCCGACGTACTCCTGAGGTACAAGAATAGTCGCAGTGATAATCGGCTCAAGAATGGTTTCGATGGTACTGATTTCAGGCAGTTTGGACGGGTTTTCAACTTCGATTTTCTCGCCGTTCTTCAACACGACTTCGTAAACCACCGTCGGCGCAGTGGTAATCAAGTCCATGTCGAACTCGCGCTCCAAGCGTTCCTGCACGATTTCCAAGTGCAACAGACCCAAGAAGCCGCAACGGAAGCCGAAGCCCAATGCTTGGGAAACCTCAGGCTCAAATTTCAACGAAGCATCGTTCAGCTGCAATTTTTCCAAAGCGTCACGCAAGGCTTCGTAGTCGTGACTTTCCACGGGATAAAGGCCGGCAAATACTTGGCTTTGTACTTCTTGGAAGCCGGGCAGCGGCTCAGAAGCGGGGTTGGCAACCAACGTAACCGTATCGCCGACTTTCGCCTGTCCCAATTCTTTCACGCCGGTAATCAAAAAGCCTACTTCGCCGGCTTTCAGTTCTTGTTTTTGAACTGATTTTGGTGTGAATACGCCCAGCTGCTCGACCTGCGTTTCCGCCTTAGTACTCATAAAGCGCACTTTGTCTTTCAGCTTGATGGTGCCGTTTTTCACACGAATCAGCATAACCACGCCGACGTAGTTGTCAAACCATGAATCGACAATAACTGCTTGCAACGGCGCATTTTCATCGCCGGTCGGCGCAGGGATTTTGGCAACGATTTCTTCCAAAACATCTTCCACACCAATGCCGCTTTTAGCAGAACATTGCACCGCACCAACGGCATCAATGCCGATGATGTCTTCAATTTCCTGCTCCACGCGCTCGGGTTCTGCGGCAGGCAAGTCAATTTTGTTCAAAACAGGCACAACTTCCACACCCAAATCAATCGCGGTATAGCAGTTCGCCACGGTTTGCGCTTCCACGCCTTGCGATGCGTCAACGACCAAAAGCGCGCCTTCGCAGGCAGACAGCGAACGGGAGACTTCGTAAGAAAAGTCGACGTGTCCCGGAGTATCAATCAGGTTGAGCTGATACACCTGCCCGTCGCGTGCTTTATAGTTGAGCGCGGCGGTTTGCGCTTTAATGGTAATGCCGCGCTCTTTTTCGATGTCCATGGAATCGAGCACCTGCGTACTCATTTCGCGCAAATCCAAACCGCCGCAGTATTGGATAAAACGGTCGGCAAGCGTCGATTTGCCGTGGTCGATGTGGGCAATAATGGAGAAATTCCGTATGTTTTTCATATTGTTATTAAGATAAATGCAATTAAAGGCTGAAAGGCCGTCTGAAAAAACAGGGATTCGGTTTTCAGACGGCCTTAGAATAAGGTTGAATCGTTCCGTATTCTAACGGAAATTCAACGCTTTTGCATGGTTTTATAGCGATTTGACAATCTCGGTAACCATCTTCGCCGAGCTGACGGCAGCCGTTTTCAAAAACTCTTCAAAGCTGATGTCCGCTTTCTCATCTGCCGAATCGGATACGGCGCGAATAATCACAAACGGCACTTCCAACTGATGACAAGTTTGCGCAATCGCCGCAGCTTCCATTTCCACTGCTTTTACGTCAGGAAAATGACTGCGAATTTCCGCGACACCTTCGCTGCTGTGTACAAAACGGTCGCCACTGACAATCAAGCCTTGCGTTACAGCCGCACCTTCAAATACTTGCGCCGCCTTTTCTGCTTGACGAATCAGGTTTTCATCCGATGCGAACACAGCAGGAAGTTGCGGTACCTGCCCCCAAACATAACCAAAAGCCGTTACGTCAACATCATGATGCGCCACAGTTTCGCCGATGACCACATCACCGACCTTCAGTTCCTTACCCAAACCACCTGCACTGCCGGTATTGATGACGCAATCCGGTGCAAACTGATGAATGACCCAAGAAGTCGAAACCGCCGCATTGACCTTACCGATACCGCTCAAAACCAATACCGTGCGTTTTCCAGCCAATTCGCCTTCATATGCCGAGAATTTACCGAAGGACACATGTTTGACATTGGACATGCTTTCACGCAAAAGCTCAATTTCCTGTTCCATAGCGCCGACCACGGCAATTGTTTGTGCTGACATCTCGTTACCTTTCCATTCACTAATCGAGCAACATTATAACAGCAGAATTTAAAATCACAGGGATACTGAAAAATCTGCTATATTCCTAGCACGACACTCAATTTAAAACAGATAGCCACTTTAGTGGGCAAAACAGCAAATAATGATTGCTTCTGTTATAATTATTCTCAATAAAATAACTTAATATTAACTATCTGAATTCTTATGTTTGACGAAAATACTCCGGGCGCAAAAGAAGAATTGTTTGCTTGGCTACGCCATATGAACAAATACAAAGGCTCCGACCTTTTCATTACCACCAACTTCCCGCCGGCCATGAAAGTGGACGGCAAAATCATGCGGCTGACCGATGAGCCGCTGAGTGCTGAAAAATGTATGGAAATCGCTTTTTCGATTATGTCTTCCAAACAAATCGAAGAATTTTCTACCACCAACGAATGCAATTTCGCCATCAGCCTGCCCGACACCAGCCGCTTCCGTGTCAATGCCATGGTTCAACGCGGCGCAACTGCTTTGGTGTTCCGCTCCATTACCGGCAATATCCCTAAATTTGAAACGCTCAATCTGCCCCCTATTCTGAAAGACATCGCCCTCAGGAAACGCGGTCTGGTTATTTTTGTCGGCGGTACAGGTTCGGGCAAGTCCACCTCCCTCGCCTCCCTTATCGACTATCGAAACGAAAACAGCTTCGACCATATTATTACCATCGAAGATCCGATTGAGTTTATCCACCAACACAAAAACTGCATCATCACCCAACGTGAAATCGGCGTAGATACCGAAAATTGGCCGATTGCGCTGAAAAACACCCTGCGCCAAGCACCGGATGTCATTCTGATTGGCGAAATCCGTGACCGTGAAACCATGGACTACGCTATTTCCTTCGCGGAAACCGGCCATTTGTGTATGGCGACACTGCATGCCAACAGCACCAACCAAGCGCTCGACCGCATCATCAACTTCTTCCCCGAAGAGCGCCGTACCCAGTTGCTAACCGACTTATCGCTCAACCTGCAAGCCTTTATTTCCCAACGCCTGATTCCCCGTGAAAGCGGCCGGGGTCGTGTGGCGGCGGTCGAAGTTTTACTCAATTCGCCGATTATTGCTGACTTGATTCAAAAAGGCGAAGTCCACAACATCAAAGAAATGATGAAAAAATCAACCGGCATGGGCATGATCACTTTTGACCAAGCCTTGTATGATTTGTATGAAAACGGCGATATCAGCTATCAAGACGCTATTAAAAATGCCGACTCCGCCCATGACTTGCGCTTAGACATTCAATTACGAAGCCGTCGTGCGCAAAATGCCGGCCCGGATTTAGAATTGATTTAACAGATTTAAAGCATAAAAAAGGCCGTCTGAAACCTCACTACGAGTTTCAGACGGCCTTTATTCCATCAAATAATCAAGCCTGTTTCAGTTTTGCATCAGCATCACGCAATGCAGTACGCAGACCTTCCTCGATAACCGGATGGTAGAACGGCATATCTAGCATTTGCGGAATCGTCATCTTCATTTGATGTGCCCAAGCCATCAAGTGTGCCAAATGTTCGGCAGCAGGGCCGACAACTTCCGCACCAATGAAACGGCCGGTCGCTTTCTCAGCATACAGACGCATATGGCCTTTGTTGACCAACATAACGCGGCTGCGGCCTTGGTTTCGGAAGGAAACTTCTCCAATTACAAACTCATCAGGTTGATATTTCGCCGCAACTTGCGCGTATTTCAAACCGATAGTGGCAATTTGCGGACTGGTAAATACCACACCGATTACGCTACGGCGCAAACCGCCCTCAATATTCGGGAAAATAGCGGCATTGTGACCGGCAATTTTGCCTTGGTCGGAAGCTTCGTGCAGCAGAGGCAATTGATTGGACGCATCGCCTGCGATAAAGATGTGCGGAATGCTGGTTTGCATGGTCAGCGGATCGGCAACAGGCACGCCGCGCGTGTCTTTTTCGATATTGATGTTTTCCAAACCGATATTGTCAACGTTCGGACGACGGCCTACGGCTGCCAGCATATATTCGGCAACGAACACACCTTTTTCGCCATCTTGTTCCCAATGAACTTCAACATTGCCTTCCGCATCCAATTTGACTTCGGTTTTAGCATCCAAATGCAAAGCCAACTCTTCGCCAAAAACAGCTTTGGCTTCTTCAGCAACAACAGGGTCAGAAATACCGCCGATGGCTCCGCCTACGCCGAAAATCTCAACTTTCACGCCCAAACGGTGCAAAGCCTGACCCAACTCTAAGCCGATTACGCCAGGACCAAACACGGCCACACTCTTAGGCAGGGTATCCCAAGAGAAAACATCATCGTTCACAATCAAGCGATCGCCTAAAACTTCCCACTGAGGGAAAATCACAGGGCGCGAACCGGTAGCAATCACAAAACTCTTTGCAGTGATTTGAGTGTGGTCATCGATTTGGACGGTGCGTTCGTCAACAAATTTTGCCGTACCCATAATACGCTTGTCGGCAGGCCACTCTTCTACATCGCTGACTACAAAACCAACAAAACGGTCGCGTTCGGACTTCACGCGGTGCATGACTTCTTCGCCGTTTACCGTTACGCTGTCTTTATCCAAATGCACGCCAAACGGATCGGTATGCAAAGCATGATGGCGCGCTTCTGCTGCGGCAATCAAGAGTTTAGAAGGCATACAGCCCACACGCGCGCAGGTCGTGCCGAACACATTGTTTTCAATCAGGTAAACATTGTCTGTATGAAGGCGGGCATTGCGAAATGCGCCCATACCGGCTGTACCGCCGCCCAGTACCACCACATCTGCTTGAATCTTTTTCATATTTTATCCTTACTGTCTATATCCAAACCGATATTGCCATCAGGTTATCCGTTTTCAGACGGCCTAAACTTTATAAACTATCAAAATTTAAAAATCAATAGCCAATGCCTAAATATCGATTTAAAACAATAATCTCAAATTCTACTTGTAAATATAGAGTTATTCAGAACGCCGATTTGCAAACGTCGTCTGAATAACTCTATATTTGGGTATTTCAGACGGCCTTTTCAAGCCGTCTTAAGCATACAGGCAATTAGTTTTTAGCCAAGTAAGCTTCCAAGTCTTCGCTGCCGCCGATGTATTTGCCGCCGATGAATACTTGAGGAGCAGTCATCTTGCCGGTAATAGCGCGTACGGAAGTAACAGTTGCATCTTTGCCCAATACAATTTCTTCGTAAGACAAGCCTTTGTCTTGCAGAGCTTTTTTAGCTTTAGCACAGAACTGGCAGCCAGGTTTGGTGAAGATGGCAACAGACTCTTGAGCTTTCCACTCGGGAGCAATAAATTTCAACATAGTGTCAGCGTCAGACACTTTGAAAGGATCGCCTGGTTCTTCAGGTTCGATAAACATTTTTTCAACCACGCCGTCGTTAACCAGCATGGAGTAACGCCAAGAGCGTTTGCCGAAGCCCAAGTCTTCTTTGCCAACCAACATGCCCATGCCTTCAGTGAATTCACCGTTGCCATCAGGGATCATGTAGATGTTGTCGGCTTCTTCTTCAGCAGCCCAAGCGTTCATTACGAAAGTGTCGTTTACAGATACGCAGTAGATTGCGTCAACACCGTTTTCTTTGAACGCGCCAAACAATTCGTTGTAGCGTGGCAGGTGAGAAGAAGAGCAAGTTGGAGTAAATGCGCCAGGCAGAGAGAACACGACTACTTTTTTGCCTTTGAACAAATCATCAGTAGAAACATCTTTCCAAGTGTCGCCAACGCGAGTGCGGAATACTACGGAAGGTACTTTTTGACCGGTACGATCTTGCAAAGCCATTTTTAAGCTCCTTAAAAATTCGGGTTTGAGAAATGAATCAATGCTTGCATTCTAATGCAGGCCTATCGATTTGTATAATTTATAGTTCAAATAATATTAATTAAATCAAACTATCAATTCAATTAAACCGAAAACAGCTGTTTCTTTAAATGAAGGCCATCTGAAATAAAACAAGTACCTGACTGAAATTATTTTTTAGGTAAGGGCTGAACGGGAGAATCAGAAGCCACAATTTCGCCGATGGCTGTCTCCGCAATATCCTTCAAAGCATAGCGGTCTTTATCCGGCATGTCTGTCGGTTTGTACTGAGGCAAGAAATCCAAACGAATACGGATTTTCTTCATAGAAACAATGCGCCATAAAGACTGAAACAGATTTACCTCCGCATAGGATGGCAGATCCGTCCGTTGTCCTTCGCCATCATAATAGCGTAAGGTTACCGCCTGAATCGGCGCTTTCGCATCAATAGCCGATTGGAACAGGGCTGCCTTAAACGGCAAAATACCCAAACCGGAAGAAGTGCGCGCCTCGGGGAAGAAGCTGACATTCTGCCCTGCTTTCAATGCCGCACAAATCGCCTGATTAATCGGCTCGACATCACGGCGGGAATTGCGGTTAATAAACACCGTGCCGGCATTTTTACCCATTTTCCCCAAAACCGGCCAGCCGCTGATTTCCTTTTTTGCAATAAAACTGCTCGGATAAACGGCGCTCATGGCAAAAATATCCAACCAAGACACATGGTTAGCCACGACCAAAGTACCACTTACATTTCCTTGAGGCGGTACGCCGATTTCCAATTCGATATCCAAAGCATCCAACGCACCTTTTCCCAAAACAACCACGGCGTGATTGCGTTCCTCTGCATTGTTACCATCGATGGCACGCAAATCTCGAGCGGTTCTGAATAACCAAGCCGCCAAACGGCAAAGTCTGCCCAGTCGTTTTAAAAAAGGAGCTTTTTGTTTAGACATAAAATTTCTTCTGTATTGTGCTCATTATTTTCAGACGGCCTCTGACATTTAAGGCCGTCTGAAACTATTTCTGGCAATTTGGACAATAAAATGTTCCACGCTGCCCCAAAGTTTCTTTAAAAATCAGTCCGCCACATTGGACACAAGGCTCATTGTGGCGGCCATAGACCGTATATTCCTGCTGAAAATAGCCGCTTTTTCCATCGCTATTAACAAAGTCTCGCAGCGTACTGCCGCCGGTTTCAATCGCCCTTTGCAGAACCGCTTTAACAGTCTCTACCAATAATGCGCATTCTTTTTTGGTCAACTTATTCGCCGGACGCAATGGCGAAATACCTGCCTTAAACAGACTTTCATTCGCATAAATATTGCCGACGCCAACCACCACCGCATTATCCATCAGCGCTAATTTGACTGCACGCTTTTGGGTTTTCAATTTCTGATACAGGTAATTTGCATCAAAATCACCCGAGAGCGGCTCCGGCCCCAGTTTTTCCAACAAAGGATGATGTTCGGCAATACCCTCATACCACAACACCGCACCAAATTTACGCGGATCGTGATAACGCAATACGGTACCGTCATCAAATACAAAATCTAAATGATCGTGCTTATCCGGCGTGACGATACGCTCATCATTGGCGGTAAAAATCCGCAAACTGCCGGACATACCCAAATGAATAAGTAAAATACCCGTTTCAAAAGTAATAATCAAATACTTCGCACGCCGGTTGCATGCCAAAACTTTGCGACCGGCCAAAATTTGCGCCAAGTCTGGATGAATAGGCCATCTCAATTTAAACTGACGAATAATGACTTTTTCTATCTTTTTGCCATCAATATGCGGCACGATTCCGCGTAAAGTCGTTTCCACCTCTGGTAATTCAGGCATCATTATTCTCCAAATTCGTCATTATATATAGGCCGTCTGAAAACTATTCGGCCAAACGTGCCGTACTTAAAGCAACCGTATTGCCATCGAATGCAGATTCCAATTCAGGCAAAGGACGGACACCAATCAAATGTTTCGTTAAAACCACACCATACACCGCCGCACACTGTGGCCACCACCTATCCCCAGCCTTTTCCATAAACCGCCAGAACTTCAAAGCAGATGGCGAATTCACCGCAGGCAGATAATCCATAAACTGCCCATATTCCATTTCAAAACCAATATCTGCAATTCTTCGTTTCAACTCAGCCAGAACCAAACATTGAGATTTCATAGGCAGTCTTTTGCCATCAAACCACGAGCTCAATCCCCACAAAGATTTAGGGTTAAACCCCGTCAAAATCAACCTGCCCTCGGGTTTTAATATCCTAAATACTTCTTTCAATACCAAATCCGCAGTTGAAATTTCCAAAAAATGGGGCATCAATAACACATCCACGGAATGCGTTTCAAATGCCAATATTTCAGCATCCATCCGCACATCGCGCGGCACCACAATCATATTTTCAGACGGCCTCTGCCATATACCGCCTAATTGAACCGCCACTTGACCGTTCAAATATTGCAAATGCCGTCTAAAAAAATCCGCCTCTTTTTGAGCAAGATATTGCCCCATTGGCGTTTGCATAAAAAAAGTTTCCATTAAATGCTCCCCTATGCATCCCGACTTGTGTGACAGAATTTTAACACCACGACCACATCATACACGCAAATTCCCTGCCCGACTTGACGTTTGAATGCTGAAACGATACCATCGAAAGGACAAAATTTTATTATATATTTGATAACTCTATTTACTATGGCAAAACTAAAAACCATCGTTCTGACCGTTTCAAGCCTGTCGGCAGTTTCCGCCACAGCCTACGCGCAAAACGCTACGCCCAACCAAGTCGGCATGGCAATGATGCGCCTCAACTCTTCCCTGCTCGACCAAGCCAAAGCACAAACCTTCGGCTCTGGTAGCTTGTGGGCATCCTTACGTAAAGACTTCCGTATTAACGAAGTCAACACAGAACTGGTTCGCCGCCATGAAAACAAATTTGCTGCAAACAGTGCATATTTCGACCGCACCATCTCCCGCAGCAAACCTTATATGTACCATATTGCCAATGAAGTTAAAAAACGTAATATGCCCGCCGAAATCGCTTTGCTGCCTTTCATTGAAAGCGCATTCGTAACCAAAGCCAAATCACACGTCGGCGCATCCGGCCTGTGGCAATTTATGCCGGCTACCGGCCGCCACTTCGGCTTGGAAAAAACACCTTTGTATGACGGCCGCCACGACGTTTACGCCGCTACCGATGCTGCATTGAACTACCTGCAATACTTGCACGGTATGTTCGGCGACTGGTCTTTGGCCCTTGCCGCTTACAACTGGGGCGAAGGTAATGTTGGTCGCGCCGTAAGCCGTGCCCGCGCGCAAGGTTTGGAGCCGACATACGAAAACCTGCGTATGCCGAACGAAACACGCAACTACGTTCCAAAACTTTTGGCCGTCCGCAATATCGTTGCCAATCCGCAAACCTTCGGTATGAATATCAGCGAAATCAGCAATCAGCCGTATTTCAAATCTGTCAGCATCGACAAACCTATTGATAACAGCACAATTGCTCGCTTTGCAAACATCAGCGAAAGCGAACTGTTGGCGCTCAACCCAGGTTTCAATGCCCCGGTATTCATCCCTAAAAACAATCGTCGTCTGTTGTTACCGGTTTCTGCGGTTTCCGCATTTGAGAAGAACTACCGCAATGCCAATCCAGATACCCTGATGTCTTGGGATATTTATACTGCTTTGGGCAACAAAAAGCTTAATGCCATCGCCAACGATACCGGCATGAGCGTAGCCGAACTCAAACGCCTCAACGGCCTGAGCGGCAGCGCCATTTCTGAAGGCCGCAGCATTTTGGTGGCTAAAAACTCAGCTACCCAAAGCCAAGACATTATTAACTTTATCGACAAAGACAATACGCCGGATACTTACCAATCCAATATGCCGGCCATGTCTCCGATTATTGCTTCCAACGTAGTAGAACCGGTTAAAGTCGCTCAAAATACCGTGAACAATATTGTTGCACCTGTTGTTCCACAGTCCAGCAAACCGGTTGACTTTATTGCACGCAGCAAAGCTGAAAACGTTACTTCCGTAGCGGTAACAGAAACCAAAGCGCAGCCTCAAGTTGCAAATGCGGAAGTAGCCGCCCCTGTTGTAGCTACGCCCCACACTGCTGAGCCTGCTGCTACAAATGTTGCAGAAGCACCCAAAGCAGCTATCCCTGCAGACTTGACTGCACCGACTGTTGCCGCAAACGATGTAGCCCCTACTCCTGCAGTTGAATCTATTGCTGCTGCGCCGGCTCAAGAAGAGCATGATGACCTGATGGCCTTAGTACAAAGCCGACCTGCAGATGAACCTGCAGCGACTGTTGCTGAAGCGACTCCTGAAGCCAAACAAGTTCAAACTGTTGTCACTGCCGAAAGCGCTCGTACAGAACGTATCGCAGCCAATACCGTTAAACAACAAAGCCGAATCAATGCACGTCTTGCCCGTGTAAGTGGTCAACAAAACACACAAACTGCAGCACTTGCAGCAGGCACACACCGCGTGGAAGATGGTGATACGCTGTTTAACATCTCCAAACGTTACAACTTAAGCGTAGCCGATTTGATTATTGCCAACAACATCAAAGGCAACAATATCAAAAAAGGCCAAATCCTCCGCGTTACAGCTGCTCCGGCAAAAGTCCGCAGCAACCCGATTCAAAACGTTTCCTACACTGTACGCAAAGGCGATACTTTGAACACCATTGCCAGCCGTTTCAATGTTGATGTTAATGATATTCGTCGTTGGAACCGCAATACCCGTACGGTGACCCCTGGTCAACGTTTGAAACTGATGGGTAGCTAATACTTACTTCAAAACAAAAGCCGTCTGAATTATTCAGACGGCCTTTTTCTTTATGGTAAATAATAAATTCAATTTTTAAAAATAAAATAGCTATCTCTTCACGCCATAAACATCAATGCAATAACTACCATATAGAAAAAAGAGTGTGTAAAAACACACTCTCCTCTTCAAACAGATTGCCATCAAATTCTACTCTTAACACCTGCATTCAAACATATAAATCCTGTATACATATGATTATGCCGGTGAAAAAGCATCACAGAAGAAGGCATCTTCCGGTAAAGCGCATTTTTGAGTCAGCAAACTTTGTGCACTCTCCGTCATAGCTGGTGACCCGCAAGCATAAACTTCATATTGGCTCAAATCAGGATAATTTTGTGCGGCAACATTTTGCACGTATCCATTCTCCCCTTTCCAATCGGAATCAGGCTTAGAAAGAACAGGCGAGAATTTCGCATTTTTCAGACGGCCTATTAATGCTTCTGCTTCTTCCAATGCATACAAATCCTCCTGCTGACGTGCCCCCCAGTAAAAATGAACCTGACGTTCGCTATTCTGATGAATCAAATCAAGCAAAATACTGCGGATAGGTGCGTAACCCGTACCCGTTGCCAACAAAATCATCGGTTTATTGCTGTCTTGTTGCAAAGTAAACGTACCCAATGGGCCTTTAACGCGGACAATGCCTTTTTCTTTGATTTTAGGCTCGGCACCAAAAATCATTTCCGAACATACGCCGTTTTCACGTTTGCGGATATGCAGCTCCAAAACGCCCTCCTGGTCAGACGAATTGGCGATTGAATAGCTGCGGCTGATATTGCCGGGAAGCAGCAAATCAATATATTGTCCGGCATAAAATGCAAATGACGGCGCTTTAGGCAAAGCCAATCTCAACAAAGCAACATCCTGTTTGATTTCAATCGTCTCAATGCGCACAGGCAAAGTGCGCACAGGCAAAGCATTCGGATTAAACCCCGGCACATTGATTTTCAGGTTGCTCTTCGCAGTAGTGCAGCACAATAGCACTTTACCCTGCGCTTTTTCTTCTGCGCTGATGGCTTTATCGATATGATCGCCCATTTCAAATTCGCCACTCATTAACTCGGCCTTACATTGTCCGCAAGCGCCACTTTTGCAAGAATGGGGTAAATTTAAATTCTGACGTGTCGCGGCAGCAAGAACGGTTTCATCCTCGTTTGCCGTAAATGTGATTTGATCTGATAAGGTAATAGTATGTGTCATGGTATTTAGAATAATTTTAGAATCAAAAATAAAGGCCGTCTGAAAAATAAGACCTATTTTTCAGACGGCCTGTCCTATCTATCAAGCTAATTTGGCTTTAATCAGCTCTTGAACTTGAGCCGGATTGGCCTTGCCTTTACTTGCTTTCATCACTTGGCCGACAATCGCATTCAGGGCTTTCTCATTACCGGAACGGAATTGCTCAATGGCTTTCGCATTGTTTGCCAACACTTCATCTACCATCGCTTCAATTGCACCAGTGTCAGTAATTTGTTGCAAACCATGTTTCTCGATGATCTCAGCAATACCTGCTTCAGGCTCTGCCCACATTGCTTCAAAAGCTTTTTTCGCCAGTTTGCTGCTTAATGTTCCATCTGCAACTTTAGCAACCAACTCAGCAAGACGTGGAGCTGTAATCGGGCTTTCAGTCAGTTCCAAACCTTCTTTGTTCAAGGTAGCGGCAAGCTCGCCGTTCATCCAGTTTGCAGTCAATTTACCTTGGCCACAGGCTTTGGCCGCTTCTTCAAAATAGGCGGCTTGAGCGCGGCTGGCAGTCAACAGACGTGCATTATAGTCAGACACGCCGTAATCGGCAACAAAACGCGCCGCCATTTCATGTGGCAATTCAGGCATTTCGTCCTTGGCTTTTTGCAACTGGCCGTCTGAAATAATGACCGGCAACAAATCCGGATCCGGGAAATAGCGGTAATCGTGCGCATCTTCTTTCAAACGCATCACACGGGTTTCGCCTTTTTCAGGGTCAAACAACATGGTTGCCTGCTGTACTTTACCGCCGTCTTCCAAGATTTCAATTTGCGCTTCCACTTCATAATTGATGGCTTGTTCCAAGAAGCGGAAAGAGTTGAGGTTTTTGATTTCACGGCGTGTACCAAACTCTGCCTGACCTTTTGGACGTACAGAAACGTTGGCATCAACACGGAACGAGCCTTCCGCCATATTACCGTCGCAAATATCCAGCCAAGTCACCAAACCGTGTAACGCTTTAGCGTATGCCACGGCTTCGGCTGCGGAACGCATTTCAGGCTCGGAGACAACTTCCAACAAAGGCGTACCGGCACGGTTCAAGTCGATACCGGTGGCACCGTTCAAACCTTCATGTACGGATTTACCCGCATCTTCTTCCATGTGCGCACGGGTAACATTGATGGTTTTAACCTCATCGCCTACTACAATTTCCAGTTTGCCGTGTTCAACAATCGGCAAATCCAACTGGCTGATTTGATAGCCTTTTGGCAAATCAGGATAAAAATAGTTTTTACGGTCGAATACGTTTTTCTGGTTGATTTTCGCATCCAAAGCCAAACCGAGTTTGATGGCTTTTTCGACGACTTCGCGGTTCATTACCGGCAATACGCCCGGCAACGCACACTCAACCACGCTGGCGTGGGCATTAGGCTCGGCACCGAATGCAGTGGATGCGCCGCTGAAGATTTTGGATTGGGTGTTGAGTTGGACGTGGATTTCCAGTCCGATTACGGTTTCCCAAGTCATAAGGGCCTTTCTGTCGAAAAAAAGTTAATCGGTTAAATAAGTAATTCGTTTTTCAGACGGCCTGAATAAAAAAACATAACAGGCCGTCTGATAAGATAAGTTTATTTCCTGCGGCGTTGGAAACCAGGCAGTTGCCAATGGAAACGGTATGCAGTCAGGCGAAACAACAATCCGCCGGCAAAAAGCAGGTTTAACGTAAAGATATTAATCCAGCCCAAATGTCCGAACAGATAAATCAGCCCGCCAATTAAAATGGCCACGCTGCCGTAAAGGTCGGTGCACAAAATCATCGGCACATCATTGACCAAAATATCGCGCGCAATACCGCCGCCAACGGCTGTCACAAAAGCCAAAGAAATAACGCCGAACAGATTGAGCTGCAAGGCCATACCGATTTGTGCGCCGGTAATGCTGAACGCTGCCAAACCGACGGCATCGGCAATAATAAAAGCAGCGGCCAAATAGGTGCTGCGATAACGTTGCACCCTTATCAACCATGCAATGGCAAACGTGGCAAACACAACAATCAGCGCATCGGTTTGCAAAAATACTTGCGGAATCCGGCCGACCAAGCTATCGCGTATCATGCCGCCGCCGACAGCCGTCAGTAACGCAGTAATGACGACACCGAGTACATCCAAACGCTTGTTGTAGCCGACCAAATAGCCGGAAATGGCAAACGCGGCCGTCCCAATGATTTGAATGAAGTCGGTTGTATTCATATATATGTTTAATTCATCAGATGATAGTTTATTTTATAGGCACTAAACCATTTCTTATTTGCTCTTCTATTTCATCTAACATCTGATAACGCTTACGATACATAGACCGTTTTTTGCTTTCAATTTCCTCAAAATCTTTACGTACCGGCTCTTTTGGAAGATGCCATAATCCATCAACACCTTTTTGAGCACCATGCTCCTGCCAAAATTGGTCATAGTTCATTTTGACACGTTTCTTCAAGCGCCAACGTAGCTTAACTTGTCTATCTTGTGTGATACCAATCACACCATCCAGCTTTAATGCAATAGCAAAATATTGCAATGCATGCACCATCAATTGCTGAGGACGCAATCCATGTAGCTTCTTAGTTAAACCCCGTACAGTATCTTTCGCCTCTTCTCCTGCTGGCCCCTGAAGAGAGGCTGCAAGCAGCATATTATTTACAAAGGCGAATGTTGTCATATACAGACGTTTTCCATTGCTTTCTCGTAAAGAAAGAGACCACATTCCCTCATCGACGCAATTGTCATTTCGGTTAAGCCAAATCTCAAGGCCGTCTGAAGGTTTTGCCAAAACAATATAAAAGGAACGGGTTTTCATACCCATTACTCTTTCTTTTCCAAACAGCTTTTCTGCAGCCTCAAAATCTGACTGCATAATTTTTAGCCTATCTTGACCACCAAGTTTCTTATCAACAAACTCATGTATCAAAGGATAGGCATCTTGGGGCATTTGACTAAAAAAACTTTGGCATATTTCTGAAGCATTTACAAACTGCTCAAATGCCTTAATTTCTTTACGATACCACAATGTCCGCAATGTAAATTTTAAATGTTGCGTTTTAAACTTTGGAGCATTCTGATAAACAGTTTTAAATCCCGGAAAAGAAAACTTTTCAGGCATATAGACTCCCTACCCTTATTCCGGCGCTTTAGTGTGCCAATCGCTGTTCAATTGAACCTGATGTGCGGCACCCAAAATTTTGGCTTCGGAGAAATAGTTGCCGATAAATTGCACACCAATCGGCAGGCCGTTTGCGCTGAAACCGGCTGGCAGAGTCAATGCGGGCAAACCGGCAAGGTTCACGGCGATGGTGTAAATATCGGACAAGTACATTTGTACAGGGTCGTGGATGTCGCTGCCGAGTTTCGGCGCGGCAGTCGGCGCAGTCGGCGCCAGAATGAAATCACATTGACCAAAGGCCGTCTGAAAATCATTGGCTACAAGGTGACGCAGTTTTTGCGCTTTCAAGTAGTACGCATCGTAGTAACCATGACTCAATACATAAGTACCGATCATGATACGGCGTTTGACCTCGCTGCCGAAACCTTCGGCACGGGTGTTGCTGTACATTTCTTCCAAATCGCCGAATTGCGCTGCACGATG
This sequence comes from Neisseria sp. 27098_8_112, assembly GCF_041433235.1. Classification (NCBI taxonomy): domain Bacteria; kingdom Pseudomonadati; phylum Pseudomonadota; class Betaproteobacteria; order Neisseriales; family Neisseriaceae; genus Neisseria; species Neisseria sp. 27098_8_112. The sequence continues at coordinate 74,450 of NZ_JAPWBB010000001.1, read as the reverse complement.
GCCATAACGTACGCCGTCGAAACGGGATAAGTTAGTACTTGCTTCCGCAGAGGCGAGAACGTAATAAGCAGGGATCGACAATGATGTTTGCGGCAGGGAAACCTCAACAGTCTCCGCGCCTTGTGCTTTGAGCAAATCGATAACGCTTTGTAAGGCCGTCTGAACATCGGCATCTGCGCCTTCGCCGAAATATTCTTTAGGCAAACCGATTTTCAAACCTTTGAGCGGCTTGTCCAAATCACGGGTGTAATCTTCTTTGTCGCGCTCCAAACTGGTGGAATCGCGCTCGTCAAAGCTGGCCATGGCGTTCAACAAAATCGCACAGTCTTCGGCCGTTTGCGCCATAGGGCCGGCTTGGTCGAAGCTGGAAGCATAAGCAACCATACCGAAACGTGAAACCGTACCGTAAGTCGGCTTGATACCGGTAATACCGCAATGCGATGCAGGCTGACGGATAGAACCGCCGGTATCCGAACCCAACGCAGCAGGTGCCAAACGCGCCGCAATCACGGCAGCCGAACCTCCTGACGAACCGCCGGGAACATGTTCAAGATTCCATGGGTTTTTGGTTGCGCCGTAGAACGAAGTCTCATTGGTCGAACCCATGGCAAATTCGTCCATATTGGTACGGCCAAGAGTAACCATGCCGGCATCCAACAAGTTTTGCACCACAGTGGCAGTATAAGGAGAAACAAAGTTATCCAACATTTTGGAGCTGCATGCACTGCGCCAACCTGTTTGGCAGAAAATATCTTTGTAAGCAACCGGCACACCGGTCAAAGCCGTTGCATTGCCGGCTGCGATACGCGCATCGGCTGCTTTGGCTTCAGCAAGGGTCTTATCTTGATCGATGGTAACGTAGCCGTTGATGGCAGGGTTTTTCGCAGCAATAGCGGTCAAATATTCGGTCGCCAATTCGACTGCGGAAATTTGTTTGGATTGCAGCAGGCTGCTGGCTTGTTTGAGCGTGTAAGCGGTCATTGTGCCGTACTTTCTATAAAACAGTTTTTGCTTTCAAAACAGATATTGAAAACATCCGTTTAAATCAATAAATCGGGCCGTCTGAACAAAGTATCCTTTCAGACGGCCTTGCAATAGGGGCTTGCCGATAAGCAAAGGCCGTCTGAAACCTTATTCTTCAATCACTTGAGGAACGATATACAGGCGGTTGCGCACTTCTGGGGCAACAGCCTGATATTCTGCAGCGTGGTCAGTTTCAGTCACTTTATCTTCGCGCAGACGCAAAGCGGCTTCGTGCGGATGCGCCATGGGTTCGATGCAGTCGGTATTGACGCTTTGCATGTTTTCAACCATGGCAAAAATGTCGTTCAACTCGGCAAGCGTTTTGTTTTTTTCTTCGTCCGTTAAAGTGAGGCGCGAGAGTTTTGCGATTTTTTCCACATCATTTAAGCTTAAAGCCATAAAAAATCCTTGTCTGATAGCAATGCACCTTGGGTTTGGGGTATCATTGCATTTCGTCTTCTATGAAGCGAAGAATTATAACCGAAAACCAAACAGGTTGGCATGGTGTTTTAATTCAGACGGCCTTTAAAGGGTGCATTTATCCGTCTAAAACCGTGTACCTGTTTTTCTTATTTTAAATAATGCTAAACACATCCGGGCTGGGCCGGAATTTCAGGAATCCTAATGTTTCGTCTTTTATCTCGTTTCCTCTCCAATGATATTGCCATCGACTTGGGCACGGCCAACACGCTGATTTTTGTACGCGGCAAAGGGATTGTTTTGGATGAGCCGTCCATGGTTGCGATTCAATCCGGCACAGGCAATAAAAGTAAAATTATGGCAGTGGGCACGGAAGCCAAAAAAATGCAGGGCCGCGCGCCGCGCAATATCGAAATCGTCCGCCCGATGAGAGACGGTGTAATTGCCGATTTTGTGATTACCGAGCGTATGCTGGGTATGTTGATTAAAAAAGCCACTGAAGGACGGTCTTTGGTTCCGCCCCGTGTGGTTATCTGTGTTCCGGGCGGCTCTACCCAAGTAGAACGTAAAGCGATTTTGGATTCGGCGTTTGCCGCCGGCGCGGCAAGCGTGCATTTGATTGAAGAACCGATGGCCGCCGCTTTGGGCGCAGGCTTGCCGATTGAAGATGCGGCAGGTTCGATGATTGTCGATATTGGTGGCGGTACGACTGAAATCGGCATTCTTTCACTGGGCGGTATGGCCTATTCTGCTTCTGTCCGCGCAGCCGGCGATGAATTCGATAAAAGCATCATCCATTACCTGCGTCGCCATCGCGGTGTCTTGATTGGCGAAGCTACAGCCGAAGAATTGAAGAAACAAATCGGCTCTGCCTCGGGCTTTGAAACCGAAACAGCCATGCGCATTAAAGGCCGTGATCTGGCTGAAGGCACGCCTAAATCCTTGGCAGTTACTTCAGATGAAATCCGTGAAGCATTGAGTGAAACGGTGAATCAAATCATCCGTGCCGTCCGTCTGGCTTTGGAACAGGCTCCGCCCGAACTGGCCGGCGACATCGCCGACCGCGGTATTATGCTGACCGGCGGCGGCGCGCTTCTGCACGGTATCGATACCGTCTTGGCCGACGCAACCGGCCTGCCCGTCGGTATTGCCGACCAGCCTCTGAACTGCGTCGCCTATGGTGCCGGTAAGGCTTTGGACTATATTGGCAAATGGGATACCGTGTTTACGGAAAACCCATAAGGTAGATGGTTATGGAACGCTCTTCTTTGCGCTTTGACGAGGCAAAAGGCTCTAAGCTGTTGCCTCGTTTTGTCGTTTATATCGCTCTGGCTGCCGGCCTGATGGTGGCAGATTACCGCTTTTCATTGATGCAGCCTGTACGTGCTGCAGTAATGCCCATGCTCTATCCTGTTCAATGGCTGGCAAATCAACCTGTTCAACTTTATCAATATTTTGCCGACCTCTCCCAGTCCAAATCCGAGCTCTTGGAACAAAATCGCCAACTTCTGGAAGAAAATGGCCGTCTGAAAATCGATTTGCAGCGGGATAAAGTCAATACCGATGAATTGCGCGAATTAAAAAAACTGTACGGTTTGCAACAAAAAGGTATTCACAACGTTATCGGTGCGGAAGTCATTTCCAATGGTAAAGATCCGCTTTCCGAAAGACTGATTATCGGCAAGGGCGGCCAAGATGGTTTGAAAGTTGGCGATGCGGTCATCGATCAAAGCGGTTTGATTGGCCTATTGACACAAGTTCACACACAAAGCGCGGAAATTGAACTGATCTCAAGCGGACAAAGCATTGTCCCCGTAGCCGTCAGCCGCACCGGCGAACGCAATTTGGCATACGGCAATGGCAACGGTTTGGATTTGCGCTATTTCCCAACCGGCTCAGACTTGAAACCCGGCGATATTCTGCTGACTTCCGGTTTGGACGGTACTTATCCGGCGGGGATTCCCGTTGCAACTGTCAGCAAGGTTGTCCGCGCATCAGGAACGCCTTATTACGATACGCAACTGACGTCTTTGGCCGCTTTACGCAGCAGCCGTTTTGTCTTGGTACTTTCTTCCGGCCCTTCTTCCCCACGCTGATTTCATGAACGATTTTGACGATTCTTACCGTGCAGTACCGCTGCACATCATGGCGGCCAGTCTCATTATGATGATGATACTGGACTTTATGCCGTTTTCCTTTGACGGATTCTTCTGGCTGCCTGAAATGACGGCACTGATGTTGCTGTATTGGGCATTGCACCAACCGCAACGCGCAGGCATGGGACTGGCTTTTGCCATCGGTCTGATTGTCGATGCAGCAACCGCCGCGACTTTGGGATTACATGCCCTGTCTTACGTCGTGATGACTTATTTCATCTTAAACCGCCGCCGCCAAATCATGCTTTACGGCCATATTATGCAATTGGCCGCTGTCTTGGCTGCGCTGCTTCTCAATCAGGCCGTCTTAACTGTTGCCCGTCTGTTCCTCAATCATCAGGTCATTACTTTGCAAGGCTTTGTTGCCCCATTTGTCGGCGCATTACTTTGGCCGATACTCAGCCAGCTAATGTTGATTGTGACCCGTATTTACCGCTCCCACTGAAAAGATGAAACCGACTCTTCCACGCCGTCTTTCCGGTGGTCAACATACCAAGAAACCTTCCGCTCAGGCAGCACAAGCCGACGCTTTGTTGCGCCTGCTCGTTGCTTTTATCCTGATCGTCATCTTCTTTTCCATCTTGCTGGCGCGGTTCTTTTACCTGCAAGTGACTCAGCACAACGAGTTTTCCGGTCAAGCATCGAGCAACCGCATCACCCTGATTCCAACGCCGCCCGTACGCGGCGAAATCGTCGATATCAACGGCGTTCCTTTGGCCAAAAACTATCCTGTCTTTTCGCTCGAAGTTATTCCCAGCCGCATCGAAGGCAAGATGGAAGATGTCATTGAAGCATTGAAAAAATACGTCGATATCACGCCGACAGATTTAAAACGCTTCAAAAAATACCGCGAAAGCTATAGAAAATTTGAAAATATCCCACTCAAACTCAAACTGACCGATGAAGAAGCCGCCCGTTTGTCCGTACATCTGCGCGAATTCAAAGGCGTAGAGGTCAATTCACGCACTTTCCGCGAATATCCTTACGGCAAACTGACTTCCCATTTCTTAGGCTATATCGGCCGTATTAGCGACAAAGACAAAGAAATGCTGGAAGAAGAAGGCCTGACCGCCCTCTACCGCGGCAGTACACATATCGGCAAATCCGGCTTGGAAAAATATTACGAACACCAGCTTCATGGCATTCCAGGCTATCAGGAAGTCGAAAAAGACGCTTACGGCAACATCGTCCGCGTATTGAAAAATGTTCCGTCCAAAATGGGGCAAACCTTGCGCCTAGGTATGGATATCCGTATGCAACAGGAAGCCGACCGCATCTTGGGCGACCGCCGTGGCGCATTGGTGGCCATCAATCCGCAAGACGGTACTGTTTTGGCTTTTGTTTCCAAACCTTCCTTTGATCCCAACCTCTTTATTGACGGCATCGACAGCGACACTTGGAAAATGCTGAATGACGATTGGAAAAAGCCTTTGATCAACCGCGTTACCCAAGGCCTTTATCCGCCGGGTTCTACATTCAAACCCTTTATGGGCATGGCTTTGTTGGAAAGTGGCAAAATTACTCAAAACACTATCGTCCCTGCACCCGGCGCATGGAGCATACCCGGCAGCCGCCATATCTTCCGCGACTCCGTCCGCAGCGGTCACGGCTCGGCCAACTTGAGCAAAGCCATTCAAGTATCCTCAGATACCTTCTTCTACCGTTTGGGTTACGAAATGGGTATCGATAAAGCCTCTCCGTATCTGGCGCAATTCGGTTTCGGCCAGAAAACCGGCATTGACCTGCCCAGCGAATACACAGGCGTTTTGCCCAGCCGCGAATGGAAAGCCAAACGCTTTGCCAAATCTTCCGACCCGACTGCCAAAGAATGGCGCGCCGGCGAAATGGTTTCCGTCAGTATCGGCCAAGGCTACAACGCCTACACGCCTTTGCAAATGGCACATGCGACAGCTTCTCTGGCCAACAACGGTGTCGTTCATCAGCCGCATTTGGTCAAAGAAATATTGGATTTCGGCGCGCGCAAAATTACCCGTATCAATCCTAATCCCGAACGTCAAATTCCGTTCAAAGCCGACAACTTCGAATACGTCAAACGCGCAATGGAGAAGGTATTAAAACCGGGCGGTACGGCGCACCGTATCGGTGGCGGACTCGCCTATACGATGGGCGGTAAAACAGGTACGGCCCAGGTCGTACAAATCAAACAGGGCGGCCGCTACAATGCCGCAGCCCTGCGCGAACAACACCGCGACCACGCATGGTTTATCTCGTTTGCGCCATTGGAAAAACCTGAAATCGCCATTGCCGTGATTTTGGAAAACGGCGGCTGGGGTGCGTATGCCGCGCCATTGGCTCGTGAAATGACTGATTTTTATATGTTTAACGTCAAGCCGCAACAGTTTTCAGACGGCCTTGAGTCAGATTCGGCCAAAACTAAAACAACGGACAAGCATCAGCCTATTACCAGCATTTTCCAATCTGCCTACGGACTGACTCCGACAAGCCCTGCCTCACAGCCGGAGGTTCATCATGAATAACACATCAGCGTGGAAAAATTTCAAATCCACCATTGCAGCCCCGATTGACCCTTGGCTGTTTTTTGCCATGCTCGCCATCTACATCATGAGCCTGTTCCTGCTCTATTCTGCAGACGGGCAAGAGTTCGGCCAATTGGAAAACAAAACCATCCATACCGTTTTGGGCTTTGCCCTTTTATGGATTATCGCCGTATTCAAACCGCAAACGGCTGCCAAAGTTGCCCTGCCTATTTACATTGTCGGCGTACTACTGCTGATTGGCGTCGAAATCGCTGGCGTTACCGTCAACGGCTCGACCCGTTGGCTGAGTCTCGGCTTTACCCGTATCCAACCTTCCGAAATCATGAAAATCGGTATTCCCATGACTGTGGCGTGGTATTTCCAACGCTATGAAGGCCGTCTGAAATGGATACATTATATTGTCGCCCTTGTGCTGATTCTTGCTCCTGTCGCCCTGATTTTGAAACAGCCCGACCTCGGTACAGCCGCGCTGATTATGGCTTCGGGTATTTTTGTCATCTTCTTTGCCGGATTGCCTTGGAAGGCTATTTTTGCCGCTATTATTGCCTTTGTAGCCACCTTGCCGCTCTTGTGGAATTACGGCATGCACGACTATCAGAAAACCCGCGTCCTCACCCTGCTCGACCCAACCAAAGACCCATTAGGTGCAGGCTACCACATCATCCAATCCATGATTGCCATCGGCTCGGGCGGCGTATGGGGTAAAGGTTGGCTCAATGGTACGCAAACCCATTTGGACTATATTCCCGAATCAACGACTGACTTTATTTTCGCGGTATTCGGCGAAGAATTCGGTCTGATTGGCAATATCCTTTTACTGCTGGTTTACCTTATCATTCTGGCACGCGGATTGTGGATTGCCGCGCAAGCGCAATCCCTTTACAGCCGTACTCTGGCAGGTGCGTTGACCATGACTTTTTTCTGTTATGCCTTTGTAAACATGGGCATGGTCAGCGGTATTTTGCCCGTTGTCGGCGTCCCCCTCCCCTTGGTAAGCTACGGCGGTACAGCTACGCTTTCCATCATGGTGGTACTCGCCCTGTTGATGGGTATTGCTAATGAACACAAAAACCTCCGCCGCCGTAATGCGGATAACGATGACCTAACTGAAAGCGAGGAATAATATGGAACTGGGTGTAGAAATCGGCAAGCTGCTTGTGGCATTTCTCGTGCTGATTAATCCTTTCAGCGCGCTCTCAATCTATCTTGATCTGACACAAAACCACAGCACCAAAGAAAAGCGCAGAATCGCGCGTACTGCCGCATTGGCCGTTTTCATCGTAATCATCGTCTTTGCACTGAGCGGCGGTATCTTGTTGAAAGTACTCGGCATCAGCGTCGGCTCTTTCCAAGTCGGTGGCGGGATTCTGGTTTTGCTGATTGCCATCTCCTTAATGAACGGCAACGACAACCCGGCCAAACCCAAAATTGATCCCCATTCAGAAGAACATCAAAGTGCGCAACAAGTCCGCCGCAATGAAAAAGCCATTGCCGTCGTACCCATTGCCATTCCGATTACCATCGGTCCCGGCGGTATCTCCACTGTCATCATTTATTCCTCTGCCGCCAAAAATTACAGCGATATTGCCCTAATTATCATCTCCGGCTTTTTGGTCAGCCTGATTTGCTATTTCATTTTGGTCGTGGCCGGACGCATCAGCAAACGCTTGGGCACTACCGGCCTGACCATCCTCAACCGCATCATGGGCATGATGCTTGCCGCCATTTCCGTAGAGATTATTGTTGCCGGCTTAAAATCCATTTTCCCCCAACTGGTCGCTTGAAGTACAATCATCACAATAAAAGGGCCGTCTGAAACATTTTCAGACGGCCTCATAAAAACATAAAAACAAAGGAGCCAATCATGTTTCACAGCACCCATGTCTTCACCGGAGAAACCATTTACCGCCGACCAGCGCAAAGCTATACCGAATTCACCGACGAATTAAACCGCCTCCAAACCCTTCAACAAACCTTCGCCCAATCAAGCATTATCGAGCGCACCGCACTCTTACAGCAATTTGCCGACAGCCTTACCCAAAACCAAGAACGCCTTGCCGAAATGGTTTGCGAAGAAGTCGGACGCTGCCTGCACGAATGCCGTGCCGAAATCAGCAAATCCATCGAGCTTATCCGCTACTACGTCCGCCTTGCCCCCGAACTGCTTGCCCATAAAACCATCGCCACCCAAGCCAGCCTCAGCCAAGTCCGCTTCGAGCCTTTGGGCGTTGTTTTGGCGGTCATGCCGTGGAATTACCCTGTTTGGCAGATTTTACGATTTGCCATCCCTGCCCTGTGCGCCGGCAATGCCTGTGCGGTCAAACCTGCGCCCAGTGTCGCCCGCGTCAGCGAGGTCCTCTTCGGTCTTGTCCCCGAAGGTTTGCCGCTTATCGGCGCATGGTTAAGCCATGAAGACACGCTTCAAGCCATTGAAGATACCGATGCCGTGGCATTTACCGGTTCGACCCATACCGGCCGCCTGCTGGCCGCACATGCAGGCAGACATCTGAAAAAAACTGTCCTTGAACTAGGCGGCAGCAATCCGTTTATCATCCTGCCCGATGCCGATCTGCAACGTGCAGCCATCGATGCCTGCTATTCGCGTTTCCGTGATGCCGGACAATCCTGCAATGCCGCCAAACGCATCATCGTTACCCAAGATATTGCCGAACAGTTTATCCCGCTTTTCCTTGCTGAGTGCGCCAAACTGCAAACCGGCAACCCCAAAGACCCGAACACCACCCTTGCCCCACTTCACCGCCAAGACCTGCGCCAAAACGTGCACGAGCAGGTTCAAGATGCAGTTGCACACGGCGCGCAATGCTTGAGCGGCGGCTATATTCCTGATGGACAAAGCTGGTTTTACCCGGCTACCGTCTTGGATCGAGTCAATCCAAACTGCCGCGTTTGGCACAAAGAAGTCTTCGGCCCGGTCGCCATGATCTTACGCGCCGACAATCCGGATCACGCCGTTGCGCTTGCCAATGACACACCTTTCGGCCTCGGCGCCTGTATCTACACAGCCGACACGGCAAACGCATGGCAATACGCTGAAAAAATCCAAGCAGGCTCTGTCTTTATCAACCGCCACACCAGCAGCGACTTGCGCCTCCCCTTTGGCGGCGTCAAAGATTCAGGCTACGGACGGGAACTATCCGAATTCGGACTGTACGAATTCGTCAACGTCAAAACCTATTGGCAAAAATAAACTGTTTCATTAACTCAGGCCGTCTGAAAACCCAATTTCAGACGGCCTGATGTTGTTTAAAAAGCTGGCAAAAATATTGTATTTAATCCCATACAAATTCTGCAAAATCAAAATACTTCAAAAATAAGAAACCTATCTTTTAGAAAGCAATTCATATTCCCACGTCGATTTTGAATCAGCAGATTAGTCACGATTTTTACATTAAGCCGTTTCTAAAATACCCAATAAACAAAAATGCCGTCTGAAATACAACTTTCAGACGGCATTTTCAATCAAATACTACTTACCGGATTACAATTTCAAACCGGCCAGTTTAGCAGCGTACGCATCCAAATCAGCGATTGGACGGGTAGCTACGCCGCTTTCCATAGCTGCTTTAGCGGTAGCAGAAGCAACGCGAGGCAACAGGCGGGAGTCGAATGGGGTAGGAATCAGGTATTCCGCACCGAATTCAAATTTCTTACCGTAAGCGGCAACCACTTCTTCAGTTACCTCTTCCATCGCCAAATCAGCCAAAGCATACACGCAGGCGCGTTTCATTTCTTCGTTGATGGTGGTCGCGCCGACATCCAATGCGCCACGGAAGATGAATGGGAAGCACAATACGTTGTTCACTTGGTTCGGGAAGTCTGAGCGGCCGGTACCGATCACCACATCCGGACGGGTTTCTTTTGCCAAAGGAGGCAGAATTTCCGGATTTGGGTTTGCCATGGCGAACACGATTGGTTTTTCGTTCATGGTGTTCAGCATTTCAGGAGTCAGCAGGTTTGCACCGGACAGACCCAAGAAGATATCTTTACCTTTAACGGCATCAGCCAATACGCGTTGGCCGTTATCTTCAATGGCGTAGAACTGTTTGGACTCGTCCATACGGTCTTTGTCTTCGCGAGTTTTGTAAATCACGCCTTTGGAGTCGCAAACGGTCACGTTTTCGCGTTTCAAACCCAAATCCAGCAATTGGTTCAAGCAGGCAATCGCTGCGGCACCTGCGCCGGAGCACACCAAAGTCGCTTCCTCAATTTTGCGGCCTGTATAACGCAAAGCGTTCAATACAGCGGCAGCGGTAATGATGGCAGTACCGTGTTGGTCGTCGTGGAATACAGGGATTTTGCAACGTTTGCGCAATTCGCGTTCGATGTAGAAGCACTCAGGCGCTTTGATGTCTTCGAGGTTGATGCCGCCGAAAGTTGGCTCCAAAGAAGCGATGATGTCTACCAATTTTTGTGGGTCTTTTTCATCGATTTCGATATCGAATACGTCAACACCGGCGAATTTTTTGAACAATACACCTTTGCCTTCCATTACAGGTTTACCGGCCAATGCGCCGATGTTGCCCAAACCCAACACTGCGGTACCGTTGGAAATCACGGCAACCAAGTTGCCTTTGGCTGTGTATTTGTAGGCAGTTTGAGGATCGGCATGGATTTCCATACAAGGAGCGGCTACGCCCGGAGAGTACGCCAACGCCAAATCTTTAGAAGTGGCCAGAGATTTGGTTGGGGTAACGGAGATTTTGCCCGGCACGGGGAATTCGTGGAACTGCAGGGCGGCTTCTTTTAATGAATTTTCCATTTATCGATCCTGTTTGCGAGAGAGATTTTACAGCGAACAAGTCTGAAACAGGCTGCTTCAGACGTTTAAAATTTCTAAAGTCGGGTTGTTAACAGACCGGCTTTGTAAGGGACCGTAATTTTATCATGTTCTTTTGGTGGCGCATACCGATATTTATTACATTTGTTTTGATATTTCGTTTTATTTGGTTTTATGTCTAAAAACTTCTGTAATAATATTTCTTCGCTACACTACCCTTCTTTCAGACGGCATTTTATTTAAACTTAAACATTCAATCCAAAATGACTGTCTAGCGCGGTTTCAATCTGATTTTTTACTGCATCCAGACTTTGGCTGCTGTCGATGACGGCATAGCGTTCTGGCTGTTCGTTAGCACGTTGCAGATATACTTCGCGCACCCGATTGAAAAACTCGGCTTCTTCTTGTTCAAAGCGGTCTTTCTCACGCGTTTGATTGATTCGCGCCATTGACACTTCCAAAGGCACATCCAACAGCAAAGTTAAATCTGGGCGGAAATCGCCCTGCACCCAATGCTCAAGCATGGCAATATCTTGCAAGGGAACGCCTCGTCCGCCGCCTTGATAGGCAAACGTTGCATCGGTAAAGCGGTCGGAAACGACATGTGTGCCGTTTTTTAGGGCAGGCAGAATGACGGTTTCCAAGTGTTGCTGTCTGGCGGCAAACATCAGCAGGGTTTCAGTACGCAGGCTGACTTGGGTGGCAGGGTTGAGCAGGATTTCACGCAATGCTTCTCCGGCCGGAGTGCCTCCCGGTTCGCGCGTAAACAATACGGGCAGTTGGTGTTTCTCAAACCATGCTTTCATTACGGCGAGGTTGGTGGATTTGCCTGCGCCGTCTATGCCGTCAAGGGTAATAAATCTAGGTTTCATATGGATATCGTCAATTTAAAGGCCGTCTGAAACAGGATTATAAATGTTTCAGACGGCCTATTCGGTTTATTTCTTCAAAATATATTTGCGTACGGCAGCGTTGTGTTCAGAAAGGTTGTGGCTGAACTCGCTCAAGCCCGTACCATCCATTTTTGAGACGAAATACAGATATTTTTCATCAGACGGATGACCCGCCGCTTCAAGCGCGGCCTTGCCGGGAAGCGCAATCGGCGTCGGCGTCAAACCGCTGCGCGTATAGGTATTGTAAGGCGTATCGCGTTGCAGGTCGGCTTTGCGGATTCTGCCTTTATACGCATCGCCCATGCCATAGATAACGGTCGGGTCGGTTTGCAGGCGCATGCCGATATTCAGGCGGTTGACGAATACGGCGGCCACATGGGCGCGGTCGTCTTCGTGCGCGGTTTCTTTTTCAATCAGACTCGCCATAATCAGCATTTCGTACGGATTTTTATAAGGTAGGCCGCTTTGACGATCTTCCCATGCTTCTTGCAGGTTTTCCCGCATTTTACGGTAAGCGATTTTGTAAATTTGAAGATCGCTGCCGCCGGCATCAATTTCGTAACTATCCGGGAAAAACTGTCCTTCAGGATTGCTGCTCAAAGCATCGGGCGCTACTTCGGCCATCAGTTTTTCATCGCTCCAACCGCGCGTATCGTGGGCAATATCGGCAGTGTTGTCGATAATACGGCGCATTTGTGCAAACCGCGCGCCTTCCAAAATTTGCACGCTGACCGAGTCAGGACGGCCTTTTTTAATGCGTTTTAAAATGTCCCAAGCCGATACTTTGGCAGACAGGCGGTAAGAGCCGGCATTGAGTTGGTTGTGTACGCCCATCACATATGCGGCGGCTACCAGCACATAACGGTTATAAACAATGCCGTCTTGAGCCAGTTTACGGCTGACGGAAGAGATACCTTGATTCTTAGCAACGGTAATACGGTATGGTTTGCCGTTGTTTTTCGGAACAAACAACAATGCGGCAACCACGGCGGCAAATGCCGTCAAAAATACGGCCAGCCATTTCAACAATTTTTTCAGCATGGTAGGATTCTTGGTTTGTGAACGTGTCGGGCGACAGTATAACCGAAAACAAGCGCATTAAGCCTGCCACCTTCCCCAACGTATGTTTTCCTATCCCGAAAGGCCGTCTGAAACCATGAATTCCCCTTCCAAAAACATTTGGCAAAACGGCCGTTGGCTGAATGCACGCCAAACTCATTCGCCCAATTTCAGCCCGCGCGAGCCGGATGAAAACGTCTCATTGGTTGTCCTCCACAATATTTCCCTCCCTCCTTTTGAGTACAACACAGGGGCAGTGGAAAAATTGTTTACCAACCAAATCAACCCTGACGAGCACCCTTTTTTCAGCATCATTCACACCTTGCGCGTCTCCAGCCATTTTTTCATCAGCCGTAAGGGCGAAACCGTCCAATTCGTTTCCTGCGACGACATGGCCTATCATGCCGGCGTATCGTCGTTTCAAGGCAGAGAAAAATGCAATGCCTTTTCCATCGGTATCGAATTGGAAGGCTGCGATTTCGAGCCTTTTACCGAAGCACAATACACCAGCCTGCAAGCCTTGCTGACCGCCATTTCCGAACATTACCCGATTCAGGCCGTTACCGGCCATCAAGACATCGCGCCGGACAGGAAAACCGATCCCGGACATTTCTTCGATTGGCCTCGCCTTCAAAAAGCAGGTTTCCCCATCCGGCGCGGATAACTTTCAGACGACCTGAACAATGATTGGCAGACATAATGCTGTCACAACCGTTTATTTTCGTTATAATTCAGCTATTCATTCGGACGCATAAAGTCCGGCTCCAACGAACTTCCCACGCAGCAAGATTCCGCACCCTGAAAAAGACGGAATGCTGCCTTTTTAAAAAGTGATTACTCCATGATTTTCATCGTCTTAGCCCTCGCCGCTCTTTTGGCGGTCATCGGTTACAACATGTACCAGGAAAACCAATACCGCAAACAAGTGCGCGAACAATTCGGCCATTCCGATAAGGATGCACTTTTGACCAGCAAAACCAAGCACGTCCGCGACAGCAAAGAAACCGGCGGCCAAGGTTTGTTTATCAAGAAAAACAAAAAAACCGAAGAGGCATTGCGCAACCTGCAAGAGCAAGATGAAATCTACGCGGCCAAAGCCAAACTGGCTCACCCTGCCCAACTTAAAACCGATGTCGAGTTGACTGTGGAAGACGACTTTTCCGCAGAAGAAAAAGTCCAACACACCGTTATCGGCTTAAACAACGAAATTACCGTCAGCCCTACCGAAGCCGCTTCTGCTCCGGTTGAAACCGCAGCCGAGCCTGTGGCACAAGTACCATTGATCAGCTTGGACGAATTGTCGCAAGTCGAGCTGCCTTGGTTTGACCCGCGCTTCGACTACATGGCCTACATCTCCCTGAAACAAGCCCAAGAATTGCACGCCCTGCCGCGCCTTTCCAGCACTCACCGCTTCCAAATCATCGGTTGCACCATGGACGACCATTTCCGCGTTGCCGAGCCGATTCCGGGCGTTTACTACCAAGGCTTCGTTATGGGCCTTCAGGCTGTCAGCCGCAACGGTTTGGCCGCGCGTGAAGAGCTGCAACACTTCGACCAACAGGTTGATGCTTTTGCCCAACTGATGGACGGCAAAGTTTTGCATACCGACTTGGACGCGTTCACCGAAGTCGCGCAAGCCCTCGACCAATTCTGTGCGCGTGTTGACCAAACCATCGCCATTCACTTGGTTTCCCATTCCAATATCAGCGGCGTAGAGTTGCGTGCCGCCGTGGAAGATACAGGCTTCAAACTAGGCGAAGACGGCGCGTTCCACTTCGGTGACAACAACAACCCTCAACTGTTCTCCATCCATACTTTGGACAACAAACCGTTTACCAATCCTCTGTTGGACAACCAAGCCTACCGCGGTTTCAGCATGCTTTTGGATATTCCGCATGTTCCTGCCGGCGAAAAAACTTTCGACAAATTTATGGACTTGGCAGTCAAACTCTCCGGCCAACTTAGCTTGGATTTGGTTAACGACCAAATGGAAGAAGTTTCCACTCAATGGCTTAAAGACGTACGCAACTACGTTTTAGCCCGTCAGGAAGAAATGCTTAAAGTCGGTATCAAACCCGGCAGTAAACAAGCCCTGCGCCTGTTCTCTTAAACTTCCCCAATCAAAAAGCGGATATGCAATGACGGCATATCCGCTTTTTTTCAGGTAAAATCTCTTCATCTTCAATATTCATCGATTTTCAGACGGCCTCTCTATCATCAGGCCGTCTGAAAACTCTATTTCGATTGCACATGAACCCGACCGCACAACGTATCAAATACCTGACCGACCTCCTCAACCGCTACGCCTACGAATACTACACCCTAGACGCTCCCAGCGTACCCGATGCCGAATACGACAAATTGTTCCGTGAGCTCGAGGCATTGGAGCGAAACTACCCCGAGTTCAAACTGCCCGACAGCCCGACCCAACGTGTCGGTGGCGAGCCTTTAGCAGGCTTTGCCGAAGTACGCCACGAAATACCGATGCTGTCGCTGACCAACGCCTTCTCGCCACAAGACGAAAACGGCGTGTTCGACCATGCCGAAATGTATGCTTTTGATGAGCGCGTTCGTGGCGGATTAAACGGAGAAAAACCGGAATACGTTATCGAGCCTAAATTTGACGGTCTGGCCATCAGCCTACTGTACCGCGACGGCGTATTGACTCAAGCAGCAACCCGTGGCGACGGCACAACAGGCGAAGACGTTACCCAAAACGTCAAAACCGTATCCAACATCCCCCTGCGCCTGCATGGAGAAAACATTCCCGAGCTTATCGAAATACGCGGCGAAGTACTGATGCTCAAAGCCGATTTTGCCGCTTTAAACGAACGACAGGCTGAAAACGGACAAAAACCTTTCGCCAATCCGCGCAATGCCGCCGCCGGCAGTCTGCGTCAACTCGATTCGCGCATTACGGCACAGCGCAAACTGCATTTCTTCCCCTATTCTATCGCCCGACAACAAGGCGGTTTTATCGCAGAAGAACACCTACAAGAGCTGAGCTACTGTAAAGAGCTTGGCTTCAGCCTGCCCGATGATAATTTCGGCTGCTTCCCAAATATCGACGAAGTATTGGCGTTTTACGAGCAAATGCAGCAAAAACGCCCTACTTTACCTTATGAAATCGACGGCATGGTGGTCAAAGTCAACAGCTTGGCGCAACAAGAAAAACTGGGTTTCATCTCACGCGCGCCGCGCTGGGCCATTGCCCACAAATTTCCTGCCGAAGAAGCATTGACCATTGTCGAAGCCATTGATGTACAAATCGGGCGCACCGGCGCAGTAACCCCTGTTGCCCGCCTGCAACCTGTATTCGTCGGCGGCGTTACCGTTACCAACGCCACCCTGCATAATCAGGACGAAGTATCTCGAAAAGACGTGCGCGTTGGCGACACAGTTGTCGTACGCCGCGCCGGAGACGTGATTCCCGAGGTGGTGCGCGTAATTTTTGAACGTCGCCCAATGCAGGAGACCAATATTTCCGTTTCAGACGGCCTGCAAGACGATTTGTTTGCCGAAACACCTTCTAAAACACAAGCCGAACCGCTTCACAAACCCTACCGCCTGCCTACCCATTGCCCTATCTGTCACAGCGAAATCGAACGTGAAGAAGGCGAAGCGGTTGCCCGATGCAGCGGCGGCATGCTTTGCCAAGCACAACGCGCGCAAGGTTTAATCCACTTTGCCTCACGCAAAGCCATGGACATCGACGGACTTGGTCAAAAACAAATCGAGCAGCTGGTCGCACAAGATTTGGTTCGTCATTTCGCCGACCTCTATCGCCTCGATATTCCAACCCTGCAAAAAATGAAGGAAACAGCGGATAAAGCATCGACTAATGAGGAAGAATCATTAAACAGTGATATTGAAGACTTTGAAAGCGAGACCGGCAATGCCCTGCTTAGCAAAACCAGTAAAAAACAGCCGACCAAATGGGCGGAAAACATCCTTGCAGGCATAGAAGCCAGCAAAACGCCTGAACTTGCCCGCTTCCTCTTTGCCCTCGGCATCCGTCACGTCGGCGAACGCACCGCCAAAACGCTGGCACAGGCATTCGGTACGCTCGAACATGTCCGCCATGCACCCGAACCCATCCTCGCCTGTCTGCCCGATATCGGCACGGTGGTTGCCCGCTCCATCGCTCACTTTTTTGCCCAAGAAGCACAACAGGCGATGATAGACGAGCTGCTGGCTGTAGGTATTGCCCCGCAAAGCCAGGCTGTCACTATCCCGCCATTACGCCATGCCGAGCCGCAACGCTGGATTGCCCGCCTGCCCGATTTTAAAATCAGCGAAACCAAAGCCCATGCCTTATGGGAACTTGCCGGCAAAAGCATAGAAGGTTTGCAAACCGACAAAGTGTTGCCTGCTGATTGGCAAATATGGCGCAGCAAACCGCAAAACGCAGCCCTGCTTGAAAATATGAAAACTTTCTTTGCTCAAACACTGTCTAAGCTTCAAGATGAAACGATTTCAGACGGCATTAATGAAGCCGTGGCAGGTAAAACCTTTGTATTAACAGGGACTTTACCCACGCTCAAACGCGACCAAGCCCAAGCCATGATTGAAGCTGCAGGCGGTAAAGTTTCCGGCAGCGTATCCAAAAAAACCGACTACGTTGTCGCCGGAGAAGCCGCAGGCAGTAAATTGGAAAAAGCCCAAGCTTTGGGCGTGGCCATATTAACCGAAGAAGAATTACTGACGTTGCTGGGATAAGACAGTATATACAGTCTTTTTCGAGCCGCCTGATACTTTATCATGTGGTATTATCGTTACACACAATTACACTTTCGGGGGCCAATCCCTCAGACAAAATAGGATACCAATATGAAACCCATTAAAAAATGCGTCTTCCCCGTTGCCGGTATGGGCACCCGTTTCTTGCCTGCGACCAAAGCCAGCCCCAAAGAAATGCTGCCTATTGTGGACAAACCTCTGATTCAATATGCAGTTGAAGAAGCGGTTGAAGCCGGCTGTACCGAAATGGTGTTCATCACTGGCCGTAACAAACGCAGCATCGAAGATCACTTCGACAAGGCATACGAGTTGGAAACCGAATTGGAATTGCGTCAAAAAGACAAGCTGTTGGCACACGTTCGCGATATCCTTCCTCCGAATATTACCTGCTTGTACATACGTCAAACTGAAGCATTGGGTTTGGGTCATGCCGTGTTATGCGCTCAAGCTGCCGTTGGCGATGAGCCTTTTGCTGTTATTTTGGCAGACGATTTGATTGATGCGCCTAAAGGTGCATTAAAACAAATGGTCAATGTGTACAACCAAAGCGGTAACAGCGTTTTAGGCGTTGAAACCGTTGATCCTTCCCAAACATGCTCTTATGGTATTGTCGAAGTCGAGCAGCTGAAAAACTATCAACGTATCACCAACATAGTTGAAAAACCCAAACCGGAAGAAGCGCCTTCCAACCTTGCAGTTGTCGGCCGCTACATCCTGACTCCGCGTATTTTTGACTTGTTGACCAACCTGCCCCGCGGCGCCGGTAACGAAATCCAACTGACAGACGGTATCGCCCGCCTGCTCGACCATGAGTTTGTGTTGGCTCATGCGTTTGATGGCAAACGCTACGACTGCGGCAGCAAATTGGGTTACCTTGAAGCAACCGTGGCTTATGGTTTGAAACACCCTGAAACTGGCGAACAATTCAAAGAATTGCTCAAACAATACGCTTAAGCCCAGCCATTATAAAAAGGCCGTCTGAAATTTCAGACGGCCTTTTTCTCACACTTATTTCTTCCAATATGCCGGAGTTAGCAAAATCAGAACGGTAAAAATCTCCAAACGTCCCAACAACATCACCGCCGTACACAGCCATTTCTGCACATCGCTCAGCACAGCATAATTATGCGACGGACCGACTGCACCCAAGCCCGGCCCTGCATTGGTAATACAGGCAATGACTGCCGTAAAGGCGGATAAAAAGTCCAAGCCTGCGGCCATCAGTAAAAAGCTGAATACGATGACCGTCATAAAGTAAATAAAAATGAACGACATAACGGTCAGCGCCATACGATCCGGAATGGAGCGATTATTGACCTTTACCGTACGAACCGCTCGCGGGTGCAGCAAAATCAACATCTCGCGCAAGCTGAATTTAAACAATACCAACGCACGCACGTTTTTAATACCGCCACCCATAGAGCCTGAGCTTGCCAACACGTTCGATAGGAAAAACATCCACAACGACACAATTAGCGGCCATTGTGCAAAGTCGGCATTGGAGAAACCACTGGCCAATCCGATGGACACAAAGTTGAAGCTGACAAAACGCAAAGCTTCACCAAGGCTTTGGTACACGTCCTGCTGCCACAGATACAATGCCGAAATCAAAATACTGCCCGACAAAACCAGCAGCATGGTGCGGCATTCTTCATCCTTCCAATACACCTGCAAAGAGCGGTTGCCCAACGCAGTAAAGTGGCTCGCGAAATTGATACCACCCCATACAGTAAAAAACATCAACGTCCATTCGACTGCTACGGAATCAAAATAGGCAACGCTGTCATCATGTGTAGAAAAACCGCCCAAGGCCACTGCCGACATCGCATGGCACAAGGCATCAAACCAACCCATACCGGCAATATGTAAGGATACAAAAGCCGCAGCAGTTGTCAGCGCATAGGCAAACCATAGCCGTTTGGCCACTTGCGAAATGCGGGGCGCCATCTTACTTTCTTTATCCATACCCGGAATTTCCGCTTTGAAGAGCTGCGTCCCCCCCACGCCCAACATCGGCAAAATTGCCACAGCCAGCACGATAATACCCATACCGCCAAGCCAGTTAAGCATGTGCCGCCAAAAATTCACCGATGGTGCCAACGTATCCAAACCGGAAATCACTGTTGCCCCCGTTGTCGTCAGCCCCGACATCGCCTCAAAAAACGCATCGGTGAAACTCATGGACGGCATATAAAAATAAATCGGCATCGCCGCCACGACAGCAAAAGCCAGCCACAGCATCAATACCAGGGTAAATCCGTCACGCGGCCGCAATTCACGGTTGAAACGCAGCGTCAGCACCCAAGTTACACACGATACCAGCAATACGGTCAAAGCCGTATAGGCAAACACGAGAAACGCGCTGTCGTGATAAAAATACGACATCAGTGTCGGTACGGCCAACAGTAATGAAAACAACAGCCCCAGCTTGGACAATACATGGACAATCGGCATCACCTTGCTTACCGCACCGCCCAATCTGAAACCCTTATGCAGATACATCATATTCCTATCATCAGAAAACAAAATGTTTCAGACGGCCTCATAAAAAAGGCCGCCTGAAACCGTATATTTTATCAAAATGCCGCAATCACGTGATAAAGAAAAACAAAAAACACTTGCCTGCTCTTTCTCTAGGAGTATAATGTTATACCATAACATTTATTGGAGAAAGAAATGAAACCTGATATTCACCCAGACAACTATCGTACCGTCCTGTTTTACGACAGCGGCGCAGACCAAGGATGGCTCATCCGTTCATGCGCCAATACCCACGGCAAAACCATGGTTTGGAAAGACGGCATAGAGTATCCCCTCTTTTCACTTGATACTTCTTCCGCGTCCCACCCCGTGTACACAGGCAAACAACGCAATGTCAATATCGAAGGCCGCGCCAGCAAGTTCAACCAACGTTACCAATCCATGATGTCTTCCTTCAGAAAGGATAAATGATGCAAGTTCTCTCATCTCTAAAAACTACAAAAAAACGACACCGCGACTGCCAAATTGTCCGCCGAAAAGGCAAAGTGTACGTTATTTGCAAGAGCAACCCCCGCTTTAAAGCACGCCAGCGTTAAGCGGCCCAACCCATATTTCAATGTAACTCTCTGAATTTTCCGCACTTTCGTTTACCTCTAGCGCAAGTGCGGCTTTTTTTCAAACGGCATTAATCATTCATATCAAAACTACAAAGAATCCTGCCATACTCCCGGAAACAGGAAGGAAAAGTAAATAATGGTTATCCCTATTGTGAAGCCATAAAGATATTTATAACATGCCGCTACATTCTTCCTTCAACACTGACCATAGGAGTCAAAAATGAAAGTAAAAGCCCTGCTTGCAATTGCCGCCGCCATGAGCCTCGCTGCCTGTGCCGCACCCGAAGCCCATCAACATGACCATGGTCACCGTCACGAGCACAATCATGACCACGGCCGTGCACACGATCATGATGCCCGTGTTCAATCATTCAGCTGCGAAAACGGCCTGTCTGTACAAATCCGCAACCTGAGCACCGATCAAGTTGAATTACGCCTTGACGACAAAGTTGCCACCCTGTCTTCTGCCGTTGCAGGTTCAGGCGAACGCTATGTTGCCAACCAAGGTCTGTTCGGCAAAGGCGCTGAATGGCATCAAAAAGGCAGCGAAGCATTCTTCGGCTTCACTGACCCATACGGCAACAAAGTAGAAACTTCTTGCTCTGCCCGCTAATTTTTACTTAGCAATAGAATAGCTGAAGGCCGTCTGAAAACTTGTTTCAGACGGCCTTTTATATTGGATAAAACGAAATTTCCATTTAAGGATAAAATGCAAATATGAGGCTATTTGAAGGTTCAAAATACGTCCATACTCCACGGATAAGTAAGACCCTTTGAAAGGTATCTTCTCCAACAATGCATTATTTCAAAATCATTAAATATATATCTACCTTAATTTAAAACTTTTTCCAAGATTTCTTTAAGGTTTTCATCATCTTCATCCAAAATTAATTTTTCTGAAATATTATGAAGACAATGCTCCAAATCAATGGCTAAGGCTAATTGGTTTTGATAGGATAATTTTGGATAGAGTTCAAGTAAAACCCAATAAATGCATATACTATCATTTGAATAAAAAATATTTGAAATGAATGGAAGTAATGTATCTTGTCGTTCTACAAAGATTTCGACAATTTCACTAAAAACAGGAAAGTTCGCATCTCCCAACCATCCTGAGAGCCACTCCCCCATCTCAATTAATTCCTCATCGTTGCAGTCCTTAATTTTTTTGCAAGCCTTGATGTCAAACTTATCTTTAGGACGCATAGGATACCTCATTGTTATTAAAGACTTACGAATACAGAATTATAATGATTGATCTCATTTCTAGACAAATGATTATTCGTCATTCCTATATCCTCAACAAATTTTCTCTGGAGTAAGAGTTATTTTTTGCAATTAAACTCCTACCCCACAATAACTTGAAACCCTATCCTGTATTTTACCTAAATCACAAATCCCAATTACCCTTCAAAATCTATTCGCTATCCGAAACAGATTCAATAAACAAAGGCCGTCTGAAAACCTATTACCAAAGTTTTCAGACGGCCTTTATCTTAGACCAAACCATTAAGCGTAATGTCTGTCTTCGCCTTTACCGTCAACGTTGTCGGCACAACGTTTACAGATGGTTTCATGGCCTGCAACTGCGCCCACATCGTGGGTGTAGTGCCAGCAGCGTTCGCATTTTTCACCATCGCTGGCTTTAGCGGTTACAGCAAGTTCATCACCTACTTTCACTTCAGCTTTAGACACCAGCAAAGCAAAACGCAATTCTTCACCCAAAGTGTTCAGATAATCGGCAATTTCTTCCGGAGCCGTAATTTCGGTTTCGGCTTGCAATGAAGAACCGACGGTTTTATCCGTACGCAGAGGCTCGATGGCGGCAGTTACCGCTTCGCGTGCTTCGCGGATTGCCGTCCATTTTTTCACCAATTCGGCTTCGGCTTTTTCATTGATAGACGGGAACTCATGCCATGTGTGGAAGAGGACGCTGTCTTCTTCGCCGCCACCGATGATGTCCCATGCTTCCTCGCCGGTGAAGCACAAAATCGGAGCAATCAGCAGAACCAAACTGCGTGTGATGTGATACAAGGCAGTTTGCGCGCTGCGGCGTGCATGGCTGTCGGCTTTGGTGGTGTAGAGGCGGTCTTTCAGGATGTCGAGGTAGAACGCGCCCAAATCCTCCGAGCAGAAAGAAACAATGTCTTTTACAGCGAAGTGGAAGGCGTAGCGAGGATAGAAGTCGCCTGCCAGACGCTCTTGCAGCTGACGTGCCAATACCACGGCGTAGCGGTCGATTTCCACCATATCCGCCTGTTGCACGGCATCTTCAATCGGATTGAAGTCGCTGAGATTGGCAAACAGGAAGCTCAAGGTATTGCGGATACGGCGGTAGCTTTCGGTTACACGTTTGAGGATTTCTTTGGAAATCGCTAATTCGCCGCTGTAATCGGTGGATGCTGCCCACAGGCGCAGGATGTCCGCGCCGAATTCGTTATAGATTTCCTGCGGTGCGACGACGTTGCCGATGGATTTCGACATTTTTTTGCCTTCGCCGTCTACAACGAAACCGTGGGTCAGCAGCTGTTTATACGGTGCGCGTCCCATGGATGAGGCGCAACCGGTCAGCATAGAGGATTGGAACCAGCCGCGGTGTTGGTCGCTGCCTTCGAGGTACAAGTCAGCAGGCCATTCCAATTCTTTGCGTTGTTTCACAACGGAATAATGGGTCGAACCGGAGTCGAACCATACGTCCATGGTATCGGAAAGTTTATCGTAATTTTCGCAATCTTCCGCGCTCAAGAGTTCGCTCTTATCGAGGGAGAACCACGCTTCGATGCCTTTTTCTTCGATTTTCAGGGCAACTTTTTCCAAAAGCTCGGCGGAATTCGGATGCAGCTCGCCCGTTTCTTTGTGAACAAAGAAAGTCATCGGCGTGCCCCAGTAACGTTGGCGTGAAACTACCCAGTCAGGACGGCCTTCAATCATGGCTTCCAAACGCGCACGACCCCATGATGGGAAGAATTCGGTGTCATCAACGGCCTTGATGGCTTTGTCGCGCAGGGTTTTGCCGTCGGCACCGGCTTTATCCATACCGACAAACCATTGACCTGTCGCGCGGTAAATCAGCGGCGTCTTGTGGCGCCAGCAGTGGGCGTAGCTGTGTTCGATTTTGCTGCTTGCCAAGAGGTTGCCGGTTTCTTCCAACCATTGCAGGATAACGGGATTGGCTTCCCAAACGCGCATACCGGCAACGCGCGGCGTTTCGTTGATGTATTTGCCTTCGGCATTGACGGGGTTGTAAAGCTCGATGCCGTATTTATTGCAGACAGCGTAGTCTTCCAAACCGTGTGCAGGCGCAGTATGCACCAAGCCGGTACCGGCATCAGTGGTCACATGGTCGCCGTTGAGCATGGGAATATCACGCTCGAGGAACGGATGATTCATGTGCAGGTTTTCCAGCTTGTCGCCGGTGGTTTCGGCAAGAATAACAATGCCGTCTGAAAAACCGTAACGTTTGAGTGCATCTTCTGCCAAATCTTTGGCCAATACCAATTTGCCTTTGGGCGTATCAATCAGTTGGTAAACTACGTCTGCGCCAGCTGAAACAGCTTGGCTCGCAGGCAAAGTCCAAGGCGTGGTTGTCCAGATAACGGCAAACGCTTTGCCTTCTATACTTGCCAAACCGAATGCGGCGGCAAGCGCAGCGGTGTCTTTAAACGGATAGCCCACGTCAATCGCAGGCGATACTTTGTCTTTATATTCCACTTCCGCTTCAGCCAGCGAAGAGCCGCAGTCCAAGCAGAATTGAACCGGTTTCGCACCGCGGTAAAGATAGCCGGATTTGTAGATTTCGCCGAGCATACGCACGGTATCGGCCTCGGTTTTGAAATCCATGGTCAGGTAAGGATGGTCCCAGTCGCCCAACACGCCCAAGCGGATAAAGTCTTTTTTCTGGCGGGCAATCTGTTCGGCGGCATATTCGCGGCACAATTCGCGGAAACGGGCTTTAGGCATGTCTTTGCCGTGCAGCTTTTCTACCATCACTTCGATAGGCAAACCGTGACAGTCCCAACCCGGTACATAAGGCGCGTCAAAACCGGCTTGGGTTTTGCTGCGGATAATGATGTCTTTGAGGATTTTATTGACGGCATGACCGATGTGAATGTCGCCGTTGGCATACGGAGGACCGTCGTGCAGGATGAATTTCGGACGGCCTTTGGCGATTTCGCGCAGTTTTTGGTAGCGTTTTTGCTCGTACCAGCTTTTCAGCCATGCAGGCTCGCGCTTGGCAAGATTGCCGCGCATTAGAAACGGGCTCTCGAGCAGGTTTACGGTTTTACTGTAATCGGTCATTTTTTGATCTCTATTGTTGCGGTATTTCGGTTTCAGACGGCCTGATTGCTCATTTTGAAAAGAACAGGCCGTCTGAAAAAATTCAAAGGACTTATTGTAGCCCAATTGTCTTGATTTTATAAGCTTCTAGACGCGTTTCTATGCTTCCCAAACCCTCGCATCTTCCATATCTTGCAAAATTTGGGTTTTCAATGCTTCGATGCTCTCAAATTTTTTCTCGTCACGCAGTTTGTGCAGGAAGCGGACGAAGATACGTTGTCCGTACAAATCGCCGTTGAAATCGAACAGATGGACTTCCAGCTTCTGCGAGCGGTTGTTGCTGACAGTGGGGTTAAAACCAAAGCTGGCAACGCCTCGGCGCGAGCCGAATGTGCCGTCTGCTTCAACGACAAATACGCCGCTTAAAGCATAATGATACGGAGGAAGCTGGACATTGGCGGTAGGCGCGTTGATGGTGCGGCCGAGTTTTTGCCCGTGTTTGACCTTTCCGCTTAACACGTAATCATGGCCCAACAGTCTTTTGGCGTATTCCAACTTGCCGTCTGAAAGGGCTTGGCGGACGGCGGTGCTGCTGGTACGGATGTCTTCAACGATAACGGACGGCGTGCGCTCGGTTTGCATATCGGGCTGTTGTGCCAAGAGTTCAAAACAGCCTTCACGGCCGGCACCGAAACGGAAATCGTCACCAATCAACAAATAACGCGTGTTGAGCGTTTGGCGCAAAAGTTGGTCGATAAACGCTTGTGCGCTCATATCGGAGAAAGCTTGGTTAAAACGCAAGACCCAAACGGCATCCACGCAGCCGGTTTCACGCAAAAGGCGCAATTTGGTACGCAGCGGGCTGATGCGGTAAGGCAGCTTTTTCCCGGCTTTGCGCGCAAAAAATTCTTTGGGCTGGGGCTCAAAAACAACAACGACAACAGGCAGACCGCGCTGGTCTGCCTCTCGTTTGAGCTTCTGTAGAATGTGTTTGTGCCCGAGGTGTACGCCGTCAAAGTTGCCGATGGTTACGGCGGCTCCTTGCGGAAATTTGGGCGCGTGTCGCTGTCCAAGCCAGATGTTCATGGGTGGTGGGTATTGTGTTTGAATAGGCGACTATTGTAAACGTTATTGCCGTTTCAATAAACCTTAGGCCGTCTGAAACCAATAAATATATGCTTTCAGACGGCCCTAAAGTTTGTTAATACCTTACCACCACCAAGGATAACGGCCAAACGGATAGCCCCAATCGTCGTAATAGCGATAGTAGCGGGCTTCGCGCAGCTGTTCTTGGGAAATATAGTTTTGCCATGCCATTTTGTAGCAGGCTTGGAACATCGGGTCGGAAACTTTGTCGATATATTTGAGGCGGAAGGCTTTTTGTTCCGCGGTTGCTACACCGGGTTTGCCTTCTTCGTCAAATTTGCGGCGGATCAGTGCGGCAGTTTCCTGATCGCATTGGGCGGCAAGATTGACTTGAAGATCCTGTTCATAGCGTTTCTGCGCTTGGGCGCGTGCAGCTTTTTGCTCAGGCGTGGTGGCACAGGCGGCAAGCAATGCAACGGCGCCAAACAATAAGGTCAGACGGATAGGATTCATCGGATGTTTCCTTATGTTTATATCTTTCTATTAATGTACGCCCTCATCTTGCAATGAGCAAGTGTAGCAACTTAGGAACACTTTATATTATTTGTTCTTGGTAGCAGACAGTTGCATATAAAATACACCCTGTATGAATGTTTAACTCCAAACCCACTCAATGAACACTGACAAACCGCCCCACTCCTACCGATTGCGCCACCACAGGCAACACACGCCGCCGTTTTGGCAGGCGGATCGCCCGTATCTGCACGAACACAATATTTCCGATGCCCGTTTCAGACGGCTGGGCTACATCATGGCCTTTCTTGCCGGAGCGATTAATGCCGGCGGTTACTTCGCATTCTCACGTTATACCTCCCATGTTACCGGCTCAATGTCGCTGTTGGCAGATGTTTTGTATCTTCAAGAGTGGAGTGTGGCCATTATTGCCACAATCAGCGTGTTGTGTTTTGTTGCCGGTGCCGCGCATTCGGGCTGGGTGATTTTATGGACGCAGCAGATGCGTTTCCGTGGCAGCTTTGGGTTTTCCATGTGGCTGGAAGCAGTTTATCTGTTGATATTCGGTTGGTTCGGTATTGCCGCGATGGAATGGGATTTTGGCGGCTCTGATTTTATTATGCCGTCTTTGGCATTGTTTTTATTGTGTTTTATCATGGGTATGCACAATACGGTTATCACGCTTCTTTCCGGCGGTGCCATCCGTTCCACCCACATGACCGGCACGGCGACCGACTTGGGCATTGAAATTTCACGCGCGCTTTATTACTCCAAACAGCATCATCCGCGCCTGCCGCACGTCCGCGTCAACAAACCGAAAATGTGGCTTTTAAGCGGCTTGATGCTGTCGTTTTTGCTGGGCGGCGTGGTTGGCGTATGGGGTTATCATTTGGTCGGCCATCATTTCGCCCTGCCCGTTTCCGCCGTTTTGTTCATATTGGGTGCAGGCTCGGTGGGATACGATGTCAAAGTCAGATTGAAATGGGCATTTGTCAGCTGGTATCGCCGCAAGCATAAAAAACGGAAGAAACTGTAAAAAACTTTGCTTGTTATTTCGCGGCAAAATGACCAAACTGTCGGAGAAATGCAGAAATGCTTCAGAATTATGTTAACTGGCAAATATTTTCGTAATATCGGGTTAAACCCGTTCTTTTGAGTTTCGGATATTCGGTATCATTAATTCGTAACGACCCACGCGGTTTTTATTCATTTCAGACGGCCCGAGCCGTCATCTAAAAAGAGGATACAACATGAAATTCTTGAAACCACTGACCGTTATTGCTACTGCAATTCCTTTGGCACTCACCGGCTGTGTGACCGATCCTGCTACCGGTCAACAATCCGCCAGCAAAACCGCTATGTACGGTTTGGGCGGTGCGGCTGTTTGCGGCATCGTTGGTGCGCTGACCCACGGCGGTAAAGGCGCGCGTAACTCCGCATTGGCTTGTGGTGCAGTAGGTGCCGGTATCGGCGGTTACATGGACTACCAAGAGAAAAAACTGCGTCAAAGCTTGGCCAATACCAACATCGAAGTTGAACGTCAAGGCAACCAAATCAAACTGGTTATGCCTGAAAACGTAACCTTCGCTACCGGCAGCGCTGCCCTGAGCGGCCATGCTCAAAGCGCCTTGTCTGCTGCCGCGCAAACTTTGGTTCAATATCCTGATACGACTTTGACCATCAACGGCCACACCGACAACACCGGTAACGACGCCATCAACGAGCCATTGTCTCGCAACCGCGCCGAATCTGTCGCTACCTTCCTGCAATCCCGTGGCGTAAGCAGCACCCGTTTGAGCACTTTCGGTTACGGCTCCCGTCAACCAATCGCCTCCAACGCTACTGTTGAAGGCCGCGCACAAAACCGCCGCGTTGAAATCTTGATCAACCCTGATCAACGCGCCATTGATGCTGCTAAAAAACAAATGTAATCTGACATCCGTCTGATTCCCATACTTAAGGCCGTCTGAAATTTCAGACGGCCTTTTTCTTTGTAGATTTTGTTTGCAATTTCGCCTCCTCAATCCAATCCATCATAAAATTTATTCCTTTATTAACAAGACTTTTCAATTTTTCCTTCAAAAAAACTGTATTAATACTCTAATTTTTACATTAACTTAGAGTATAATTCCTAAAATTTTAAAAACACGCCTCATGCCGTCTGAAAAACGGCGGCGAAAAACACACTTATTTATATACACATCAGTCCGTTATCCAATCCATTTCATAGGATTTCAGACGGCACCATCCAGAATCTATGAAGGAGCATCCATGCAAAACAACTTTGACCCATTGATTATCCGTGGCAAATCACTGATTCCCGTTGTACAAGGCGGTATGGGTGTAGGCGTTTCCGCATCAAAACTCTCCAGCGCGGTTGCGCGCGAAAACGGCGTGGGTACCATCGCCAGCGTCGATTTGCGCCACTTGCACGAAGATTTGCTGGCCGAATCAAAAATCGATTCCAGCGAAGAAAAATACACCCGCCTCAACTGCATCGCGCTTGACCGTGAAATCAAAAAAGCCAAAGCCGATTCAGAAGGCAAAGGCATGATTGCCGTCAACGTCATGAAAGCCGTAAAAGACCATGCCGCCTACGTCCGTCAGGCCTGCGAATCCGGCGCAGACGCGATTGTGATGGGTGCAGGTTTGCCTTTGGATCTGCCTGAAATGGCCGAGGGCTACCACAAAGATGTCGCCCTTTTCCCTATTTTGTCCGAGTCACGCGGTATCAATATCGTTTTGAAACGTTGGATGAAAAAAGGCATCTTGCCCGATGCCATCGTTATCGAACACCCTGCCCACGCAGCCGGCCACTTGGGTGCGGCAACCGTTGACGGCGTGAACGATGCCAAATTCGAGTTCAAACGCGTTATTGAAGAAACATTTGAAGTATTCAAAAACTTGGGCTTGGAAAGCGAAAAAATCCCGTTGGTACTCGCCGGCGGCATGGCAAACTTTGAAAAAGTCAAAACAGCCTTGAAAAACTGGGGCGCATCCGCCGTCCAAATCGGTACCGCGTTTGCCGTGACCGAAGAAGGCGATGCCCACATCAACTTCAAGAAAACACTGGCCGGTGCGGAAACCGAAAAAGTGGTTGAATTCATGTCTGTTGCCGGTTTGCCTGCACGCGGCGTGCGCACAAAATTCCTCGACAACTACATCAAACGCGAGGCCAAATTGCAAGCCAATGCCAAAAACGATCCGCGCCGCTGCACCCAAGGCCTGAACTGCCTGACCAGCTGCGGCTTGCGCGACGGTTTGGCCAAAGCCGGTCAATTCTGTATCGACATCCAACTTTCCGCGGCATTCCGCGGCGAAGTCGATAAAGGCCTGTTTTTCCGTGGTAAAGACCCGCTGCCGTTTGGCAACGCCATCCGTACGGTTCAAGAAACCATTCATTATCTCTTGAACGGTTCCCTGCCTGTCGTCCCTGCCAAATAAACGCATCAACACTCAAAAGGCCGTCTGAAAAACATTTAAACCCTGTTTTCAGACGGCCTTTTTGTCCTAATCCATCTAAAAAATGCTAAGATTATTGCCTTAATTTATCGGCAGAAACATCATGAACCCATTATTGAACCATCTCAAACCCTATCCTTTCGCCCGCCTGCGTGAAGCCATGCAAGGCATTGATGCACCCGAAGGCGTAACGCCCATTCATCTGCAAATCGGCGAGCCGAAACACCCGACGCCCAAAGTCATTACCGACGCGCTGACCGCCTCCCTGCACGAACTGGAAAAATATCCGCTGACCGCAGGCCTGCCCGAACTGCGCCAAGCCTGCGCCGAATGGGTTGCCCGCCGTTATGATGGTTTGAGCCTCAACCCCGATAATGAAATCCTGCCCGTATTGGGCAGCCGGGAAGCTTTGTTCTCTTTTATCCAAACCGTTTTAAATCCGGCTTCAGACGGCCCCAAACCGGTCGTTATCAGCCCCAATCCTTTCTATCAAATTTACGAAGGCGCGACTATTTTGGGCGGCGGCGAAATCCATTTTGCCAACTGTCCTGCGCCCAGCTTCAACCCCGATTGGAGCAGCCTGCCTGAAGACGTATGGCAGCGCACCAAAGTCCTGATCGTCTGCTCGCCAAACAACCCGAGCGGCAGCGTCCTGCAATTAGAAGACTGGAAAGAAATTTTTGATTTGCAAGACAAATACGGCTTCATTATTGCCTCTGACGAATGCTATTCCGAAATCTATTTTGACGACAACAAACCGATCGGCGGCTTGCAGGCTGCGGCGCAATTAGGACGCGGCACACGCAACATTATTATGTTCACCAGTCTGTCCAAACGCTCCAATGTCCCCGGTTTGCGTTCCGGCTTTGTCGCAGGCGATGCCGAGTTGCTCAAAAACTTCCTGCTCTACCGCACCTACCACGGCAGCGCGATGAGTATTCCCGTCCAACGCGCCAGCATTGCCGCTTGGAATGATGAAGAACACGTCATTGACAACCGCCGCCTCTACCAAGAAAAATTCGACCGCGTCATCCCTATTTTGCAACAGGCATTCGATGTCAAACTGCCTGACGCGTCGTTCTACATTTGGCTGAAAGTTCCCGATGGCGACGACTTGGCATTTACGCGCAACCTGTGGCAGAAAGCCGCGATCCAAGTGTTGCCCGGCCGCTTCCTTGCCCGCGATACCGAACAAGGCAATCCGGGCGAAGGCTACGTCCGCATCGCTTTGGTTGCCGATGTGGAAAGCTGCGTCAAAGCGGCTGAAACCATTGTTTCGCTCTACCGCTGACGATTAAGCAAACAAAGGCCGTCTGAAATTTCAGACGGCCTTTTTATTAAATAATCGGGTAATTTATATGGTGAAGTCCAGAAGGTAGAAATCTTCTTTACCTACGCCGCATTCAGGGCATTTCCAGTCGTCGGGGATGTCTTCGAACTTGGTACCTGCCGGCAGGCCGTGCTCAGGATCGCCGAGGTCTTCGTCGTAAATCCAGCCGCAAGGGCCGCACATATATTGAGCCATTTTGTGTTCCTTCTATTTTAAAAGGCCGTCTGAAACCGTATTTTCAGACGGCCTTTCGTGTGTTTTATTGTTGATATTTTGAATTTATTGAGCTGCTTCCAAAGCGGCGATTTCTTTACGCAGGTGTTTGATGGCCGGTGTTACGATGGCGACGAACATGGCCTCGCGGACACGGCGTTGCGCCGGACTGCGCATCAGATAACCTTTCGCGCCTGCATGCAATGCAGCAGATTGAGTGGCGTTCAATGCCAATACGGCAGCCGCTTCACGCAGTTTCAAGGTTGCCAGCGTGTCAGGTTTATTGTTCCACGCATCATCGGCAAGGCGTTCGGTTTCCGCCCATGCGCCGTCCAACGCGGCTTTCAAATCATCGTAGCTGTGGTCGAGGTAAGCGTTCACTTCTGCGTTCACCACATTGGCCATGCGGATAATGCCGAGCGCACCGTCAATCACACCGGCGCCGATACCCATTTGCAGTAGAATGAAACCGGCTTTAATGGTCGGGATATAAGACTGGAACTGCTCAGGCGTAGCAATCACATCTTCATCCGGAATAAACACGTCTTTAAAATTCAGGCTGTAAGTGCGCGTGCCTTCCAAACCGCAGAACTCAGGGCAATCTTGCAAGGTAACGCCTTCCCATTGACCGCCGGTGATAAACATCACATAGCTGTCGCCGATTTGGGCGGTATTTGCCCAAATGTGGTCTTCGCCGATATTGGATACCCAAGGCAAAGCACCGTTGACTTTGTAGCCGCCCTCGACGTGCTCGGCTTGCAGGTTGTGTTTTTCAATGCCGGCAAGATGTTTGACGGTATTGGACATGCCCGTACCGGCCAAAACTTTACCCTGCAGAATATCGGCAAAATATTTATCTTTAACCGCTTGATTAGGCGATTGGTGCAGATACCACGCGCAAGCCGCCTGACACCATGCGCTGAACGAAGTGGCGCCGCATTCTTTACCGATTTCGCGCAATACGGCAATTTGCGTTGCCAAACCCAAACCGTTACCACCTTCTTCAACCGTACCGGTCGCGGCAAAACCGCCGATTTTGCCCAATTCCAGCATAAATTCTTTCGGATACAGGCCTTTGCGGTCGATGTCGTCCACCAATGGTTTTAATTTGCTTTTAACGAGTTCGGTAACATTGTTCAGTAAAGCTTCGCGTGTCATGATTTTTTCCTCTGAATAAGGTTTGAAGCGTAGATGGTTCTACTCATGAATTATTCTTGACAACAAGATATCCCTTGCTTTTTGCTAAAAGGCCGTCTGAATTTTCAGACGGCCTTTGATGGGATTAGGCAAATGCCTGCAATTCAGGGTTGATCTCAGTTTTGGCAAGGTTGTTGACGTAGTTGCACAAGGTTGCCAAAGCAACGCCCATAACTACTTCAACGGCTTGCTGTTGGTTGTAACCGGCATCGAAGAATGCTTTCAGCTCATCGTCGGATACCGCGCCTTTTTTCGCCATAACGGCTTGGGTGAATGTCGCCAAAGCACCCAGTTTGGCATCGTCAAACTCGCCTGCAGCCAATGCGCGTGAGGCTTTGATGGATTGTTCGGACAACAGTTTTTTCAGGGTAGCCAGTTTGGTGTGGCCGGCAACGCAGAAACCGCATTCGTTGGTACGGGCTGCAATGATTTGGACAACTTCGACTTCGCCGTCAGTCAGGCTGTTGGCCGCATTCAGCTTGCCAACTTCTTGATAAAACGCCAAAGCTTCAGGCGCATTGGCCAAAACGCCGATCAGGTTAGGAATAAAGCCGTTGTTTTTCAATACGGCTTCAATGCGTGGTTTAGCAGCTTCAGGAGCGGTTTCAACTGTGTGTATGGTTAAACGTGACATCTTTATGACCTTTTTTGTAATAAAACGAAGTGGGTATGATAAGCCATTCGTTTTTGTTAGAAAAAGATTAATTGGTTATTTACCGTAAACCAAAAGTTATAAGGCCGTCCGAACGGATTCAGACGGCCTTATCAAATGATTCAACTCATTATTTCATAAAGTTTTTCAGCAACATAGAAGCGATGTCGTCCAAGCCGAAGCCATCCGCATCTTGAGCCGTGCCGTTAGGCGTCGCTTTATCGACCAAGTCTGGCAACACTTTTGCCAACAAATCGCCTGCTTGACCGGCATCCACACCGAATTTTTGCGCGATTTGGTTTACCGTATCGCTGCCCAAAGCATTTTGCAGGTCGCTGCCGGACACTGGCAGGTTGCTGGATTGATTGGAAACCCAGCTGCTCAGGGCATCGCCCAAACCGCCTTGTTGCAGTTGGTTGATCAGGTTTCCCACACCACCTTGTTGTTTCACCAAATCCATCGCCATATCGGTCAGAGAACCTTGTGCGCCGTTTTCGCTGTTGCCACCCAACATTTGGGTAGCCGCATTCAAAAGATTATCCATGAGTGCCATGACTTTTTCCTTGTATTTGTGTCTAAAAAAGAGAACGGAGTGTAGCAAAATTTGCACTGAAAAAAATCAGGCTTAACCAAACTAAACTTCTTTTATCCCAAAGCCGTAACAAAACAAAGGCCGTCTGAAACCTGGTTTCAGACGGCCTTTATAATGAATAATGCTATTCTTCGCGGCCATTGAAATACTCGGCCGCTCCACCTTCAAAAAAGCCTTGCAAAATCGCCTGCGCCGCTACTTGGTCAAGTACGGATTTTTGTTTTCGGCCAAATACTTGGGCTTCAGCAAGCAGGCTTTCCGCGTATAGGGAAGACATCCTTTCGTCCACCCAATAAACCGGCAAGTTAAAACGTCCGTGCAAACGGCGGCCAAACTTACGGCTCAAACGGGTCAACTCATGCTCCGTCCCGTCGCTATGCGTCGGCAGTCCGACCACAAAATACTTGGGTTGCCATTCTTTGACCAGCTTGGCAATGGCCTCGAATTTCTCATCATTGCTGTTGCCGGTTACCGTTGCCAGCGGATGAGTCATGCACAACTCAGCATCGCCCTGCGCCACGCCGATACGCGCCTCGCCGAAGTCAAAGGCCAAAACCGTACCTTTTGGTGCATCAGGCATGGCCGACTCCTGAAACCAAGGCGTTCGGATTGACGCCCAATTTTTCAAAAGCGGCGGCATAGCGGAGTTCGTAAGGCACATCAAACAGAATATGCTCGTCCGCAGGGACAGTCAGCCAAACATTTTCTGCCAGCTCACGTTCCAACTGCCCTTTACCCCATTTCGAATAACCAATGCTGATCAAAGCCTTGTCCACCGCACCTTCTTTAGACAAGTTTTCAATCACATCGCGCGAAGAAGTCAGCGCGACGTTATCGGTTACCACCATGCTGTTTTGCCAACGGCCGATCGGCGTATGCACGACATAGCCGCGCTCAATCTGAACCGGCCCGCCCATCATCACATTTTCATGTTGCAGGCGCAACGGGATATTGCGGTCGGCGGCGGCGAAAATCATGTCCATGGTAATCGGCGAAGGCTTGTTGATGATGATGCCCAGCGCACCTTCTTCATCGTGTTCGCACACATAAATGACCGTATCCGTAAAAAACGGATCGTCTATATGAGGCATGGCAATCAGGAAATGGTTGGCTAAATTCATATTCTTCTTAATATCTATAAGCTGATTTTATTATTTTTGTCCGTCGGCAACCGGCGCGTCCACCACGCACGCACCGTAAACCGCGCCGCCTGCCGGTACCGGCGTATCGGTTTTCGCATGGGCAAAACACGATACCGCACTCAAAGAGTTTTTCGGCGAGCCTTGAACGATTTTATCGCTGTACACCAAATAAGCGAAAGACTTACGTTTCGGGTCGTAGTAGCGGATAATCTGCTGGCTCTTAAATGCTATGCTGGCGCTGCGTTTGAACACTTGTCGCGGTTTCAAAACAGCAGCCTCGTTATAACGGATGACTTCCGCACTTTGCACGCAGGAAACCGATGCGTCGCTGGCATCTTCTTCCAGATTGACCGTTTCTTTCAAACCGCCTTTTTTCGCGTACGAAATATAACAGGCAACCCCCTGCACATCAGGATCGTCAAAACCTTCCACTTCAATACGGTCGTTTTTACCCAGCATATGAAACACCGTACTGGCGCGTCCGATTTTATCGGTATTGTCACCGCAAGCTGCCAAAACCATGGCGCCCAACACTATTAATAAATATTTTTTCATAATATCCTGTCGATGCAGACTGTCAATTTCCAGGCAGACTAAACCCCGTCCGCCTACTCTATCGTTACTATATAAGACCGTTCGTCCATATTGCAACCCGATATTATTTTCAGACGGCCTGACAGACAGTATAATCCGTCCTATTGTTCCTACTTTGATAGCAAGATCGAACCATGCGTTATAAACCCCTCATTCTCGCCCTATTGCTCAGTTTCTCCCTGCCAACCTATGCTGCCAAAGACGCTCCGAAAGAAAAAGCGGCCGCCGTCAAAAAGGCTGCGCCCGTGAAAAAAGAGAAAGAAGCCGCTAAGGCAGATGTAAAAAAAGAAACTTCAAAAAAACAAGCGGTAAAAGAAAAAGAGGAAGACAAAAAAGCGGTTAAAGCCAAAGCTGCCAAAGGGAAGGAAACCGCCGACAAAAACGAACGCGCTTCAGCCAAAAACAAACCGGCTAAAGCCTTCGAAGCCGCTGCCGACAATAAAAAGGCCAACCGTAAAGCCGAAGAGCCTAAAGAAACAGCAAAAGACAAAAAAGCCGCAGCCGCAAAATCTGGCAAAGCCAAAGAACAAGACAAAACAACTGCTGAAGATAAAAAAGACAGCAAAGCCAAAGAACCCGTAAAAAAAGCAGACCCTAAGGAAACCAAAGTCAAAGAGCCTGCTAAAAAAGCCGCTGAAGATAAAAAGGCCGAAGCTAAAGAACCTGCCAAAAAAGCTGTTGACGACAAAAAAGACACAAAAGCCAAAGAGCAAAACAAAAAGGCCGAACCTAAAGTTGAGCCTAAAGCCGCTTCTTCAGCCGACAACGATTTCAAAGCAGCCGTAACTGCCGCCGCCAACGACATAGAAACCAAAAAATCCTTTGCCAAACGCAACGAGGGTTTCATTATCCATGTCAATACCACGCTCAAACAGCTGCAACAAACACGCAACAACCTCTCCGGCATCAACCGCAAACAACGCGATGCATGGGAAAAATTCCAAAAACTCAATGCCGATGCCAACCAGTTGAAAGCCGAAGTTTCCAATACGCGCGCCCAAATTTCGCGCTTTGTGTCCGGCAACTATAAAAACAGCCAGCCCAACGCGGTCGCCCTCTTCCTGAAAAACGCCGATGCCGGTCAAAAAACCCGCTTCCTGCGTTACACACGTTATATCAACAACGCCAACGACCAAGTTATGAGAGACTTGGAAAAACAACAGAAAGAGCTGGCGGCGCAAGAACAAAAAATCAACAATGAATTGGCTTACCTGAAAAAACTGCAAGCCAATATCCAAGCTTCGTTGCGTCAACAAGGCGTGACCAATACCGCCGAACAAGCCGAAAGCCGCCGTCAAAACGCGCAAATGGCCAAAGAAGCGCAAAAGAAAATCAACCACAGAGAAAACGAGCAGCGCCTCAACAATCTCTTGAAAGATTTGGAAAAACGCAAAGCCGAGCAACGCAAAGTCGAAGCCGAAGCGCGTAAAAAAGCCGCCGAAGCCCGTTTGGCCGCAGCCGAAAAAGCCCGCAAAGAGCAGGCAGCCGCCCAACAAAAAGCCGAAGCCGAACGCGCCGCCATGTCCACGCTGACTGACGAAGACATGAAACTGCAAGCCCCGAACACCCAAGGCTTTACCGTCAGCAATGCCAACAGCTTCAGCCGTATGCAAGGCCGTCTGAAAAAACCGGTCAACGGCACACTGGCAGGCCTGTTCGGTCAAGACCGCGGCGATGGCGAAGTTTGGAAAGGCGTGTTCTACAATACCGTTCCTGCTCCTGTCAGCAGCATTGCCTCAGGCACGGTTACTTTTGCCGGCGAACTTGAAGGCTACGGCAAAGTAGTCGTCCTCGACCACGGCGACGGCTATGTCAGCATTTACTCCGGCCTGAACGAAATCGACATCGCCCAAAACTACGCCGTCAATGCCGGCAGCAAAATCGGCACCAGCGGCACTTTGCCGTCGGGCGAAACCGGCCTTTACCTTGAAGTCCGCTACAACGGACAAGTCATGAATCCGCTTTCCTGGATTAACTGATGTTTCAGACGGCCTGAGTGAATTTTCCCCTTCAGGCCGTCTGAATTTTCATCATAAACTACAATAAAACACGATTTTCACGCCTGTTCAGCACATTAAACAACAAACTTTTACCTTAAACTTATTGTTCCAAGCGTTTAAATCACATAAAGTCAACGGGTTCAGAGAAAACAAAAAACACTTTGCTTACCGTACACAAAAAGAAAGTCAAACGAATGTCAACAAAATCCACTTTGAAAAAAGTTGCAATCTACACTCTCGGCGCGTTTAGCGGCATCGCCCTCAGTCTGAGTGTACAAAGTTTTGCCGCCGAAAAAGACAAAAAAGACAACGAAGCCCTGCCCGTGCAAACCATCCGCACCATGGCAGAAGTGTACGGCCAAATCAAAGCCAACTATTACCAAGACAAACCCGATGCCGAGCTCTTTGAAGGCGCAATGAAAGGCATGGTGTCCGATCTCGATCCGCATTCCGAGTATATGGACAAAAAAGGCTATGCCGAAATGAAAGAATCCACCAGCGGCGAATTCGGCGGCTTGGGTATGGAAATCGGACAAGAAGACGGCTTCGTCAAAGTCGTTGCCCCGATTGAAGACACTCCGGCAGAACGCGCCGGTGTGAAAAGCGGCGACTTCATCGTCAAAATCGACAATACCTCTACGCGCGGCCTGACCGTCAGCGAAGCCGTCAAAAAAATGCGCGGCAAACCGGGTACCAAAATCACCCTGACCCTTTCACGCAAAAATGCCGACAAACCCATCGTCGTCAACCTGACCCGCGCCATCATCAAAGTCAAAAGCGTACGCCATCACCTGCTTGAAAAAGACTACGGCTACATCCGCGTCTCCCAATTCCAAGAGCGCACCGTTGCCGCGCTCAACGAAGCCGCACAAGCCTTAGTCAAAGAAAACAAAGGCCCGCTCAAAGGTATCATCCTCGACTTGCGCGACGACCCGGGCGGCCTGCTCAATGGCGCAGTCGGCGTATCCGCAGCCTTCCTGCAACCTGACGTAACTGTTGTCAGCACCAAAGGCCGCAACAAAAAAGAAGGCATGGTACTCAAAGCAACTGCCGAAGACTACATTACCACCAGCGGCAAAGACCCGTTGGCCGGATTGCCTGCCGAGCTGAAAACCATTCCTATGACCGTCCTGATTAACGCAGGCTCGGCCTCCGCTTCCGAAATCGTTGCCGGAGCATTGCAAGACCACAAACGCGCCGTCGTCGTCGGCACACAAAGTTTCGGCAAAGGCTCAGTGCAAACCCTGATTCCGCTTTCCGGCGGCAGCGCAGTCAAACTGACCACCGCCCTTTACTACACACCAAACGACCGCTCGATTCAAGCGCAAGGCATTGTTCCTGACGTTGAAGTCAAAGACAAAGACCGTGCCTTTGAAAGCCGCGAAGCCGATTTGGTCGGCCATATCGGCAATCCGCTGGGCGGCCAAGACGTCAACAGCAGCACTGAAACACCTGCCAACTCAGAAACCAAAGCCGATAAAGACAAGTCCCAAAAAGACAAAGACGAAGACATCTCCAGCCGTCGCATTCCAAATCCGGCCAAAGACGATCAGCTTCGCAAAGCCTTGGACTTGGTGAAAAATCCAGCCGAATGGCAAAAATCTTTGGGCTTGGCAGCGAAAAAACCTGCGCCGAAAAAAGATGCAGATAAAGACAGTAAAAAATAAACCTGTTATTTCTCAATAAAAAAGGTCGTCTGAA
The DNA here is from genome assembly GCF_041433235.1 of Neisseria sp. 27098_8_112. Taxonomy (NCBI): domain Bacteria; kingdom Pseudomonadati; phylum Pseudomonadota; class Betaproteobacteria; order Neisseriales; family Neisseriaceae; genus Neisseria; species Neisseria sp. 27098_8_112. The sequence continues at coordinate 34,984 of NZ_JAPWBB010000001.1, read as the reverse complement.
AACGATATGATTGTTTTCAGACGACCTTTTCACACATCAAATATTCCACAGGGAAAACACCATGGCAAAAGCCCCCAAAACCATCTACCAATGTTCCGAATGCGGCGGCACTTCCCCGAAATGGCAGGGTAAATGCCCGCATTGCGGCGAGTGGAACACGCTTCAGGAAAGCCTTGCCGCGCCCGAACCGAAAAACGCCCGCTTCCAATCTTGGGCGGCGGACACCTCGACCGTCCAATCCCTCTCCGCCGTCACCGCCACCGAAGTGCCGCGCAATCCGACCGGCATGGGCGAACTCGACCGCGTATTGGGCGGCGGTTTGGTAGATGGCGCGGTCATCCTGCTCGGCGGCGACCCCGGCATCGGCAAATCCACGCTGTTGTTGCAAACCATCGCCAAAATGGCGCAAAGCCGCAAAGTGCTGTACGTTTCCGGCGAGGAATCCGCCCAACAAGTTGCCCTGCGCGCACAACGTTTGGAGCTGCCCACCGAAGGCGTGAACCTGCTTGCCGAAATCCGCATGGAAGCGATTCAGACGGCCTTAAAACAGCATCAGCCCGAAGTCGTCGTCATTGATTCCATCCAAACCATGTATTCCGACCAAATCACTTCCGCCCCCGGCTCCGTGTCGCAGGTGCGCGAGTGTGCCGCCCAACTGACGCGTATGGCGAAACAGATGGGCATCGCCATGATACTGGTCGGACACGTTACCAAAGACGGCGCGATTGCCGGCCCGCGCGTGCTGGAGCATATGGTCGATACCGTACTGTATTTCGAGGGCGACCAACATTCCAACTACCGCATGATACGCGCCATCAAAAACCGTTTCGGCGCAGCAAACGAATTGGGCGTATTCGCCATGACCGAAAATGGTTTGAAAGGCGTATCCAACCCGTCCGCTATCTTCCTTGCAAGCTACCGTGACGACACTCCAGGTTCATGTGTTTTGGTCACACAGGAAGGCAGCCGCCCGCTTTTGGTCGAAATTCAGGCACTGGTCGATGACGCACACGGTTTTACCCCCAAACGACTCACCGTCGGCCTCGAACAAAACCGCCTCGCCATGCTGCTCGCTGTCCTCAACCGCCACGGCGGCATTGCCTGCTTCGACCAAGACGTGTTCCTCAACGCCGTCGGCGGCGTCAAAATCGGCGAACCTGCTGCCGACCTCGCCGTCATCCTCGCTATGCTCTCCAGCTTCCGCAACCGCCCCATGCCTGAAAAAACCGTGGTTTTCGGCGAAATCGGCCTAAGCGGCGAAGTCCGCCCTGTCGCACGCGGACAAGAGCGGCTCAAAGAAGCGGAAAAACTCGGCTTCAAACGCGCCATCGTCCCCAAAGCCAATATGCCGCGCCATGCCAAAGAGTTTCCAAACCTGAAAATCTACGGCGTCAGCAGTTTGCAGGAAGCAATTGATGTTTGTCGTGACGGGGACTAAACCGTTTCGATAATCTGATTCAAAAAAACAATCATCTAAAAGGCCGTCTGAAAGTTTTCAGACGGCCTCTCTTTAAATTTAAATAATTTTGTTATATTATAACGAACAACTTTATTCTATCTTTTCTACACATCGAAAATCGGAGAGAAATCATGAAAAAAACCGCTTTGCTTATTGCATCAGCCTTCCTGTTCAGCACTGCCGCACACGCCCATCGCGTTTGGGTTGAAACCGCCCACACACATGGCGGCGAATACCTTGAAGCCGAATTAGGCTATGGCGAATTCCCGGAGCTTGAACCCATCGCAAAAGACCGCCTGCACATTTTCAGCAAACCCATGCAACTGGTGACTGAAAAAGGCAAAGAAAACATGATTCAAAAAGGCACATACAATTACCAATACCGCAGCAAACTGCCGGTCAAAGACGGCAGCTACTTGGTAACCGCCGAATACCAACCGACTTTCTGGTCAAAAAACAGCGCAGGCTGGAAGCAGGCAAGCATCAAAGAAATGCCTGATGCAAGCTATTGCGAGCAAACCCGTATGTTCGGTAAAAACATCGTCAATGTCGGCCATGAAAGCGCAGATACTGCCATCATCACCAAGCAAGTCGGCCAACATTTGGAAATCGTACCTTTGGACAACCCAGCCAACGTCCACGTCGGCGAACGCTTCAAAGTCCGCGTCCTCTTCAATGGCGAGCCGCTGCCTAACGCCACCGTTACCGCCACATTTGACGGCTTCGACACCAGCGACCGCAGCAAAACCCATAAAACCGAAGCCCAAGCCTTCTCCGATACCACTGATGACAAAGGCGAAGTCAGCATCATTCCCCTGCGCCAAGGTTTCTGGAAAGCCAGCGTAGAACACAAAGCCGATTTCCCCGATCAAAGCGTGTGCCAAAAACAGGCGAACTACACCACTTTGACCTTCCAAATCGGCCATTCACATCATTAATTTTTCCATAACAAAAGGCCGTCTGAATATTTCAGACGGCCTTTATTCATACTATTTAAGGACGATGCGGCGCAAACTGCCATTGTCCCAATTCCAAATTCAAATCAAACAGATTCAGACGGCCTATTGCCACACGAACCAAGCGCAAACACGGAAAGCCTGCTTTCGCCGTCATCCTTCGCACTTGGCGGTTTTTCCCTTCCGAAATTTTGATCTCCACCCAAAAATCAGGTACAGACTTACGCACACGAATCGGCGGCACGCGCGGCCATAAAACATCCGCTTCGCCTTCTTCCAATACCCTAACCTCGGCTGGACGGGTGACAAAATCGCCCAAATCTACGCCACGGCGCAACAAATCCAATTTGGCTTCATCAGGAGAACCCTCCACCTGCGCCCAATAAGTTTTGACCTGCTTGAATTTCGGGTCGGCAATCTGCGCCTGCAACCGGCCATTATTGGTCAGCAGCAGCAAACCCTCGCTATCCGTATCCAAACGTCCGGCCGGATAAAATCCCGGTTTCTCGACAAAATCCTTAAGGCACTGATGTTTTTCATGTGCAGAAAACTGGCAAATCACGCCATAAGGCTTGTTTAGAATAATCAAATCGTTCATTTCACACTTTCAGACGGCCTCAGATTTCAAGCAATTCCGGATAATAAAAAAGACACCGTATAAACGGTGTCTTTCATATTTGGCGGAGTAAGAGGGATTCGAACCCTCGATGCAGGTTGACCCCACATGCTTCCTTAGCAGGGAAGTGCCTTCAGCCTCTCAGCCATTACTCCTAAGGAAGACCGCAATATACGCTTTCTGCCCTCCTTCGTCAAGCATTACCGCCTCAAACTTTCTTAACACCATGAAATAATTTAAATAAAAATATAATATTTTTTGCATCATCCTATTTTTATACTTCTTTCATATATGTTAAAATGATTCTGTTTTCTGTAAACCTTTTTTCACACCCCTTATTACAAAGGAGTTCGTATGTTACGTTTTTCTGCTTTGGTTGCCGTATCCGCCCTGATGCTTGCCGCTTGCTCACAATCCGGCAATTCCCAACCATCTACTTCCTCCTCTCAAACTTCTACTCAAAAAACAACTGCCGCCGGTTCTGCCTGCCGCAGCATGGGTGAAGGCCATAAAGTCAATGGCAAAGGTCAAAATGACATTTATATGTGTAAAGTCGATGTAGCTTTGAACTCTGCCGAAGCCAAATCCGCTTTGGATCCTAGCATCCGCGTTCACTACGGCAGCACATCCGGCGCGACTTTGACTTCCCGTCAAATCTCCAACTCAGTCGGCAAAACCCCTGATGAAACCTGTCAACGCGCATTCTTGAGCGCGGTTAAACGCTTCCAAAGCACTGCGCATCGTAAAAAAGCCAAATCTGTTCATCTGGTTAGCTACTTTGACAAAGTAACCAAAGGCGGTAACGAATACGAATGCCACATCGCTACATTCAACAGCCGTGTGGTTTTGAAAGGCAGCTTCCACTAAGCAATGTCAAAAATGCCGGACTTCAATATGAAGTTTGGCATTTTTCTATTTTATGGATACAACACCCCTTCACTGCCTGCTGGCCGATCCGTCTTTTGCCGCCTGCTACGACCATGCGTCTCTAAACGCGGTCGATTCACAACGTTTGGCTGCCGCGCCGCAACTGGCGCAGCGTCAAGACTGGCAAGTCAGCCGAGCGTTAAAACAGCAAACCGATTTAGCGACTGTATCGCTGAGCCACAGCCAAGGCTTTGCCGCTTTATTGTGTGCACCTCAGCCCTTAACAGCCGGAGTCGATATCGAATTTATCCGCCCGCGCGATTTCAAAGCGCTGTCGGCTTTGGTCTGCACGCAAGAAGAACAAAACTACTTAGAAACAATAAACTGGCCGTCTGAAACGTTTTACCGATTGTGGTGTTTCAAAGAAGCATTGATTAAAGCAGCAAATTTGGATTTTCCGTCGGACATGAAATCAGTCGGCTATGTTTTCGATTCAGGGCAACCCGTCGGTTTACGCGCTGGAAAGCAAACCGATTGGCACGGCACAAGCGCGATTTTAGCGGATACGATGGCACTTGCCTGCGTTTGGAAGGGAAAAACCGTCGCTCTGCAATGGCAGTTTTTCGGCTCGCTCAAATCTAATGATTTAACCGACCGGCAAACTATCTAACAACTGACAAAATAATAATAATCTGATTTAATTTACTGTACTTTTACTTATTCCACACACTAACAGCAGCATTTGCAAAAGGCCGTCTGAACGATGAATCTTCGCCTCCTAAACCGCCTCTATACTGCCCTTATCCTGTTTCTTACCCTGTTTTTGGTTTATGCCTTTGCCTCACAAGCGCGCATCCAAACCGACTTGAACGCGTTGTTGCCAAGCGAACAGCAACCCGATGCCTTACTGACGGCCGCGGATAAAACCGCAGAAGCGCAGCTCAATTCACAAGTTATTTTGCTTGCAGGCAGTACCGATGCCGAAACCGCTTTTCAGACGGCCTCACAAATTGCCGATGCATGGCGCAAAAGCGGCGTATTTGAACAAGTCGACAGCAGCATGACGCCGAATTTGGACAAAGTACGGGCGGATATGCAGAAACTGGGCTTGGCCGTTTTGCCGCAAGACGAAATCCGCCTGCTGTTTGAGCAACCGCAAACCTATTTTCAAGCGCGTGCAGAAGCCGCAGCCAATCCGTTTGCCGCCCCCTCGCCTTTGTCTTTAGAACAAGACTGGCTGGGCTTCGGACGCTTTGTTGCCGACAAAGCCAATCCGCAAAGCCGTTTGCAGTGGGACATGGACAACGGCATGCTGTTTGCCGAAGACAAAGGCAAAACTTGGGTATTTTTGCGCGGACGGCTCGCCGGCGGCGATCAATTTTCCGGCAACGACGCCCTCTTACCGCTGATGACGCAAAGCCGTCAAATCGCTTCGGAAAACGGCGCGGAAACCTTAAGCGCAGGTGGCGCATTGTTCGCCGCCGTATCCAAAGCAGCCGCAGAAAAAGAAAGTCGGCTGATGAGTATGGTCGGACTTGGACTGACCTTTGCGCTGCTGTTGTGGGTCTTCCGCAGCGGCCGCGTGTTTTTGCTGTCCTTGTCGCTGGCAGCCGGTATGTTGACCGGATTGGCGGTTGCGTTATTGACCTTCGGCGAAGTGCATATCCTGACCATCGTCATCGGCACCAGCCTGGTGGGTATGTTGGTGGATTTCCCGTTGCACTGGCTGGCTCCGTCAGTATTTGGGCCGTCTGAAAAGACCGTTTGGCAGGCCGAATCGGCAATGAAACATGTCTTGCCGAGTTTTGCCGTCAGCTTGACGATTACCGTCTTGGGCTACGCGCTGCTGTGGTTCACCCCTTTGCCTGTACTGCGCCAAACCGCGGTATTTTCAGGCTTCGCTTTATTTGGCGCGTTTGGTGCCACCGTTTTATGGCTGCCACCGCTGTTTCGCCGCTACCGTGCCAAAACCGTGCCTTTTGCCGCATTAACAGAAAAGCTCTATTCCTTGTCAGGCCGTCTGAAAAACCGCCTGCACAAACGCGGATGGTTAATCGTAGGCGGAATTTTGCTGGCAGTCGGACTGTGGCGCAGCGACTGGCGTGACGACATCCGTCAATGGGTCAATATGCCGACCGCGATGTTGGCCGAAGTACAACAAATCGGCCAGTTGAGCGGCACGGATTTTGGCGGCAAATATTTGGTGGCCGAAGCACAAAGCGAAGATGCCCTGTTGAAGAAAACCGCCGAACTCAGCCGCGCCCTGCAGCCCTTAATCGCGCAAGGCAAACTTTTCGGCATCCAATCGCCCGACCAATTCATCCTGCCGACAACGGAACAGCAAAAACTGCAAAACCGCCTGCGTGAATTGACCAAATTGCCTGATAGCTGGAAACCACTCACAGAAATCGGTATTCCGCGCAAAACCGTGCGCGATGCCCTACTGCAAGCTGCCGACACACAACCATTATCGCTTTCAGACGGCCTGAATACCGATTTGGCAGAAGCTTGGCGTTCCTTGTATTTGGGCGAAGTGGAACCAGGCCGTTTTGCTGCCGTCGTGCGTTTAAACGGCATGACCGATGAAGCCGCCGTACGCGCCGTGGCGCAACACGTCTCCGGCGTACATTGGGCAGACAAGCGCGCCCACTTAAACGAGCTTTTCCACCACACGCGCAATCAGGCCGCATGGTTGAAACTGGCTTCCTATGCGTTGGCATGGTTACTCTTGTGGAAAATGTTTGGTTTCAAACGCGGCAGCAAAATCCTTGCCGTGCCGCTGGCCGCCGCCATCTGCACCGTTGCCGTACTCGGTTTGGCCGGCATTCCCGTCAGCCTGTTTGCCATGTTCGGACTGCTTTTAGTATCCGCCATCGGCGTGGACTATGCCGTCTATGCCGCCACCGCACACCACAGCGCGCCGGAAAAATTAGGCGGTATGCTGCTTGCCGCCGCGACGACAGCCATTTCCTTTGCCCTGCTCGCCATCAGCAGCACGCCCGCCGTTGCCGTGTTCGGCATGACGGTTACCATCGGCGTGGCATTCAATATTTGGCTGGCAGGCACATTGTTGAAAAATTAGACACAAGATGAAGACGATTGAAATTGAAGCGATATTTTGTTTCGACTTCTATCGTCACGTTGTAAGAGGCCGTCTGAAAAATTTCAGGCGATGGATTAAACATTTTTTTATCATTAAAATCAAAGGTATTTTCAAATGTCTATAGAATTTGACGTTGCCGTTATCGGCGCAGGCCCTTCAGGTTCGGTTGCTTCCGCTTTGCTGAACAAACAAGGCTTTAAAGTTTGCGTATTGGAAAAACAACATTTCCCGCGCTTTGTCATCGGCGAAAGCCTGTTGCCGCATTGCATGGAAATGTTGGAAGAAGCCGGTTTTGCCGATGCAGTGCATGCCGAGCCCAGCTTTCAATTTAAAGACGGCGCTGCGTTTTCATGGGGCAGCCGTTACACAGATTTCAACTTTACTGAAAAATTTTCAGACGGCCCCGGTACTATTTATCAAGTGCGCCGCGGCATCTTCGACAAAATCCTGATTGATGAAGCGGCAAAACAAGGTGTCGATGTCCGCTTCGGACATGGCGTAACCGCGTTTGACAACAGCGGCGATGTGGCACGTTTGAGCGTTGCGAGCGATACAGGCGAAAACTATGAACTGACCGCCAAATTCGTTTTGGATGCCAGCGGTTACGGTCGCGTCCTGCCCCGCCTTTTGGACTTGGAAAGCCCGTCCGAGCTGCCTCCGCGCCAAGCCCACTTCACGCATATTGACGACAACATCACCAGCCCGAAATTCGACCGCAACAAAATCCTGATCAACACGCATCCTGAACATCGCGATGTCTGGATTTGGCTGATTCCTTTCGGCGACAACCGCTGCTCCATCGGCGTTGTCGGCACGCCCGACAAACTGGCCGGCAAATCAGAAGCCGTGTTGAAAAAATTTGTGTACGAATGCCCGATGCTGGCGGAAATTTTGGATAAAGCCGTTTGGGAAAACGACTTCCCGTTCCGTTCTATCCAAGGCTACTCTGCCAACGTAAAAACCTTATACGGCAAACATTTCGCCCTTTTGGGCAACGCCGCCGAATTCCTCGACCCAGTCTTCTCCTCCGGCGTGACCATTGCCCTGCACTCTGCCAAACTGGCTGCCGATTTGTTGGGCAAACAGCTCAAAGGCGAAGCCGTCGATTGGCAAACCGAATTTGCCGACCAACTGATGATCGGCGTGAACGCATTCCGCACTTATGTAAACGGTTGGTACGATTTCCGCTTCCAAAATGCCATCTACGCGCCTAACCGCAGTCCTGAAATCAGCCGTATGATTTCATCTATTCTGGCAGGCTACGCTTGGGACACGAACAATCCATTCGTGGAAAAATCCGAGCAACGCTTGTCCACACTTGCCGCATTGGTGGGCGATTTGAAGGTAGAATAAGGACGAATGTCTTTCAGACGGCCTAGACTGAAAACAGAACAGGCCGTCTGAAACTTCATCCACACCATTAAATATTTTGACCGATAGATAAAACCTTATGCGATTTATCCCTTTGCTTGCCGCACTGCTGCTCTCCGCATGTGCGACCTCGCTCCCCCATCCGCAAACGCTGCCGCCGCTTTCCAAAGAAGGCCAATGGTTCAAACTCGAGCAGACCAATGCGACGGGGCAAACCGTTCAAACCAATCTCTTGGCAGTCGAGCCTCATTCAGACGGCATCCGCTTTGTCCAAACCGATGCACTGGGTGCGCCGGTATCGCGCCAATCGGTCAGCACCAAAGGTTGGAAAAATGACGGCTTTGTGATGCCCAATGCTGCTTCGCGCCGACTGTTTGCCGCCTTGTTGCCACTTTTGGCCGCCGAACACGCCGCCACGCTTTACCCTGAAGCCCGCCAACAAAATGCCACCCATCAAGGCTTCTGCCCTGACGGCAAAGGCGCGGTGTTCAGCTACCGCGAGCATGATTTGTGGTGTGTCGCCCACCATTCCGAACAATTCCTCATCGGCTTCCCCGACCAAACTTTCTGGACGGTCAGCCCGATTGCAGAAGACTAATTCATGAATACTCCTGTTTATCTCAGCCGTCCGGCACTGACCAGCGCATTGGGTAGCGGCTTGCAAGTTCATGCCGATGCCTTACTCACGCCGTCTGAAAACACGCCCCTGACTTTTTCAGACCAATGGGTAAAAGGCAAAACGCATGCTTTCGGTGCAGTCAAAGAAACCCTGATGCCTCTGCCCGACAGCATTCCCGAAGCGCATCGCAGCCGCAACAACCAGCTTATCCTGCACGCGCTTTCGCAAATAGACGGACTGATTCAGACGGCCATTGCCCGTTACGGCAAAGAAAGAGTTGCTGTCGTTACCGGTACGTCCACCAGTGGCGCAGACGAAAATATCCCTTTGTTCCAACACGTTGTACAAGGTGGTGAGTGGACGGATGTTCCGTTCAAGCAGCTGCAACACACCATGGCTTCGCCCTCCGAATTTATCGCCCAAGTTTACGGTCTGGACGGCTTGCGCTATACCGTCTCCACCGCCTGCACTTCCGGCGCACGCGCCCTCATCAGCGCAGCCCGATTGCTTCGTGCCGGATTGTGTGATGCCGTAATTTGCGGCGGCGCGGATACGCTTTCTCCGCTGACAATTAATGGTTTTGCCTCTTTGGAAGTGCTTTCAGACGGCATCGCCAAGCCTTTTTCTGCCAACCGCAACGGCATCAATATCGGCGAAGCGGCCGCATTTTTCGTGATGACGCGCGATGCAGATTTTGACGGCGAAATGCAATTGTTGGGCTACGGTGCAAGCAGTGATGCCTATCATATGTCTTCGCCCCGTCCCGACGGTTTGGGTGCAGCCCAATCCTTTCAGGCTGCTTTGGATAAAGCCGGTTTGAAAGCAGAAGACATCGGCTGGATCAATCTGCACGGCACCGGCACGCAACACAACGACAGCATGGAAAGCCGAGCCGTTGCCGAAGTGTTTGGCAGTCACACCCTTTGCACCTCAACCAAGCCGTCCACCGGTCATACTTTGGGTGCAGCCGGTGCGATTGAAGCCGCATTTGCCTGGTTGATGGCCAACCGCCAATACAATCCGGAAGGCAAACTGCCGCCGCAACAATGGGACAATGTACCCGATTCCGAGCTGCCCAACATCGCTTTAACCGACGAAAACAGCCGCTGGCCGTCTGAAAAACGCATTGCCGCCAGCTCGTCATTTGCCTTCGGCGGCAGCAATGCCGTTTTGATTATCGGATAAGTCCTTATATTTAGGCTGTCTTTTCAGACGGCCTTTTTCTTTTCCGCAACTTAAAAAACAATAACATCAAAACAACAACCAAATCCGCCGAAATATGCCATAATAGGCTTAGCACGTTTCTTCTCGCGATGTGCCCGAAAAGAAAAACTTAACCTACATAGAGAATAATCCCATGACTAAATCCACCATTATCTATACCTACACCGACGAAGCTCCTGCATTGGCCACTCAATCCCTGCTGCCAATCGTGCAGGCGTTTACCCGCCACGCCGATATTGATGTCAAAACCAGCGACATTTCTCTCTCCGGCCGTATTTTGGCGGCGTTTCCCGAATACCTGACCGAAGCGCAACGCGTACCTGATGCGCTTGCCGAATTGGGCGAACTGGTTAAACAACCCGATGCAAACGTGATCAAACTGCCGAATATCAGCGCATCCGTACCTCAACTGACGGCCGCGATTAAAGAATTGCAGTCTAAAGGCTTTGCCGTTCCCGACTATCCTGCCGACCCTCAAACCAATGAAGAAAAAGCCGTACGCGAACGCTACGACCGCATCAAAGGCAGCGCGGTAAACCCTGTCCTGCGTGAAGGCAACTCCGACCGTCGCGCGCCTAAAGCAGTGAAAAACTTTGCGAAAAAACATCCGCACAGCATGGGCGCATGGACCAAAGATTCCAAAACCCACGTTGCCACTATGCAAAGCGGCGACTTTTTCCATAACGAACAATCCGTTACCGTACCCGATGCGACTTCCGTATCCATCATGTTCACCGACAAACAAGGCAACAAAAAAGAGCTGCGCGAGCCTGTTGCCCTGAAAGCCGGCGAAATCATCGACGCGACCGTGATGAGCAAAAAAGCCCTGCTCGCCTTCCTTGCCGAACAAGTGAAAGACGCAAAAGCAAAAGGCGTATTGTTCTCGCTGCACATGAAAGCCACCATGATGAAAGTGTCCGACCCGATTATCTTCGGACACGCCGTCAAAGTATTCTTCGCGCCTGTCTTTGAAAAATTCGGCGACAAACTGGCTGCCGCAGGCGTCAACGTCAACAACGGCTTCGGCAACCTGCTTGCCAATCTGGACAAACTGGATGCGGACACCCGCGCCGCCGTTGAAGCTGAAATCGCTGCCGTTTACGCCGCCAACCCTGATTTGGCCATGGTTGATTCCGACAAAGGCATTACCAACCTGCACGTTCCTAGCGATGTCATCGTCGATGCTTCTATGCCTGCGATGATTCGTAATTCCGGCCGCATGTGGGACAAAGACGGCAAAGCGCAAGACACCAAAGCCGTCATTCCGGACAGCAGCTATGCCGGCGTTTACCAAGCAACCATCGACTTCTGCCGCGAACACGGCGCGTTTGACCCGACAACCATGGGTACCGTTCCTAACGTCGGCCTGATGGCGCAAGCAGCCGAAGAATACGGTTCACACAACAAAACTTTCGAAATCGAAGCCGACGGCCAAGTTCAAGTCATTGATGCAGCAGGTAATGTCCTGATGCAACACGACGTTGAAGCCGGTGACATCTGGCGTATGTGCCAAACCAAAGACGCGCCCGTCAAAGACTGGGTACAACTCGCCGTCAACCGCGCCCGTCTGAGCAACACGCCAGCCGTGTTCTGGCTCGACGAAAACCGTCCGCACGACAAGAGCCTGCTCGCCAAGGTTAAAGCCTACCTTGCCGAACTGGATACCGACGGCCTCGACATCCGCGTCCTCGCTCCTGAAGAAGCCGCTAAATTCAGCTTGGGCCGTCTGAAAAACGGCGAAGACACCATCTCTGTAACCGGTAACGTCCTGCGCGACTACCTGACCGACTTGTTCCCAATTTTGGAACTGGGTACCAGCGCGAAAATGCTGTCTATCGTTCCATTGATGAATGGCGGCGGTATGTTTGAAACCGGCGCGGGCGGTTCTGCACCGAAACATGTTCAACAATTCCTCGAAGAAAACCACTTGCGTTGGGACTCTTTGGGCGAATTCCTCGCACTCGCCGTATCGTTTGAACATCTGGCGCAAAAAACCGGCAACGCCAAAGCCCAAGTCCTCGCCGACACTTTGGATGCAGCCACCGAAAAACTGCTGTTGAACGACAAATCGCCTAAACGCAAAGCAGGCGAACTCGACAACCGCGGCAGCCATTTCTACCTCACCCTCTACTGGGCGCAAAAATTGGCAGCGCAAGACAAAGATGCCGAACTGAAAGCCGCATTTGCTCCATTGGCAGCTGCTTTGACTGCCGACGAAGCCAAAATCGTTGAAGAACTCTCTGCCGTACAAGGCAAAGCTGTCGACATCGGCGGCTACTACGCAGCCAATCCTGAAAAAGCTGCACAAGCAATGCGTCCAAGCGCAACCTTTAATCAGGCCTTGTCAGCCTTATAATTAAAGCAATAAAAGGCCGTCTGAACTTTCAGACGGCCTCAAACCTTATGGAAGCACAATGAAAAAAACCATTCTTTCTCTTACTCTCCTCATCAGCGCTCCGGCTTTGTGGGCATTTTCTTCTGCCGAATTGGCACAAACCCTGCAAAAACCGCAAAACGTGCAAGGCAATTTTGTCCAACAACGCCAACTCAAATCCCTCAGCAAACCCATGACCACCAGCGGCAGCTTTACCCTTGTCCCACAAAAAGGCCTGCTCTGGAAAATGCAAAAACCATTTGAAACTACCCTGCGCGTGCGTTCAGACGGCATCATGCAGTGGAACGGCAGCCAATGGGTCAACCCAAATGCCAGCAAACTCAACGGCCAAAGCCGCCAAATCAAACTCTTCCTCGACCTTTTGGGCGGTAATACCCAAGGCTTGGAAAAACAATTTGATTTGAAATTAAACGGCAACGAGAAAAAATGGACGTTGACCTTAACTCCGAAAACCGCCATTACCCGCCAAATCTTCAACCGTATCGAAATCAACGGCGATACGCTGGTGCGAAAAATCGAATTGGACGAAAAGCAAGGCGACAAAACCATCATGCAGTTCAACCAAATCCAAACCGATAAAGCTCTGGACAGCTTCAGCCGTACCGCCCTCTAAATTGCCTATTCCAACAAAAGGCCGTCTGAAAATAGATTTCAGACGGCCTTTTATATTAATCGGCAGAAGGCTGTTGCCCTTTTCGTTCCGCCTTTCTGGCTTCGCGAATGGCTTTGAGTTCGGCCTCTTTCTGTCTGGCTTTTTTCAGCCAAGCCTCCCATTGATTTGGCGTTTCCAGCGTAATTCTGCCGATTTTGCCTTCGCGGAAATCGGTCAGGATATTTTCAGCGGCCTTTTGGTAATTGACCCGTCCGCCGCTCAAAACCGCACCGCGTTTTTTGGCAATCCACTCCAGCCAAGAAGTATCGTCCCAATGACTGCTTGGATCTTTGTCGGCTTGATAACGCTCTTGCAACAAAGCCAGATAATGGCGGCGGAGGTAATCCAAAAGCTCAAGCGCCACTTCTTCTTCGTCCAGCGCGTTGCGTCCGACTGCACCGCCGGCCGCAAGGTTATAGCCGCCTTCTTCAACGATAATTTTCGGCCACAACATACCGGGGGTATCGTAAAGCCAGAAATCGTCGGCAAGGAAAAGACGCTGTTCGGCTTTGGTAATACCAGGTTCATTACCGGTTTTGGCAGATTTTTTGCCGATCATGCCGTTAATCAAGGTGGATTTGCCGACGTTGGGGATACCGCAAATCAGAACACGCAACGGCTTCTCGATACCTTGACGATGCGGAATCATGGCACGGCAGGCTTGGATAATTTTGCCGTGCGCGCCGGTTTCGGAAGAATCAAGCGCAATGGCTCGGGTATCTTGGCGGCTGTTGTAGTGTTCGAGCCAAACTTTGGTACGCTCGGGATCGGCAAGGTCTTGTTTGTTTAAGATTTTCAGTTTGGGCTTGCCTTTGGACAACTGGGTAAGCAAAGGGTTTTCGCTGGAAGCAGGCATACGCGCGTCCAACATCTCAATCACCATATCAACGCTTTTAATGCGTTCGGCAATGGCTTTTTTTGCCTTATTCATGTGGCCGGGAAACCATTGGATAGCCATGTCTTTTTATTCTTTCTATTCGTATCTGAGGCCGTCTGAAAAATCATTGTTTTTCAGACGGCCTCGGTATTTGGATAATCGGTCAATCAGGATTTAGAGGTTGCCATGCTCGTAGCTGTAATAACCTGCTTCATCCATACATTGCTCAAACGTCTTGGATGTATTGCCACGTTTGGTTCCATTTTGAACTTGTGATTTGCAGGTATTGATTTGGCGGGAAACTTCAGCTTCGCTCGCGCCTGTACGGTGCCAGCGGTAAGCAGTGACAGGCTCTGTTGCACAAGCGGTCAAGATAAGCAGGGATAATGCGGTCAGACTGATTTTTTTCATGGTTTCTTCCTTTGAGGCCGTCTGAAACGGCAAGTTAGCGTCCTGCCAAGCTTTGAACCTGACGGTGGCGGACAAGGAGTTCGTAACGGCCCTTGAGACGTTCGGCCAGTTTTTCCACAACATAAACGGAGCGGTGCTGCCCGCCGGTACAGCCGATGGCAATCGTCACATAACTGCGGCTCTCTTGTTGCAGGCGCGGCAACCAGCGGCTAATAAAATGGTCGATGTCATCAACCATTTCTTGAGCCAACGGCTGCTGGCCCAAATAATCTTGAATGGGCTTGTCCATGCCGGTAAAGGGGCGTAATTCCGGATCGTAATACGGATTGGGCAGGCTGCGCATGTCAAACATAAAGTCGGCATTATTGGGAACGCCGTATTTGAAACCAAAGGATTCAAGAATAACCAGCAAACCGATGCGTTCAATGTTGAGCCATTGTTGAACGGCATAACGCAGCTGCTGCGCGTTCATTTTGGACGTATCGATGCAATATGCAATGTCTTTGAGCGGAAAGAGCCATTCGCGTTCTTTTTGCAGGCTTTCCAACAAGGTCAGATTATGGCCTGACAAAGGATGGCCGCGGCGTGTTTCCGAGAAGCGGCGTACCAACACGCCCTCTTCCGCTTCAATAAAGAGGACTTCGACTTGATGCCCTTCATGACGCAAATATTGGATTTGCTCTTGCGCTTCCTGAATATTGATACCGGAACGGATGTCAACGCTGACACCGAGTTTGGTTTCATCGGCACGTTCGATGTGAAGCGAAACCAACGACGGAAGCATTTCCAAAGGAAGGTTATCGACACAGTAATAACCCAAATCTTCGAGCTGTTTGAGGGCTACGGATTTTCCTGAGCCGGATAAGCCGCTAATCAGGACGATTTTCATGGTTTTGTTCGTTTTCTTTGAGTTGTGTTTGATGGCGTTCGAGGAATTCTTTGGTGCTGTCTTTGCCGCGCAATTGAAGGATGTAATTGCGCACCGCAGCTTCAACTAATACTGCTAAGTTTCGACCGATTGCAACAGGCAGGGTAACGGAACGGACGCTGACGTTGAGGATAGATTCTGTTTCGGTACGGATGCTCAATCGATCGAGTTGTTTCATGTATCCGTCGTCGGCCGGAACCAAATTAATAATTAGCTGGAGGATTTTTTTCGGACGGATGGAGGTTTCGCCAAAAATATGGCGGATATTGAGTATGCCCAAACCGCGCACTTCGAGGAAATCACGCAGCATAGGCGGGCAACGGCCTTCCAGCATTTCCGGGCCGGTGCGGAAGAGTTCGACCGCATCATCGGCAATCAGGCTGTGCCCACGCGAAATCAGCTCCAATGCCAATTCGCTCTTACCCAAGCCGGACTGCCCGGTAATGAGTACGCCCACTTCAAATACATCCAAAAATACGCCGTGCTTGATGGTGGAAGTCGCCAATGTGCGTTGCAGATAAATCCGCAAAACGTCCATCAAGTGCGGGCTTTCCTGTTTGGATGTCAGCAAAGGGATACTGTTGGTATGGCAATAATCGCGTAATTTGGGCGAAACCGGCAAACCGTTGGCGACGATGACCAAAGACATGGGGATGTCGAAAAGCTCGCCGAAATCATAGTTGAGTTCGCCCGATTCCAGACGGCGTAAATATTCGGCTTCGGCTACGCCGACAACTTGAATTTGGTTGGGATGGATAAAGTTTAAGTGGCCGACCAAGGCCAAGACGGGTTTATCGGCTTCGACACCGATACGGTTGTCCGCGCCGGAATTGCCGGCAGCCCAAGCAAGTTCGAGTTTGTGCTGATTGTCGGAAAACAGGCGGCGGACGGATATGCTGGGCATGAATTACTCTTCGGTCAGGAGTGTGCGTACTTCTTCGGCAGAAGTCGCGGCCATCAATGCTTCACGGACGGCTTTTTGAGAGAATCTGCCGGCCAGTTTGGACAAGACTTCCAAATGTTCACCGGTAGCGTTTTCAGGCACAAGCAGGATGAAAATCAGGGAAACGGGTTTGCCGTCGGGCGCATCAAAGGCAACCGGCTCTTTGGTACGGATAAACGCACCGGTGGCTTTTTTCACGCATGCGTGACGGCCGTGGGGAATCGCCACCCCCTGCCCCAAACCGGTCGAACCGAGTTTTTCACGGGCAAACAGGCAGTCGAACACGTTGGCATTCGGTAATTCTGCTTCATTCTCCAGCAGCTGTGCGGCCTCTTCAAACAGACGCTTTTTGCTGCTGACTTCCAAATCCAAAACGATATGGGACAAAGGTAAAATTTCGCCGATCAGGCTCATATGTATCTCTTTTAAATGTCGCAAAACAATGGGATTGTACCGATTGTCGGTGCAAATCTCAATCCTGAAGGCGTAATTTACACTCGTCCCGCTAACATTTTCCATGTTGTTTTTGATATTTTTTAACGAGCCGAAAATAATCCAACCATTTGATTATGATTGATTTAAAGTAAAAATTCCATCATTGGCTAAATCACGGTTTAAATAAAAAGGAGTATGTCCGACATACTCCTTTTCCCTTTCTTTTCAGACGGCCCCAACCTCGTTTTTTAAAACAGTTTGGACACCAAAAACAACCAGAAATAATGGCAGACCAATCCGCAAAACCACGCCAAGCCGATGCGGTTGTTGGCCAAAAACGTTTGGAAGCACAACTGACGGTCGCGCGTACGGATGGCGGCATATTGTTGGCACTGCCAATACGCGGTTATCGGCAATACCAGCCAATACGGCCAAGTTGCGCCGATTTTGATACCCAGCACCGCCATCAATACCGTAAACCAAAAATGGCAAAGCATGGTTGCGCTAATGTCGTGATGGCCAAATGTGATTGCCGAAGTTTTAATGCCGATTTTCAAATCGTCTTCTTTGTCCGCCATGGCATAAATCGTGTCGTAAGCCAGCGTCCATAAGGCATTGGCGGTAAACATCAGCCACGCTTCGGGAGGCACTCGGCCTTGCACGGCGGCAAAGGCCATGGGAATGCCGAACGAAAATGCCAGTCCTAAATAAAACTGCGGCAACGGGAAAAAGCGTTTGGTAAAGGGATATGTGACAGCCAGAAACAAGGCCGGAAGACTCATCAGCCAAGTAAAGCGGTTGAGCGGTACCAGACACAAGGCCGCCATCAGACACAGCATGACGGTCAAAAGCAGCGCTTCGGTTTTGGAAACCAAACCTTTGGCAAACGGGCGGTTTTTGGTGCGCTCTACTGCGCCGTCAAAATTGCGGTCGGCAAAGTCATTCACGACGCAACCTGCGCTGCGCATTAAAAACGTGCCTGCAGTAAAGGCAATAAAAATATCCGCGTCGGGAACGCCTTTAGACGTAATCCACAATGCCCAATAAGTCGGCCACAGCAAAAGCAGGGTGCCGATGGGTTTGTCGATGCGCATCAGTTTGGCGTATATCACCATCCTTCCGACAGCGTAACGTGGTAAAAATTGTAGGAAAAAGCGCCGTATGTTCATTGGTGTAATGTGTCGTTGTATATGTATTGATGCTGAAGGAAAGGCATTTTAGAGCCTTAGCTCTTATTATAATTTATTGCCGTCTGAAATCAAACGAATCTTAACGATTTAATTTGTTGTATTATAACAGAATTATGACAAATATCGGCAATCGGTTTTCTTTTCAGACGGCCTTATCGGTATAAATCCATTAATTTCAATAAGAAATATTCTGTTAATTCCAATATTTCGCCGTTCCAATCGAAATACGAACGGCGCGCGGTAACAGGCCGTCTGAAAGACGGATGCTCGGCATCTTCAAAACGAAGAAACTCAAAATCCGAACGTTTCAACGGCAATGTACCGTCAAACAGACGCTCTCCCAAAGGCTGCGTTCCGCAATCCAATAATTCTGTCCATAGACGGCTATCCGGCCGGCACGCGCTTCTGGCTTGTATCACTGTTTCGCCGTCCAGTTGGAGCAAAACATCGCGCACAAAGATTTCGTCTCCGTTTTCCTCCTCCTTCGTCAAACCCAAATACACCGGCTCGACCGAAAAATCCTTACCGGAAGCGCGCAACGCAGCGGTTAGCGAAGAAACGGTCAGCAAATGTTCGGCCTTAGACGGCAGAAGACTTGAAGCTTCGGCATGTGAACAAAGTGTGCCACGCGGTATATCAAACGCCATTTACCACCTCTGTTTTGGCCAACTCCTGCCATTTGGCTTCGGGAAACTCATCTTTCAGACGGCCTTTAAGATATTCCAAGGTATCTCCGGCAACGGTTTCATCTTTGCTGTCGTGAATATGGTTGAAAATCAGGCTGTGTAACCGGATGCCGTATTGTTTGAGCGCGGCGAAGCTTAGTAAAGTGTGGTTGATACTGCCGAGCCGTCCGCTGGTAACGAGGATGACGGGATAAGTCTGTTGCTGAATATAATCAATGGTTAACAGGTTTTCTGTCAGCGGAACCATCAATCCGCCCGCGCCTTCGATCAAGACAATTTCGTATTGCGCCGCCAATTCTTGCGTGGAGGTGCGGATTTTGTCCAAGTCCAAAGCCCTGCCGTCCAGTCGGGCGGCGAGGTGGGGCGAAGCGGGATAGCTGAAGATTTCGGGCATGGTCAGCCGCTGTTTGTCGGCTTCCTGCATGGGTATGCCCATGATTTTGCGGTGGACAGCGATGTCGTCGGCGATGTTTTGGCAACCGGTTTGCACGGGCTTTTGCGTGATCACGCTTTTGCCCTGCTGCAACAATTGTTTTGCCAATACGCCGGTGGCGACGGTTTTGCCAATGTCCGTATCAATGCCGCTGACGAAGTAAACGCCTTTCATTTGTTATGTTCCTTCAAAATGTGTACGGTTTTGTCGGCAATTTCGGTCAAGAGGCCGTCTGAAATGATGTAAGGCGGCATGAGGTACACCAGCCTGCCGAATGGGCGCACCCAAATGCCCTGCGCCACGCAGTCCGCTTGAAAACGCGCCATATCCACGCCTTTTTCCAGCTCGATCACGCCAATGGCACCCAAAACACGCACGTCTTTCACGCCGCGAATGTCCCATGCGGTTTTCAGACGGCCTTTTAAGATGCTTTCGATGCGGCGGATATTTGCCTGCCAATCTTGGGACAAAAGCAGTTTGACCGAAGCGCAGGCAACGGCACACGCCAGCGGGTTCGCCATAAACGTTGGCCCGTGCATGAACACGCCCGCTTCGCCGCGCGAAATCGTTTCGGTGACTTTTTGCGAAGTGATTGCCGCCGCCAGCGTCATATAGCCGCCGCTCAAGCCCTTGCCGATACACATAATATCCGGCACGACGTCCGCATGTTCGCAGGCAAACATCTTGCCCGTGCGCCCGAATCCGGTGGCGATTTCATCAAAAATCAACACGATATCAAACTCGTCGCACAAATCGCGCAATCCGCGAAGATACTGCGGATGATAAAAATACATGCCGCCCGCGCCCTGCACGACCGGCTCTAAAATAAAGGCGGCAATATCCGCATGATGCGCTTCAAACAAGGCGCGGACAGGCTGCAAATCCGCCTTATCCCATTCATCGTCGAAACGGCTTTTCGGGTTATCGACAAAATAACGCTGCGGCAGAGCGCTGCCGAAAATATGGTGCATCCCCGTTTCCGGATCGCAGACGGACATCGCGTTCCAAGTATCGCCGTGATACCCGCGCCGTACTGTCGCAATATTCTGCTTCGCCGTCAAACCCCGCGCCTGCTGGTACTGCACCGCCATCTTCAGCGCGACTTCCACCGAAACCGAACCCGAGTCCGCATAAAAAATACGGTCCAGCCCCTGCGGCAAAATCCCGACCAATAACTTGCCCAGTTCTACCGCCGGCTCATGCGTCAAACCGCCGAACATCACATGCGACATTTGCTTAATCTGCGCCTCAACCGCCTGATTCAAAACAGGATGATTGTAGCCGTGTATCGCACACCACCAAGACGACATCCCGTCAATCAGCCGAGTACCGTCCGCCAATTCAATGTGCACACCCTCCGCACGGCGCACCGGATAAACAGGCAACGGGTCAGTCATGGACGTATAGGGATGGAGTAGATGGTCGCGGTCGAAATCGAGCAGGAAGGAATGTTCGGACATGTTTAAAACAATGGTTTGATTAGTTTCATTATTATATAACATATTTCCTATTTCAGACGGCACGTCTTCCGTACTGCATCAACACCAATCCGACCACTGCCGCCAAACAGCCGGCAACCAAGGAAACATGCAATACCTCGCCCAAAAACCAAGCGGAACATAAAATGCCGAATACCGGCACCAAAGTGATGTACGCCGCCGCGCTGCCTGCGCCCAAAGTTTTTACGCCTTCAAAATACCACGCATAGCTCAAGACCGTTGCACCGACAGACAGGCCAATCAAAGCGAACCAGCCCCTGCCGTCCATTTCGGCAAGCATACCAAACGGCAGGCCGTCTGAAATCAGCGCAGGCGGCAACAACATCATTACACCCAGCCAAGCGGTGGCCACGGTGACCGTCAGCGCATCAATCCCCTGCAACACCGCCCTGCCTATCATCGTATAAGTAACCAAGCAGCAAAGGCTGCAAAACACCAGCACTTCGCCCCACCCTATGCCGCCGCCCGACAAAAATGCCACCATCTCGCCATGTGTGACCGCCCATATCGATCCTGCCACTGCCAACAATATGCCCGACACAATCTTGCCGTTGAGTTTTTCACCAAACAGCAAAGCCGCAAAAAACATCGTCAGCACAGGATTGAACGTAACCAACACCGTCGCCCTTGAAGCAGGAATCCGCTGCAAACCCAGCATAGACAATACGGTAAAACCAAATACGCCGAATGCCGCTGCCAATGCCAACCCAAGCCATTGTTTGCGCGACAAAACCGCCAAAGTACGCAATCGATACCGTGCAAACAGCCAGCCCAAAAGCAAGATTGCCGCCGTCAAAAAGCGCAGCATACCGCCCGTTAAAGGCGGCAGCGCCTGTCCCAGCATCCGCCCCATCGGCCAAGATGCGCCCCAAAACGCCGCCATGCCCAATAGTTTTAGATGAATTGCTAAATGTTTCATGGTGATGGATAACTTGAATAATCGGTTTAGAAAGCGTACAAGATCGGTTTGGAAAGATAAATTTCCTTAGCCACCGATACTTGATAGAGTTTGCATGGATAAAATACTACGCTGAATCATTAAGGAAACAAAGGCCGTCTGAAAGACTGAAATCCAGCTTTTTCAGACGGCCTTTACTGCTCAATCAATAAGGCTTACAACTCAATGCCTTTGAGTTTCGCCACGGTATTAATGTCTTTATCGCCGCGACCGGACAGGTTGACCAGAATCACTTGGTCTTTGCCCATTTTCGGCGCATTGGCGACTGCCCAAGCAACGGCGTGACTGGATTCCAGCGCAGGAATAATGCCCTCGAAACGGCAGAGCAAATCAAAGGCTTCGAGTGCTTCGTCATCTTTGGCAACAGTGTATTCCACGCGGTTGATGTCGTTCAAATGGCTGTGTTCCGGGCCGATGCCTGGGTAATCCAAGCCTGCGGAAACAGAGTGCGTACCCAAAACTTGGCCGTTTTCGTCCTGCATCAAATAGCTGCGGAAACCGTGCAATACGCCGATAGGGGCTTTGCTGGTAATCGGTGCGGCGTGGTCAGGCGTATCCACGCCCAAACCGCCGGCTTCTACGCCGACCAAACGTACGTTTTCTTCTTCGATATAGGGATGGAACAAACCGATGGCATTCGAGCCGCCGCCCACGCAGGCAACGGCAACATCAGGTTGGCGGCCGATGGCTTCCAACATTTGTTCTTTGGCTTCATTGCCGATCACGCATTGAAAGTCGCGTACCATTTCTGGATACGGCGCCGGGCCTGCGGCGGTGCCGATGATATAGAACGTGTCGTCCACGCGGGCAACCCATTCGCGCATGGCTTCGTTCATCGCGTCTTTCAAAGTGCGGCTGCCGCTGTCAACGCTGACCACATTCGCACCCAATAATTTCATACGGAACACATTCGGCATTTGACGTTGGATATCGTCCGCCCCCATGTACACATCGCAAGTCATGCCGAAACGTGCGGCAACGGTGGCAGAGGCCACGCCGTGCTGACCCGCGCCGGTTTCGGCAATCACGCGTTTTTTGCCCATGCGGCGGGCGAGCAGAGCCTGACCGATGGTGTTGTTGACTTTGTGCGCACCAGTATGGTTCAAATCTTCACGCTTCAGCCAGATTTGTGCGCCGCCCAAATGATCGGACAATCGCGCGGCATGGTAAACAGGGCTGGGACGGCCGACATAGTGTTTCAAATCATGGCGGAACTCTTCCCAAAATGAAGGATCTTCTTTCGCTGCTTTATAGGCTTCTGCCAATTCTTGCAAAGCAGGAATCAGGGTTTCGGAAACGTACAGGCCGCCGTGTTCGCCGAAAAAGCCGTTCTCGTCGGGAGCGTAATAATTTTTCATGGGATTTTTCCTTGTTCGTTTTATGGTTTCAGACGGCCTGATTCAGTACAAGGCCGTCTTAAAGTAAAATTGTCAGCAATTATAGCCGTTTTCCATTCATCTTGTCGGCAACTAATTGAATAATAATATCAGCAGACAAAATAGGAACAACAGCGTACAGCTCGATGTTGCAATCAATGCCGTACCCAACGGCGGCGCGATATATTTTTCTTCGTTTTTGTTTCTCAGGCATAGTTTCAATGCTAACATCCCCAGCCACAGCGCCAGCAACCAACAACCCAAAAAGTTAAGCACAAGCAAAGCAATAATCAACTCATTGGTATTTATAGTGCTTACGTTCAAAAATATCCAATTAAGGCCGTTAACAGACATAATGACTGCAGATATTTGTATCACATACAAAAGCGTTCCGCCCAACAATACCTTGATATGCCATTGTTTAGCCTTCAGCCACACTGAGACGACATTAAAAAGCCACCACAAAGCCATAAACGTCATTAAAGAAATTTCATAACGGTCCATCGCTCTACTCCTGAAAAACAGTCAATCCAGCCGTTTCAAAAAAAGCCCGATACGCCGCCACTTTTTTCGCCAAACTCAAAGGATAGGCACGCGAAGTCGAAGGCAGGCGCGTCAGGGTCAACTCACGTCCAGCATAGGGAAACGGCACTGTTTCGCCGGCCTTCGGCATTTTCATGCCGCTGCCTTGAATCTCCAACAAAACTTCGGTTGCCTTGCCGCCAGTGGTGCAAAGATGGCGGCACTCGGGCATTTGCGCCAATACTGCCGCCAAATCGACAGTTTCTATTACTTTTAAAAACTTATCCGAAGCATTGCCATGTTCGCGTATTGCCTTCAACACGGTCGGACAGGATGCAATCCCCTTCTCACTCAAAAACGCTTTGATTTTATCGGCATCAAACGCTTTTTCGCCTTGCTTTTGAAAATGCGCCGCATCGCCGAAAAACACCAGCCCGTACACACGCCACATATCGTTTTGAAAATTCGGATAATGAAACTGCATCGCGTGTTTTTCTTCTTTAGGCGGAAACGTCCCCATCATCATGACCGTTGCCTGCGGCGGCAACAAGGCTGCGAAGGGGTGAGACTCGACGATTGGCTCTTGCATATATGTATTCCGGTTTCTTTGAATTCAAACAAAATTTCAGACGGCCTTTACAGCCTGAATAAACACCGCCATTTTCTCCCTGCTCTTAACCCCGCCGGAGATTTCCACGCCGCCGGACACATCCACCGCCGCCGCGCCACTGATTTTTACCGCTTCGGCAACGTTTTCCGCAGTCAATCCGCCGGCAAGTATCCACGGTTTGCCGATATTGCCGTGCAACATGGTCCAGTCGAAACTTTGTCCCGTACCACCGTATTCGGTCGGATGATAGGCATCAAACAACAAGGCGCGAGCATTCGGAAATTTGGCATAGGCCGTCTGAATATCGGCAGCGGACTGTACGCGCACGGCCTTCAAATACGGGCGGTCAAACCGACGGCAAAAATCATCGTCTTCATCGCCGTGAAACTGAATCACATCTATCGGCACCTGACGCAAAATCTCGCGGATGGTTTGCTCGTTTTCATTCACAAACAAGGCCACCACCGATACAAACGGCGGCAGGTTTTTCACAACCGCCTGCGCCTGCTCAATACTCACTGCCCGTTTACTCTTGGCGTAAAACACCAGCCCGATGGCATCCGCGCCCAATTCGGCCGCGGCCAGCGCGTCTTCAGATCGGGTAATACCGCAAATTTTGGTGCGTATGGTGTTCATGGGGATTGCCTTTTTAAAGAGATAGGTCAGATATTATATAAGTTTAAGGCCGTCTGAACATGAAATATCAGGTTCAGACGGCCTTAAACTTTAAAACAACCATCAGCCGATAATATTGGCGGCTGTCAGCTGCGCAGCATCTTCATTGTAGAAACGTGCAAACTCTGTGCTGCTTTCAGCTCCTGCGCCCCGATACGCCAAGGTTTTTTGGGCGCTGTTGAACACAAGATACGAGCGGTCGGGGCTGAATGTATCCACATCTCGGACAAACAAATCCGCCCAGCTAACCTGGCTTTCTTTCTCATTGAGCAGCGGACGCATAGCGCTCAAATCCAACTTGTCTTTGACCGGATTGAAATCCAGCAAGTGATCCAGTTTGCCCTCGCGGACATCCCATGCAGTAAATGCCACCGTATCTCTACCCTCGCCGGTAACAATGGTATCGCCACCCAGTCCGCCTGCCAGATAATCATTGCCATCGCTGCCTTTCAAGACATCGTCAGCCGCGCTGCCATGCAAGGCCGCTACGCCTTTGTTGTCTCCACTGATGCTGACAGACCAATCAAAGCCGTTTTTGCCTAAGTCGATTTCCTTGCCGTTTGCTGCATACGCCATCTTATCGCCCTGCTGGTGCGCCGTCATTTCCACGCCTTTGAGTGACAGGACGTTACCGGCTGCATCCTCTGTCTGAACCACGGCAAGCATGGGCCGGTCATCGGTATAAATAGTAGAGGTACCGGTTGCGTATGGCGTTTCTTGAGCATCATTACTGCTGCTACCCCATTTTTTTTCAATGCCGTCTGAAAAACCGTCTTGGTCAGAATCCATCAAATAAGGATTTTTGTAATGCTTGTCGATACGTTTACCTTGGGAGAAGTATTGTTCAAGTTCGGTATCAAACTCATAAAAGCTGGTCATATTGTGTTTGCCCCATACATCGCCGCTTTTGAAATCCAAAACCTTGGCATTCGGATATCTGCCCAATCCTTTATGAACTTGGGACGCAGCAGCACC
Organism: Neisseria sp. 27098_8_112; assembly: GCF_041433235.1. Taxonomy (NCBI): domain Bacteria; kingdom Pseudomonadati; phylum Pseudomonadota; class Betaproteobacteria; order Neisseriales; family Neisseriaceae; genus Neisseria; species Neisseria sp. 27098_8_112. The sequence goes on along the minus strand of NZ_JAPWBB010000001.1, from coordinate 9,204 downwards.
TGCAGCTGCACCTGCTGCAATGCCCCATGGCCCAAACAAAAGCCCACCGACTACTGCACCAATACCCGCACCTGTTTTACCTGAAAAACCATCTCCAACCCATTCGCCTTTGATTACATACGAATTGGTTTCATACAGATGGCGTGCCTGTGTTGTATCCGAGTTGTCCGTGATACGTGTTTCCGCCATTTTATCGGCCATATCTCGTGCTTGTTTTAAGGCTTCAGGCGAGGCTTTGTCCACATTCAAAACAGCCGGATTAAACAGACTGCTGCGTTTAAAATCGCTTGCCCAGTCATAACGCTGTTGCATGGTATGTGCGGCAAAGTATTCTGCAAGATAGCCGCCCAACGAATGTCCGGTCGAATACACATTTTTGGCATGAAGCGTATCAATATAGCGTGCAATTTCATCCAAATATTTGGTTTGCTCCGGCAAATTACCGGTCACAATTTTCAAATCAGCCAAAACATCTTTAATACTGGTCGCCTGCGTACCTCTAAACGCCACCACGACATTGTCCCAACCGCCCTTTTTGTTCGCATTGCCGAAAATCGCATAATCCAAACCGCTTCCCGGACTACCTGCCTTAAGCAATGTCCATTTCCCAACCAATTCAGATACATTGGCCTGATTGCTAAAATATTTGTCGTTAATATTCTTAGCAATAGAAGCATATTGCGTATTCCACCAATAATCGCCTTTAAATACAGTATGCAAAGCAGACGGAGATTCATAAACCAATGAAGAGAACATCCGCAAATCACGCTCGGAAACATTCCACTCCTGCGGATTGCGGTCAATAGCATCGACCAAACCGTCGCCATCACTGTCTTTGGTAAAGATAGAATGTTGCGCCTGTTTATAACTGGGTCGGACAATATCATTGGCTCTTTTTTGAGTAGCAATATTTTCCCAATACTGCAAAGAGGCCGTCTGAAGATGCTGCCCTTGTATGGCGGCATGTGTGACGGCATGACCATCTTTATAAAGCACACGCATGGTTACGCTGTCTTGGCCGGAGTCATGTTCGGGATATTTGAAGATTTCAGCAACATCCATTTCCTTATCCGAAAATTTATACTTAGATACAGATGAATAGGTCTTGTGTTGCTCTTTAAGGGTCAGCGTTTCGCCTGTTTCACGAATCGTAAATACCCAATCTTTAAGGACAGGATTACGGACGCTTGGACGAGTAGTAAAACTGATATCCTTCCTACTCAAACCTTTAAAATGAATGCTGTTATGGCCCAGATTGTCTGAAATGACATCATGACCGCTGCCACGGCGGAATACATAAGTATCGTCTCCACTACCGCCTTCAAGCGTGTCATTTCCTTCGCCGCCATCTAAATAATCATTACCGGCATCGCCGCGTAAAATATCGTTGCCGGTACCGCCGTAAAGTTTATCGTCGCCATCACCCGCCAACAGCAAGTCATAGCCTGCCTCTCCGCGAAGCACATCATTGCCGCGGCCTCCGATCAAACGGTTGTTGCCAATGTTGCCGATTAAGACGTTGTCGGAATGGTTGCCGAAACCGAAATAATTGCCGCTGCCGGTCAAGGTTAGGTTTTCGACATGAGTCGGCAAACGGTAAGTCATACCTGTGTAGACCGTATCAATGCCGCCATTGGCTTCTTCGATAACAACATCGTTTGGACTGTCTATATAATATGTATCGTTGCCATTGCCGCCGCGCATTACGTCTGCACCGATTCCGCCGTCTAAAACATCGTCGCCTTCGTTTCCTTCCAAATAATCGTTGCCATGATCGCCACGCAAAATATCGTTGCCGTCGCCACCATAAAGTTTGTCGTCATCATCGCCTGCCAACAGCAAGTCATTACCCGCCCCTCCGTAAAGCACATCCTTGCCACGGCCGGCACTCAAACGGTTGTTGCCGCTGTTGCCTATGAGGACGTTGTCGGAATTGTTGCCGAAACCAAAAATATTATCGTGACCGGTCATCGTCAGGTTTTCAACATAATTCGGCAACGTATAAGTCGTATGGGTATAAACCGTATCCGTACCCTCGCCGTACCTTTCAACAATTTGGTCATTCCTGTTGTTCACAATAAAGGTATCGTTTCCTAAACCGCCGTAAAAAATATTGTGTCCCAAGCTGCCATACAGCACATCATCACGACGCGTGCCGATAATCACTACGGACTCTTCGTTATTAGGTTGGTTTTGAGTTTCAGCCATTTCTTTTCGCTTTGTTAAATTTAATTTGAATGCGCAATAATGCGTTTAAATTATATAAGCAAGCTAAAAACAAGTGAATTTATTCAGCCAAACAGATTCAAAATGCTTATCAAATTAACAACAGTTATAAAATGACTTTGTAATTATTCTCCTATTTTTATACTGCCTATTTTTTCATCAAAATTAATTTGTTCTTTATTATCAATGATTAAACAAAACTATCCACAATTGGATTCACACAAAATTTGGATAATGCCCGTCAATAAAAATATTAAGGCCGTCTGAAAAGTCTTTCAGACAGCCTTTTATCCTTTTTACTCAAACGGTTTCTTCTGCCAATAAAACTTATCCTCTTTCAGACGGCCTTGAAATATATCGTCCTGTCCCAAAGCAAACATCAACGCGCCTGACAAATCCGTTCTCAACAAAGTAATGCCGTGCGCGCGGACACGATTTTGTACGGCAACGGTCGGATGTTTGTAGGCATTGGCATAGCCGCTGGATGCCACGGCATATTGCGGCGAAACCGTATGCAGAAAGCTGCCTGACGAAGCCGTGCTGCTGCCGTGATGTCCCAATACCAACACTTGACTATACAGCGCATTGCCGTATTTCTCAATCAAACCTGCCTCGCCCTTCACGCCCAAATCGCCGGTTATCAACAAAGCTTTGCCGTTTGCTACGACACGCAATACGCAGCTTTGGTCATTATCTTCCTTACCTGCATTTTCAGATGGCCTGAGCAACTCGAAATCTACGCCGTCCCATTGCCATTTGTCTTCTTGGCAAAACTCTGCATTCGGATAAAACTCAGGTTGTCCGGCAAGCAATTTATCAGCACCGACAGCCGCCACACTTTGAAAACCGCCGTCATGGTCAATATCATGGTGCGACAAAATCAGGCTGTCCAAACGGCGCACGCCCATCGCGTTCAAACTCGGCACAATACCTGTTTGCGCCACTTGCTCCGTTCCCGTATCAAACAAAAGATTGCGGTTACGCGTTTGTATCAACACCGACAAACCTTGTCCTGCATCCATCACCGTAACTCTTGCCACCCCCTCCTCCAGCTTGGCAGGACGGTAAAACACAAAGCCCAATAAAACCAGACATGCCCAAGGTTTTAAGCCCATTCCTTTAGGCAGCAATAAAAGTAAAGCCGCCATCATCGCCAACACAAGCAAAGGCACGGGCGCCGCTGCGACGGCAAATTCAGGCGATACCGTAGCCAGCCATAGCAAACCGCGTAAAGTATATTCCGCCAAAAATGCCGCTACCAACTGGACAAGTTCAAACGGAAAAACCGAACCCAGCAAAGCCAACGGCGTCAACACCCAAGAAAACCAAGGAATAGCCAGCGCATTAACCAACGGACTGAGCAAAGGTAACGAAGCAAACAAATAGCCCAGCAATACCACCGACAATACCGTTGCCGCCCATTGCCCCCGTACAGCCAAACGCCAACCCAACTCTTTCAGACGGCCTGATGAAGCCCAAATCAAAGCAGCAACCAAACCGAATGACAACCAAGTTCCCACGCCCAATACAGCCAACGGGTCCAACAACAAAACAACGGCCAAAGCCTGCCACCATGCCGTCCAGCCCGAGCCGCCACCGCCGCGCCACCATGCCCACGCAAACGCAGCCAACATCAACACGCTGCGTTGCGTCGGTACGGAAAAACCGGCCAAAAGTGCATAAAACAAAGCCCCGGCAACACCGCCGGCCAATATCCACACACGCGGTTTCGCCGGAATCCACGGCGAATAACGGAAAATTCGCTTGATTAGCCAGGCAAACAATACCGCCACCATCGTCACATGCAAGCCCGAAATACTGACCAAGTGCGTCAGCCCTAAAGGCCGGAATGCCTGCCACAAAGGCGGCCGCAACGCCGATTGCTCACCAATACTCAAAGCACGCATCAACCCTATGCCGTCTGAAAACTCAGGATATTTATCCTCTATTCTCTGCCAACTTTGGCTTACCGCATCACGCATATTAGCCAAACCGAAACCGCCGCCTTGACGCACGAGTTTCCTGTCGCGCCCCAAAGTACCCATGCCATCGATACCATTGGCCAAAGCCCATGTTTCACGGTTCAAACCGCGCACATTCACTTCGCCAATCACCGGCTTTACCCGCGCCGATACAGACCACCGACTGCCCACCGTCCAATTGCGCCGCTGATAATCCGACAACATCAAATCAAAAGCCTGCCCACGCTCATCCCAAGCCCTTGCCGCAAACTGCACGCGCCGACCATCATCACGCGGCATATCCGCCACTTCAACCGTCAAAACTTTAGCCTCCGCCTCCCCCACAGACCATTGACCAGCCAAAACCAGCCCAGTCCGCCACACGCCAAACACCATGCCCATACAGACGGCCAACACCAACCAAGCCACAGCAAATTTTCGACACAACACAAGCGCGCCAATGATTACAGACAACCAAATCCACCATGACGGCACAAACGGTAACGCAAACGAAAGCACTACACCCACCACCCAAGCAGGCAACACAAACCGCCACGCCATGAACGTTTTCCCTTAAATTATGATTATTAGATATGTAATAATAAATGCTTTTAGATAATTATGACAAATATTTGATTGCAGAATTTATGCGGGGATACCAGTCCGTCGGGCTGGCTGTGTTCGACCATGATGTGGTTGCGGTAGGCGAAACCGCGCAGTTTTTTGCCGTCGCGTCCGTAAACGGCTGTCAAATCGCCGTAGCCGTCGTAGTCGTAGCGCACCAGTTCCTTGCCGTTGAAGGTGACGGAGGTGAGGCGGTTAACGTAGAAACGCTCGTCTTCGGAAACGAAGATGTCCCGTTCCCCGGCTGGGTCGAAGACGGGATCGTTATCGTGCAGACGGATGGAGGGGAATACGGGTTGGAAGCGTCGGCCGCTGCCGTCGTAAATGCTGTGCGGCAGCCCGTTGTCGTCGTAGCAGAGTCGGATATGGCGACCGTTGCGGTCGAGTTGGCGACCAGTTGGTAAATGCCGCAGCCGGAATCGACTTCGGCAAACAGCAGCCGTGCGCCGCCGTCGGGGGAGGCGATTTGGTAGAGGTCGTCTGAAAGCACACTCCCTATATCAGGGTTGTAGGTTTTATGTGGGCTACCGCATACTACACGCTCATTATCCGAGTAATTCGGATATATTATTGATGAGGTCGACAACATAAAGCACACAAACAATTTCAGAATGAAACGTATCACCATTTTTAAAGAAGACATTAAGACCGTCTGAAAAGTAAGAAAACTCTAGTGTTCTGATATACCTTACTTCAAGATTTAAAGTTTCATATGCGCTACGGCTTGCTTTGCCAAAAACAGTATCTAAACAACTTGTTTAGAGTTTTGACATTTTGCTTAACGGTCTGAAAATACAGTTGTTATCGGTGTGAGCTACGCTTTCCGTTCATAAACTTGCTTGGCTTCTTGATACTCTGCAAACTGCTCTTTGGCCAATCGTGAATAACCTTTAAATCTTCTAGCTTTGTAATGCTCTGCCAATGTTTTTTCTGATTGTTCCAGAAATATGGTTACTAATGTATGGTAAATCAAACAAAGTTTTGTTTCTCCATGAAAGGCAACATTTTCCTTCTCACATTTAGCGATAAAATTTTTTGTTGTAACTTCTATAAAAGTAAAAATAAATTCTTTATTCGCATCTAATTTTTTTCAATTGTTGCTAAGTCTATATTGGCAATATTTAATGCGCCAGCTAGGATATTACATCCTTGAGAAGATAATTCATCATTTGTTATTTTAACTTTATAATTTCCGACAATTCTTTTAGATAATTTTTATGTTTCTCGGTTTCAACAAATTTTCTAATATCTAAGCTGTTTATCATTTTAATACTCCATAATATATATACTATTTGCATGTTTTAGGATCGAATGAGTTTACCCCATTTTTAATTTTCTCTAAATTAAAATCTTTTCCAAGATGCCTATATTTATCCATGCTGGAATGCGCCCAAGGACTTGCTTTGGTCAAATTCTATGCGGAATGTGCCAATGGGGATTTACTTCTTTGCGGTATGTAGGTATGGTGTAGCTCCATAGATACTGCTCGAGTTGTAAGTCTACCAAGTGAATCAAAAATAACAGCACAAATACGAGGGGCGTTGCCCTTTTCCATTCTCTTCAGATTTGCTGCTGAATATTTGCATTTAGGTTTAGCTGACGGATCTTTGGCTTTAATAGCAGCAATCCTATCACGCTCACGTTTAGCTTCATTTTTCCAAAAACTTGCCCTAGCACTTCCCCATTTCTTTAACCCTAAAATATCAATCCACGTTTGCGCATTAGGTGCAAACTGATACAGGTTATCCCTACCCCACAGCCCAATCGGATCCTGATTCACAAACCGACCTGCCTCAGGTTCGTAATAACGCATCAGGTTGTAGTGCAGCCCTGTTTCTTCATCGTAATACTGGTTCTGCAACCGGAACGGCTGATGCACATCTTTATAAACCCGCTCATCCTTTTTCAGACGGCCCCAGGCGGTGTATTCACCGTACCACAGGAGATTACCATGAATGTCGGTCATCTCGCGCGGGATGCCGATTTGGTCGTTGTGGAAATAGGCGAGGTATTGTTCTTCGTCTTGGTTTTTGCGGAAGACTTGGGCTAAGGGTTCGTAGCTGTCTTGGTCGGTGTAGATATAGGTATAGCTGCCTTTGTAGGTGTACTCCTGCAACAAGCGGCTGCCTTCCCAGACGAAGTGGGTGCGTTTCGGGTCGGTACTCGTCCAGGCGAGTTTGTCTTGGCGTTCTTTGGAAAGCCTTCTGCCAAACGGGTCGTAGGCGTATGTCCAGATTTCGGTATTGCCGGCGGGCTTTTTGATTTCGGCGCGGACGAGTTGGTTTTCTAAATCGTATTGGTAATATTGGTTTTCGCCGTCGGGCAGCTGGCGGTAGATCAGGTTGCCCAGTGCATCGTAGGTGTATTCGATGCCGTTGTATTCTTTGAGGCGGTTGCCGCTGATAGGGTTAGGGTTGGCGGGGGATTTCAGACGACCTTGAGTTTTGGGGTCGTCTGAAATCGGGGCGGTCGTTTTGCCCTCTCCCCAGCCCTCTCCCACGGGAGAGGGAGTAGATGTCGGGATGTCGAGGATGTTGTGGGCGGGGTCGAAGGCGAAGGTTTCGCTGCGGCCGGTTTGGCTGTTGCGGGCTTCCTGAATACGTCCGATTTTGTCGTAAACGTAATGAAGGACGCCGCTTCTTTGGTCGGCGCTTTGGATCAGGTTGCCGGCTTTGTCGTAGGCGTAGCGGCGGTTGACGGCGCCGCCGGCCAGCGGGTTTTGTTTGTTGTGAAGCGTTTGTGTGCCGCTCCAAACGGTATGCTGGCTTTTCAGACGACCCATGGGGTCGTAGTCGTACAGGCTGCTGATGCTGCCCTGCGTCCTTTGGATTTCGCGGTGCAGTTTGTCGCGTTCGATGTCGCTGACGACTTCGCCGTCGAGGCTGATTTGGTGCAGGTGTCCGCTGCCGTAGTAGAGGTAATCGATATGGCAGCCGTCGGGCAGGATGGTGCGGATGCGGTTGCCCAACGGGTCGTATCGGTAGCCTACGGTGGCGCTTTGGCCGTTGTGGACGGTGGTTTCGCCGATGAGTCGGTCGAGTTCGTCGTAGGCGAGTTCGACGCTGCTGTGTTGGTTGCGGGCTTTGGTCAGGTTACCGGTAATGGGGTCGTAGTCGAAACGGGTGCGGCTGATGCCTTCGTCTTTGCTTTGCCCGTTGCGGCTGGAGACTTTGCGGCTTTGTTTTTCGAGCAGTTGGCCGAGGATATTGCGTTTGAAATGGTGGATGTGCCACGTCTCGGGACGGTCTTTCAGACGACCTTCAGTATTGCTTTGACCGTATTCGGTCTGTTGAACCAGTTGTCCGGCGGCATCGTAGCCGTAGGCGGTGATTTTGCCGTCCCAGCCGGTTTCTTGGATCAGGTTGTCGGTTTGGCTGTAATCGAGACGGTAGGTTTCGCCGTTTTCGTTGGTGAGGACGGTCAGACGGCGGGCTTTGTCGTAGGCATAGGCGAAGGTATGGCCCAGCGCGTTGGTGCGTTTGAGCGGCAGTCCGTCCACTGCGAGTTCGTAGGCGGTTTTGGCACCGAGTCCGTCGATGTGGGCGGTCAGCCGGTTGAGGCGGTCGTATTCGAAGGTTTCGTGACTGCCGTCGGGATAGTCGGTACGGACGGGGTTGCCCGCTGCGTCGTAGTGGTGGCGGGTGGTATGGCCCAGCGCATCGGTAACGGTTTCGAGATCGCCGTATTCGGTGTAACCGAAACGGGTGGTTTCGCCGGTACAGTCGGTAAAGCAGACAAGCTGGTCGAGGGTGTCGTAGTGTAGGCGTCGGGTTTTGCCTAAGGCGTCGGTAATGGTTTCGGGCAGCCATTGGGCGTTGTAGCCGTAGCGGGTGGTGTAACCGGCGGGATCGGTGATGCTGATGAGGTTGCCGCGTCCGTCGTAGGTGTAGGCAGTAATCCTGCCGGCGGGATCGTTGACGGCAACCGGCAGGTTGAGGGTTTCGTGGTAGTCGATTTGGGTGCTGCTGCCGTCCGGCGCGGTGATGGCGATGACGTTGCCTTCGGTATCGTAGAGATAGCGGGTTTCGCGTCCGAGCGGGTCGCGTTCTACGGTAATGCGGCCGTAGTCGTCGCGTTCGCTGTCGCTGCGTTGTCCGTCGGCATCGATGCGGTAGACGAGTTCGCGGTTTTCGTCGAAACCGTATACTTCCGTCCTCCCCAATGCGTCGGTAACGACGGTATGGTCTTTGCGGTAGTCGAACGTCCATGCTTCGCCGAGGTTGTTGCTGCTTTTGAGCACTTTGCCGTCGGTGTCGTAGCGGTCGTATTCGTAGCGGGATACCAGTCCGTCGGGCTGGCTGTGTTCGACCATGATGTGGTTGCGGTAGGCAAAACCGCGCAGTTTTTTGCCGTCGCGTCCGTAAACGGCAGTCAAATCGCCGTAGCCGTCATA